>CALAQT010000363.1 GCA_937888775.1 uncultured Actinomycetes bacterium | reverse complement strand
TCCGCGACGGGCATCTCGGGCGTGATCCCGACTGCCCTGCAACGCGCGGAAAGCGAGCTCTGGAGCTGACCGCTGCCGGTGCTCGTCCGCCGCTGTCATTCGACCGACGTTCTACATATTGGTTTGAAATGCTTCTGTCGGGCTCTTGCGTCGCTGAAGAGTCGGGCCTCATCTGAACGGCAGCGCCAAACGAGCCGCTAGGAGACGCCCTACAGCTACGAGCGAGCCGACGCGGACGGGGCGAAGACAAGGCAGACGAGACGTCTACGATAAATGCGAACATGCGTTCGTGCGCATGTATAGCTTTTCGGTCGTCGAACACGACCCCGATCAACCCTGGGTGATTTGCGGCCAGCAACGTCGCACGATCGAGCTCGATGACGACCAGGACTTCTTCAGCTGGGCGCACGCCCAGTGGCCCGGTAACCGTTCACCGTGGAGCTGGATCCCTGGCAGCTGACGCCGAAGTAGCGTCGGTGGCCACCAGGCCGCGCCAACGAGCTCTGCCGGACGTGTGAAACACCTGGGGCGCATGAGGCTGATCACCCGCTCCGGATCCTGCACAAGAACACCGATCCCGGGACCAGCGCGGCACGCAGGCAATGGCGGAGCTCAAGCGCCGTGCCGAGGCCGTCGTCTCGCCATCTACCACCGGCCAGTACAGCGGCCTCAGTCCGCGCGCCGGCTGCGGCCCCGAGCGCGTCTCAAAGCGCCAAGGCTCTGCGAACACGGTCGAGGGCTTGTGCGAACGGGTCCTCGCTGTTCCTCTCCCTCCGTGAGCGGCAGTGCCGGAGGTGACTGGGCGTCGCTGCTTTTCTCGTCCCGGGCGGGCGTGCGGCTCGGCCGAGTACGCGCCTGCATCCAGGACGAACGGAGCACTGAACCAGGCCAACATCATCTCGCGGGGGTTTCGTCCAGCGGCGTCGATCGCGAGCGAATAGGTAAGCGCGAATGGCTCGCGGTTCTCGATGACGAGCTGGACGCGCTCACGGACCAGCCAGGCTGACACGTTGCCGCCCGGCTAACTACCCCATAGGCGGGAGCAGCGGCGGGGTTCCCCCTCCGCCGAGGAGGTAGCCGAGGCCTTCGACCGTCATCCTGATGATGTGCTGCACAACTTCTGGGGGCAGGATCCCCTGGACGAACGCACCCAGCAGCGCGCCGCTGACCCAGAGCGCCCAGTCCTTCCGACCCATACGACCGGCGGCCGCTGCGATGTCGTCGAGCTTCGCTTCTAGGTGCAGCATCTGCACCTCGGAGAGCGCGTGCGCCCTGCTCATGTACACCTTGATCTCTCGGAGTTGCTCAGCGATCTGCGCTAACTCCTCCGGCGAGAAGGGCGTGTTCCCCGCCGCCTCGTAGCGAGTGCCCGTCAGGATCTCCCGCTCGCGTTGGAGCTCTGCCAAGAGGTCGGGCGTATCGACGTCCCGCTTGACGTCCCGGGCCCACCGCTCGACCCGTTCTACTACGGTCGCCCAGGCGAAGGCTTCGAGTTGCTGGGGCGCACCCTCCCCGACGACCGTCGTGGTCGTGTGGCGGCCGAACGGACCCTCCACTACGAAAGAGGACCCGGACGGCCCGCGGGTGATGCAGCACCCGCCGTCGTCGTTGAAATCGAAAGTGCACTCCCTCGGCGCGAGCCCACCCTTCTCGACTGCCTCGATGATCGGGTTCCTGAAAAGCTTCTCCAGCCGCACGACGCAAGCGTACTTGCCGGGTCGGGTCGCCCAGCGACCCCCACGTCGCCAGCGGCCCGCCAGCGCGAGCGCCACCCGGTCACGCGCCAGCCGTGCGCGGACCTAAACGAGTTCCTGCCGAACGATCCCGAGGTACGCACACCGAAGACCCGATCACCGTCGCGTTCAAGTCCCTCATGCGCGAGCGGTAGCGCCGACATCGGCGCCGAGCACGGCGCTCTACGCGCCCGCGCGGTCGCGGCGCTGCGCCCGCCGCAGCGCGGCCGCAGCGAGCGCTGAGGGTTCGCGTTCGCGGTCGGCGAGGTCGTCCTCGAGCGCCTGGCGGTCGTGGTGGACATAGACCGTGGTCGTCTCGGGAGAGGCGTGGCCCATGAGGCGCTGCAGGCGAGAGAGCTCGGCGCGGGGGTGGGCCATGTACAGCGAGCCGTAGGTGTGCCTGAGCACGTGCGGGTGCGCCAGCTCTGGGGCGACGCCGGCAGCGAGCATCAGCGGCTTGACGATGTCTGAGAGCCCTTGCCCGGAGAGCTGACCACCCGCGCGCGGGAACGTCAGTTGCGAGCGATCCCAGCGGTTGGCCTGCTCGTGGCGGGGGCGACCCAGGCGCGGGAGCAGAACCGGGTCTTCGTCGAGCTCGGCGGGCCGGTTGGCTTCCCAGTCGGCGAGCGCTTCGGCGGTTTCGGTGGCGAGTGGTAGCTCGCGCAGCTTCGACCCCTTGCCGGTCACGCGCAGCCAGGGCCGGGATCCCGCCGAACCGCGGATGAAGATCGCGTCGAAGCGGGCGGAGCGGGCCTCCTCGGAGCGCAGACCTTGGTCGCCGAGCAGCAGGATCAGGCAGAGATCCCGCAGCGCCGCGATGCGCGTCGCGCGGTTGCGGGGCGAGGCGTTCAGGCGCGCGCGGGCGATCGCCTTGACCCGCTCCCAGGTGTCGCGGTCGAGCGCGTCGCGGGTGCGCTCGCGGTCATCCAGCGCGGTGCCTTCGACGAGCAGGATCGCCGTGGCGTCGATCGCTCCGAGCGTGTGGAGATACTTGGCCAGGCGGTTGAGCGCAGCGCGCTCCTTCTTGATCGTGCCCGGTGCGCGACCCTGGTCCTCGAGCTCGTCGAGGTAGGCCGCGAGCGCATCGGCGCCGAACGCACTCAGCGGCGGATCAGGAAGGCCGGTGTAGACGCTCAGCCAGGCAGCGAAACGACGGTAGGCGCCGGCATAGGTCCGCTGCGTCTGCGCGCTCTTTCTCAGCGTCGTGCGCGCGAACCGCTCCGCCGCCGCTCCGAGGCCGACGTCGCGGTCGTCGGCGCCGAGGGTCGCAGGGGTCGCGATCGCAGGGAGACTCACGGCAGCTTGGAGGCCAGGTAGGCGATCGCTACAGCAGCGGCCGCAACGCCCGCCTCCACATAGGCCCGATCGGGTGGTCTCGGGTTTGCGCCGGCCCCGTGGCCGCAGGCGTTGCGCACCTTCATCGGGGCGTAGATCAGCTCCTTGTCGCGATCCTCGGTGAGAAGGCCGACGGCGGTGCTCTGGAGCTGATCGAAGAGATGTTTGGCTTGCACGAGATCGGTGCCGTGCTTGGTCTGCGGCTGGGGGTGGCCGTGCGCGCCGAGCAGGATCGCCATCGTCGTCTCGACCGCGTCGCCGGCCCACTTGCCCGCGTCCTTGAGCTCGCCGCGTCGCAGGTGCCCGCGTGCCTTGTCGAACTCCTCACTCGCGTTGGCGAGGCGCGGATCAGCGAGCGCTGCGAGTGCGGGCTCGATCGCGTGCTTGCGAACCGCTCGTTCCCCGACCCACTGGATGCCGTCTGTTGCGGACGCGGTGTACGGCAGACCGCGGGCACGGAACACCCTCTCCAGATAACCGAACAAGTCAGGATGCTCGCCACGCTGATCAGCGAGGCTCCGCCCACCGAGCTCAAGCGCGGTTACGAGCTCGGGCTCGGGGAGGCACTCCAAGAAGATGTGCGCCTCGTCGCTGGGTTGCAATTGGCGAACGAGCTGGTCGACGCCCAATGACTCCACGGGCACCATCCTGGCGATCCGACTGGTCCGCGCGCGCCCTTTGCCGATCACCAAGAGGCGAGACACGTAGGGTGTGACGAGCTCGCCGGCTTCCAGGCCGTAGCGCCCTTCGAGTTCGGATAGGGCCTCGCGGTGTCCGGGATGGACTTCTGTTTCAAGGTAGAGATTCGCGAGGTGGGTGATTCCGTACTGGACGTTCTGCTCGATCCAGTTGAGGATCGTCTGCGTGATTTGCGAGCTGATGCGTGCGGCTGGCGCGCGGGGTGGTCGGTCGACGGGCATGCACTCGCGATCGTAGGCCGAGTCTCGGATGCCTCTTGGTTGGGAGAACCCCGTTACTCGCCAGCCAAGAGACGCCCATCGCCGGCTCGATCCCAGGCGCCATGTGGCGCACATAGCCCGACGGCCTGAGAAACGTCCGGGCGAAACCAAGCTACTCGGCCGGGCCTCGACCGAGCTATCGGAGATTTTGCCTTTTGTTACGCCGGGTGGGACAATCCTTTGGAGTCGTCCCTTCCCGAACAACGGCTCAGAAGGCAGGCCTATGACGAAACGGTCAGACCGGTAGACGAACATGGACGCCATCGCGATCTTGATCGCGATCGGCGTGCTTCTTCGAAATCTGACGAGCTGTGCGGTCCTCTTCCTGGCAGCTAAGAGCGCTTGGAGGGACGGAGCCCCATTTCAGATTGCGTTTAGGTCAAAAAGGTTCGCCTACTCGATCACAACACAGCGTCCGAGCCCAGAGGCGGCAGGAGACAACGCTAACCAGCCTCACGGCGGAGACTGAACCCACCGCACGGGAATGTCATGGCCGACAAGAATCACCGAGAGCGGGCCGCAAGGCCCGCTCTCTCTTTGGCGACGAGCCTTGGCCGCGCAATCGCTGGCCACACACAACCCCAAGGGCTGACCGCCGCCGGCGCGGCGAACCGTTCCCCATTACCCGCCTTGACTGGTCCGTCGTCGAGGAGAGCCCCGAGGGGCGGTGACCTCGGCTGCTCGGGTTGGCCAGGCCGGCCTGGGCGAGATAGGTCATCGCCCAATGGACACGACTCGCCATGAGGCCGATCCGCTGGCTGCCGACCAGCTGCTCCCGCTCCGCCGAGGTGAGCTGAAACTCGTCCGACAGCGCCTCGATGGCGGAGCCGGCCGTGTGCTCGGCGCCATCGGCGAGAAGCCGCAGGACGGGCAGCATGAGCGTCTGGTAGTCCGGAATCGGCATGAGTGGACAGGGTATTGCCCGACCTACCGCGTCGTCCACGCCGGTCGGAGACCCGCCGGCCGAGCGGGCCAGCAGCGATCGACCGATGCCGGCGGGACCCGCTTCGGTGCTCTGACAGGGATCTCGCGGCTCGAGCCGGCGGCCCGTGGTTTGCGCGGAAAGCGAGTTCAGGAGCTGGCCGCCGACGGTGCTCGTCCGGCGCTGTCATTCGACCGACGTTCTACAGATGTCAGTGGGAATCCCGGCTGATGTCAGTGGATCGTCCCACTCGTTTGTCAGTGAGCGGATCGGCGGCGGGCAAGGGGCGAGCTGCTCGCCTCGATCGCGATGCTCGTGGCATGGACAGCGCGCCGGCGGAGCCCACGGTCCGCGCAAGAAGCTCGGCGGGAGCCACCCCGCCTGAGCAAGCGTGACGCACGGCGCGAACATGGCCAGGAGCCAGATGGCGGACGGCGCGAGGACGAAGATGACCGCCAACAAGACAACGGCGCCGAGACGGCTGCGGTAACCGCGCAGCCGTTGCACCTTTGGCCGAGGTCGATGGTGAGCCTGAGCGTGGCTGCAAGCGCGCAGCAGCTCGACGGTCGCCCGTGCACCGGGAGGTAGGGATCTAGGCGGTCGGGTGCGAGAGGGCTCCACATCCTTTACCGCCTTGTATGGGCCCCGTTTGTAGTACGCCCTCACACGCATCTTCTGAGACCAGCGCCCGCGCGCACGCCAGCCCCGACGGGCGTCGTCGACGACGACGGTCTACGACGCGTCCGGCCCGGCTCGCGCGCCGACTCTGAGCAGAAGGTGCACTCACACCACAGTTATCACGGCGGAAGGCGCTTCTTTACGGGGAGCCTGGTCGCGGCGAACGGGCACCTATCTGATGTAGCCAGAACGCTCACGCGATCTGCAACCCTCGCTCGACCCTTTCACGGGCCGCCAGGAGGGATCTGCGACACGTCGCGGAGAACCTCGAGGACGGCAGTCAGCCCTGGCGCCTCCTCGACGCCCCGGGAGGCCTCGGACGACACGTCGCCCTCCCCGGCGGCGGTGCAGCTGCGGGCGCGTAGCCCGGCGTCGAGCTCGCGCGCAGCGCGAGCACGGCTCGCGACTCTGTTCACGCTGTTGCTATTCGGCGCCGCCGCCGACGACGCTGCCCATCATCGGGCCGTGCTTCGTAGCCCTCCCGCGAACCGCGCCGCCGCCGAAACGGATCGCCCCACTGTCATACGACCGACGTTCTACACGGGATGGATGTCAGCGCCGAGCATGTCCGCCAGCTGCTCGCGCCGACCCGCACCCCCGCGACACGGGGCGCTCCGGTGCCCCGCGCTCCGCTCCCGAGCGGCCTCAGCCGGGCGTGCTGGACTTTCCGGTCGGGTGGAGGTCAGCCGACGCGCAGCTCGTCCGCGAGTCGGCTGAACCGGCCAGTATCGCGGTCACCGGTGAGCGCGGCAGCGCGGCGGATGTCCCGGTCGATCACCTCGACAGCGGTGTACGCGTTGAAGGCCTCGATCTCTTTGCGGCGGGAGAGAAGGTGGTGCCAGGTGTTGAGCGCTACGGCGCGGGCGGTGGGCGTGTGCCGCTCGCTGGCGCCGACGGTGACGGTCCGCTGCTCGAGCAGGAGATCCAGCGGGTGTTGGCCGTTAGCGAAGGCTCCCGCGCAGAACGCGCAGCCGCAGTAGCGCTCGGCGTAGTCGGCGGCATCGAGGGATCGGCCGAGCTGGTAGGCCCGGTCGAAGCGAAGGCAGTGCCGGACGGACGGGACGTAGGTTTGGCAGGAGCGTGGACCGCCGCCGCTCTGCTGGGCAGGTTCGCCGCGATCGACCCAGCCGAAATGATGGACCAGCGCGGCGATCCCGGCATCGTGCAGCGCGGCGATTACGTAGCCGCCGTGCAGGTGACCGACTGGGATCCCGCGCTCGACGAGGCCTGAGATCAGCTTGAGCAGGCCAGCGAACACGGTGTGGTCGGCGAGCAGGCGCTCCTCGGTCACCCCGGGCGTCCAGACGAAGTAGGAGCTGACTCCATCTCTCAGCAGGGACCCCAGCAACCGATCGAGTTGACGCGGGTCGACCAGCCGCTGCAGCGGGACGATCACCGATACCGCGACCGGCTCCTGCGCGGCGTCGACGCTGGCCTCGGCGAGCAGACGGTTGGCGCGGTCCTCGGCCTCTGAGTCAGACACCAGGGCAGGCGCGTTGAGGCGAACAGGATGAAGCTCGTGGGGCAGCTCGTTGGAGAGGAGGTCGAGCTGCGTTGGCATGTCAAGCCGCGAGCGCTGATAGCTGATGGCGTTGCACGCGAGCACACGCCATTCCTGATCGGTGGGGACAACATCGACGAGCGGTCCAGCAGGAAGCTCGATACTGGTGCCCTCGACATAGAGCTTGCCCAGGCGGGCGTAGTTGCGCTTGGTCTCTCCCTTGTGGTTGCGCCACCACCCAGGCTTCTGAAACCGGTAGAGCATGGGATCGACGCTGAACGGCAGCGCGGTCCGCCGCAGCGCCGCCGCAGTGCTCTCCGGACTGTTTTCCAGCTGGTTGGCGTTGATCAGGACCTCGTCCATGATTCCCGCCCGCAGAAACTCAAGGTCATCGGAGGTCCGGACCCGCACGACGTGATGCAGCGGCGCTCTGCTCATCATCTCCGTGACCGCCGCCGGGCTCGACGAGCCGCCACCTCGTCTTTGATCAGCGACTCCTTGGCGTACTCGGGCCAGGTCTCGTACACGCGTTCGACGAGATCAGGCGTGTCCCACTGGGCGCGAAGGTCCTGAATCCGCACAAACAGCTCCTCATAGGCGCGGCTCGACTGTCGAAGACGCTCCGCCGCCTTGTGCCCCTGGTCGCTGAGCTCAAACTCCTCAACCTGCGAGTCGCTGCGCGGGCCAGCACGGTCGACGGCGGTAGCCATCATCTCGGCAAACGATGGCGGCCCCGCAGGAGCCGCCTCCTCCGTTCCCTTGAGGAAGCCCGCAAGCCGCAACGCCTGCACCGCGTCATTGACGCCCTCGTTGAAAGGCCCGTAGTTGTAGGCGTAGAACCCGGCACCCTGCGCACCGACCGTCTCCTCGAGCACGAACAGCAGCTTCTGCAGGCGGGTGATCCCACGCACGGCGTCGTGGCTGCGCGCGTCGGCAGCGTGCAGCAAGAGCACCATGAGGTCCTTAATACCAGGACGGGCGGCCAACGCCTCCGCCAGCCCGAGCCGCTTCTCCTCGGCGACCAGCGCGGCGTCGACCCATTCGCGAACCAGACGATGGTAGGGACGCCCGAGCTCGTGTGCGCGCGTCTTCACCGCATCGAGCAGGTCCTGGTCGAGCTTGACGTTCAGCTGCTCCACCTGCGGCTCGGTGGGCAGCTCGCCGGCGGGGACCACGCCCTCTCGCAGAGCGTCCAGAAGCCAGGAGCGAACCAGCGGGTGGTAGGCCAGCGACCGCTCAGCAGCAACCCGCTTAATACGAGTGAGCATGCTGCTCGGAAGCCGCAGCGTGATCTGCGCCGTCTTGGGTCGCGCGACTAGCGCAGGCGCCTCCGGCAGCGCCTCCCACGCGGCCGACCAATCCCGCTCGAGCAGCTCGTCTCGGCGATCGGGGCTCATCGTACCTGCTGGCGGTAGGTCCGCCGTTCCTTGTCGGTCATTTCGCGGGCGCTGTAGACGCGCACCACTCCGTCGGCTTTCTGCTCATAAACGAGAAACAGCAGCCGTCCACCATCGGTGACTCCGAGCATCAGCAGATCGTCGCCGTGGCGGCGCTTGCTGTGCGGATTGGCGAAGCACTGCTCGGCCTCGACCGCGGAGACGTTGTGGTTGCGCAGCAGCTTCTCCTCGTTCTGCTCATCCCACTCGAACTGCGGGCGCAGCCCTCCGCGTCGACGCGATCCCACGAGATCAGCGAGTTCACCGCAAACGTCTGTAGTTCGGTCGAGAACCGCTCAACACCTTCACGCAAGAGAGTATACCGGAGAGATATACAAAATGGAGACATTCATCGAGAAGTCCAGCGAGCCATTCGATCAAGCCCTGCGGATGCCGCGTTAGCCTTGGCACCAGCCGCGCGGCTCTGGCGCGTGAACCGCTACCGATAGATCATGGCTGACGCCGTCATCGACAACCCCATCCTGAACTCGCCGTTCGACGAGCCGAAGAGTCACTGGAAATTCGAGCGTGACGGGATCACGAATGAGATCGTCCAAGGCCGAAGGGTCTCGTCGTACTTCATTCCGATCCCCAAGAGCAAGCGGGGTGGCGATCAGCTGCAGTTCGAGACCGAGTGGACCTCGGACCGCATCGAGGAGAACCGGACGATCAACCAGATCCGCGAACGCGTCGGCGTCTGGCGCCGTGGCGGATGGCCGGGCGTGACCCCGACAACGCGACGACTGCTCGAATACTGGACCGATACGACGAGGGATCGCAAGCTGTTCTTCGCCCAGATCGAGGCGGCCGAGACAGCGATCTACATCGGCGAGATCATCAACAAGGCTGCCCACCAGGATGCGTGGATCACGAACTTCCTGCGCCAGGCGGCTGACGACGCCAATCCCGGCCTGTTCCGCGTCGCGGTCAAGATGGCGACCGGGACCGGCAAAACGGTGGTCATGGCGATGCTGATCGCCTGGCAGGCGCTCAATAAGACTGCCAACAAGCAGGACGCTCGCTTCTCCGATGCCTTCCTGCTGATCTCGCCTGGAATCACGATCCGAGACCGCCTACGCGTCCTGTTGCCCGAAAGCCCGGACAACTACTACCGCGAGCGCGACCTGATCCCGCCCGGCGGACACGAGCTGCTTGGTCAGGCGCGCATCGTCGTGACCAACTTTCACGGTTTCCTGCTGCGCGACCGTTCAGGAGCACCGAAGGTCACAAAACAGGTGCTCGCCGGCCGCGCGGGAGCCAGAAATCCGCTTCAGGAGACCCCGGACCAGATGGCTCGCCGAGTCTGTCGGACACTCGGAAGCAAGAACGGGATCATCGTCATCAACGACGAGGCCCATCACTGTTACCGCCATCGCGTCGGCGGCGAGGCCGAAGACTTCCTCCCAGACGCACGTACCGCCGAGAGCAAGCAAGAGGTCAAGGAGCGCGAGGAGGAGGCGCGCGTCTGGATCGGTGGTCTAGAGGCGATCAACGCCAAGTACGGCATCAAGACGGTCTACGACCTGTCTGCCACGCCGTTCTTCCTCGCAGGCTCAGGCTATCCGGAGGCCCGCCTGTTCCCCTGGGTGGTCTCGGACTTCGCGCTCATCGACGCGATCGAAGCTGGGCTCGTCAAGGTGCCACGCGTCCCTGTCTCGGACAACACGGGTGCCGAGACCCCGATATTCCGCAACCTCTGGGCGCACATCCGTAAAGACCTCCCGAAGCGAGGCGTTCGCCAACAGAACCTCACCGACCAGCGCCGACTCCCAGCGGCTCTCGAGGCCGCGCTTCGCACGCTGTATGCGAACTACGAGCATTCCTTCGAACAGTGGCAGGCGATGGAGACCGAGCACCAGGCCGGCAGCACCCCGCCGGTCTTCATCGTCGTCTGCAACAACACGAGCGTCTCGAAGCTTGTTTACGACTGGATCTCCGGCTGGGACCGCCAAGTCGGGAATGATGGCGAGACGGTCGCGGTCAAGGGTGCGCTGCCCCTCTTCTCCAACGTCGACGAGGACGGCAACCGGCTCGCCCGGCCGAACAGCATCGTCGTGGACTCCGCGCAGCTCGACTCAGGCGAGGGAATGTCTGTCGAATTCAAGAAGGCTGCCGCCGCGGAAATCGAGCACTTCAAAGAAGAATTCCGCCTACGCTTCCCGGGCCGTGACGCCGAGGAGCTCACGGACGAGGACCTCATGCGCGAGATCATGAACACGGTCGGTAAGCCCGGCCGGCTCGGAGAGCATGTCCGCTGCGTGGTCTCTGTCTCGATGCTCACCGAAGGCTGGGACGCCAACACGGTGACGCACATCCTCGGCGTCCGTGCGTTTGGAACGCAGCTCCTCTGCGAGCAGGTTGTCGGCCGCGGGCTTCGCCGACGCTCCTACGCTGTCGGCGACGACGGAAAGTTCGTGCCCGAGTACGCCGAGGTCTACGGCGTGCCCTTCAGCTTCATCCCCGCCAGCGGCAGCGACGGGCCAGCCCCACCGGCAAGAGTGCACCGCGTCCGCGCTCTCGAGGACCGCGCCGATCTAGAGATCACGTTCCCGCGCGTGATCGGATATCGACACGAGCTCGAAGGACAGCGCCTTGCCGCGAAGTTCACCGACGCCAGCCGCTTGACGCTCTCGACGAAGGACGTGCCCTCCAAGACTGACGTGCATCCGATCGTGGGCCAGAGAACCACACATACGCTCGACGATTTGCGTCAGCGTCGCCCGCAAGAGGTCGCCTTTGCGATCGCAAAGCGCGTCCTCGAGCGCTACTACCCCGACCAGCCCTGGCTGTTCCCACAGCTGCTCCGTATCTCACGCGACTGGCTCGACACCTGCGTCTCGCTCAAGGACAACACCTTCGTTCAGATGCTCCTGCTCGCCCAGCTCGCCGAACGCGCCAGCGAACACATTCAGACCGCGATCGTGCGCGCCGACGAGGGACGACGGCGGCTGATAGCAAGGCTCGCCCCCTACGATCGCGTCGGTTCAACGCGCGCGGTCGACTTCGACACGTCGAAGAGCGTCATGCCCACAGCCCCTGAGCGGTGTCACGTCTCCGATGTCGTCGCCGACTCAGGATGGGAGCACACGGTGGCCGAGCGGCTCGAGGAGATGGATGAGGTGCGCGCGTACGTCAAGAACGACCACTTGGGATTCGCGATCCCCTACACCCGCGAAGGGCAAGCTCACGAGTTCCTCCCCGACTTCATCGTGCGCATTGACGACGGCCACGGCGAGAAGGACCTCCTCAACCTCATTGTCGAGGTCTCCGGACAGGTGCTCGATACCAAGAAGGCGAAGTGCGAGGCGGCTCGCACCCTGTGGGTGCCGGCCGTCAACAACCTCGGCGAGTTCGGGCGCTGGCAGTTCATCGAGATCGGCGATCCGTGGGCCGTGCAGTCGGCGATCCGAGAGTTCATCCATCAGGCGATCAAGGAGCCGGTCCCGGCATGACGCCGCCAAGGGGGGCGAAAAACAAGGCGTCGGGACCTATCCCCGTTGAGGTGATTCGTCATAACGACAAGCGCGCGAACATCCCGACGAACGAGCTGCGGGGGTTCGTCGACGAGGACGAGAAGCGCCCGAGGCCGACGCTCTACCCACGCGATCCGTCGCTCGACCCGCAGCTCGTTTGGCGCGGGAAGGACGAGCAGGACGCACAGGACCTCGCGGTGCCGACGGTCCCTATCTACATTCAGGAGAAGATCCAACCACGCGTCCTCATCGAGAACCTCCGCCAGACCGCCGCTGCGGGCGAACCCGAGCCAGAGCTCAGCCTCTTCGACGACTTCAACGGCATCGAGTTCGAGGACCTCGTTGACTTCTACAGGCACCAGCAGAACTGGTCCAACCGCCTGATCCTCGGCGACTCACTGCTAGTCATGACGTCGCTGGCCGAGAAGGAGGGCCTCCGCGGCAAGGTGCAGACGATCTTCATCGATCCGCCATACGGGATCGGGTTCGGGTCGAACTGGCAGGTGTCCACCCAGAATCGCGAAGTACGCGACGGCAAGCTTGACCACGTAAGCCGCCAGCCCGAGCAGATCCGCGCCTTTCGCGACACGTGGAAGGACGGCATCCAAAGCTACCTCGCGTACCTCCGGGACCGCCTGACCGTGTCGCGGGAGCTCCTGACCGGCTCGGGCTCGGTCTTCGTTCAGATCGGTGACGAAAACGTACATCTGGTACGCAGCTTGCTTGATGAGGTGTTTGGCGCCGAAAACTTCATCAGCCTCATCACGTTCCGGAAGACGAGCGGCGCGACGGGTGACTACCTGCCGGGCGTCGTCGACTACATCCTGTGGTACGCCAAGGACCGGAGCGAGACGAAGTACCGAGCCCTGTACCGCGAGAAGGAGGTCGGCGGTCTCGGAGGTGGTCAGTACGGGCACCTTGAGGAGGCGGACGCGCGCCGACGGCCGCTTAGTCCAGAGGAGCGAGCCAACCCCGCCGTGATCCCAACGGACGCTCGCGTTTTTCGACACGACAATCTCACCAGCCAGAGTGCTGGCCGAGAGAAAGGCGAAGGGGCGTCCTCCTGGTATCCCGTCGAGATCGGCGATCGCCAGTTCACGCCGGGTAACAGCCGGTGGAAGACCAATGAGGAAGGCATGCAGCGACTTCTGATCGCCGGCAGAGTCGGCGTCGTTGGCAACACGCTGACGTACATCCGTTATCTCGACGACTTCAAGGCATTCCCGGTCACAAATGTTTGGGAGGACACCGCGATCTCGGGATTCGGTGATCCGAAGGTGTACGTAGTCCAGACCAATACAAAGGTCGTTCAACGCTGCCTCCTCATGACAACCGACCCTGGCGACCTGGTGCTCGACCCCACCAACGGCAGCGGGACGACTGCCGTCGTCGCGGAGGAGTGGGGACGGCGCTGGATCGCGATCGACACCTCCCGCGTCGCCGTGGCGCTGACGCGCACACGACTGGCCGCTCTCAGGCTGCCGTACTACCTACTCGCAGACTCACCCGCCGGAGCTCGTAAGGAAGAGGAGATCACACGCCGCCCCTTAGCACAGACGGTGTTCGCCAACGACGTCCGCAAGGGTTTCGTCTACAGGCGGGTCCCGCACATCATGCTGCGCGATATCGCCCAAAACCCCGACATCCGCGAAGGCATGCCGCGGACGGAGCTTGAGCAGGCGATTGCTCGCCACAGCGACCAGGAGCTGCTCTTCGACCAGCCGTACAAAGACCGCCGAATCGTCCGTGTCTGCGGACCGTTCACCGTCGAGAGCCTCTCGCCGCACCGCGTGATCTCGGAGGAAACCGCGCCAGATGCTGAGGACGTGCCGACCTCAACAGAATCCTTCGAAGCAACGGTGCTGGCCAACCTACTCAAGGCCGGAGTTCAGAATCAGGTCCGGGAGCAGCGATTGCAGTTCGACTCATTGGAGCCGTTCGCCGGTGAGTGGATCGCCGCCCGGGGCACGTTCACAGACATCGACGGCGAGATCCGCCAGGTTGCCGTGTCGCTCGGACCCGAGTACGGCACGGTCGGCGCCGATCACGTTCGTGAGGCGGCCAAGGAGGCCGTCAAGGGAGTCGGCTTCGACCTCCTACTCGTCTGCGGGTTCGCCTTCGACGCCGCGAGCCCGGAAACCGCGCACGAGTTCCGGCCCGACACCGGCGGAGGATGGGCAGTCACGGCGGAGGAGCGCAAGTTCGGAAGGCTGCCTGTGCTGCTCGTACGCATGAACCCTGATCTCTCGATGGGCGAAGACCTACTGAAGCAGACCGGCGCCGGGAACCTGTTCACGGTCTTCGGCGAGCCCGACTTGCAGATCCATCGCACCAGCGACGGCATGATCGAGGTGGAAGTACGCGGCGTCGACGTCTACGACCCGACGACCGGAGAGATCCGCTCCGATGACACAGACGCGATCGCCTGCTGGTTCATCGACAACAACTACAACGGCGAAAGCTTCTTCGTACGTGATGCCTACTTCACCGGCGCCAACGACCCTTACAAACGACTACGCCAAGCGCTCAAGGCCGAGATCAACGAGGACGCATGGGCATCGCTCTACAGAACCCGCAGCCGCCCCTTTGATCCGCCAGCAACCGGAACCATCGCCGTGAAGATCATCAACCATCACGGCGACGAGGTCCTCAAGACCTACGAGATCGCATAGCGCCGGACACCTCACCAAGCACAAGCCCGGACGACGCGTCGCGGCGTCGACGTCGGTGCAAAGGCGGTGTTCTCTGGGCGATCGATCCGACCGCCGGCGCCCCGATTGGCGGCAGTATGACTCCCGCCTGGAAGGCGTCTTCACGACGACCGCGAATTAGGTAGCGAGAAGCCTGATTATCGCTACTAAACGTGTCTGAGAGACCGCTTCCGATCCCCCGAGCAGCTGGCGCCCCGGCGGAGCTCGAGCGCGAGCTGCGCAGCGCCGAGCGCTACGCGCAGAGCGCGCTGGCGCCGGCGACCCGCCGCGCCTACGAGAGCGACTGGCGGGTGTTCGCCGACTGGTGCTCGGAGCGCGGCGTCCCCGCGATTCCGGCCGCGCCGGCCGCGGTCGCGGCGTTCCTGGCCGCCGAAGCCGACCGCGGGTTCCGGCCCGTCACGATCGGGCGTCGGGCGGCGGCGATCGCCGCCGCGCACCGCGCGCAGGACCATCCGAACCCATGCGACTCGGGCGCGGTCGCGCAGGTCCTATCGGGGATCCGCCGCCGGCACGGCACCGCACCCGAGCGCAGGGCCGCGCCGCTCGACCTCTCCCCGCTCGAACAGGTCCTCGCCGAGCTCGACACCTCCACCCTCGCCGGGCTGCGCGACCGGGCGCTGCTGCTGCTCGGGTTCGCCGCCGCGCTCAGACGCTCGGAGCTCGTCACCCTCGACGTCGAGCACCTCGAGTTCACCACCGCCCGCGGGCTGCTGGTGAGGATCGCCTCATCGAAGACCGATCAGGAGCGGGCAGGAGCGACAGTGGCCGTTCCGTATGCGCGCGCGGGAAACGACAGGTGCGCGGTCCGGGCGTTGCGGGCGTGGCTCGAGGCGGCGGGGATCCACCGCGGCCCGGTATTCCGCCGGATGCGCCGCGGCGACATCGTCGGCGCCGAGCGGCTCACCGGCCAGTCGGTCGCGTTGATCGTTAAGCGCCGCTCGAAGGCCGCCGGGCTCGGGCCCGAGCAGCTCTCCGGGCACTCGCTGCGCGCCGGGTATGTAACCGCGGCAGCGGCCGCCGGCGTCGAGGAGCGCAAGATCGCCAACGTCTCACGGCACAAGGACCTCCCCGTACTGCGCCGCTACATCCGCGCCGCCACCGCGTTCGACGACGTTGGCGAAGTGCTGTAGCCCCCCGAGGGGCCGCCTTTCGGCACTCGTCAGTAGCGGAAACGTCGCTTCTCGCTACCTAATTCGCGACCAGCCGGAAGCCTCCTGCTACCGCTGCGGCTTTGCGTGACGCGGTTCCGCGGGTGGCGGCGGCCTGTTCGAGGGTCTTGATCGCGGTGTCGCGCGCCTTCTCCGCGGCCTCGAACCGGTGCTGCGGTGCCGGTGAGGTCCTTCTCCAGCTGGGCGCGCAGGGCGCTGCTCGGCGTCCAGAGCCGCCTGCGCGCGACCGTGCCTCGGCAGCCTGGCGCCCGTCGCGCTGCTCGCCTAGCCGGCGCTCGAGCTCGGCACGCTCGCCGCGCGACTGCTGCTCGGCGCGATCGGCGCGATCGGCGCGATCGGCGCGATCGACAGCGGCCTGCGCGCCTCATCGGCTTGCTCCGCACGGCGCTCCCCGGCCGCGGCGAGCTGCTCGGCGCGCTCGAATAACCCACTCAGGGCGCGAAAAGCGGATAGGCGTGGTGCCGGTGACGGCGGGCGAGCGGTGCCCGCGCCTAGGCCTAGGCAACCCACATGCCCCCCCGCACGCTTGGCGGATGACACACCCCGACACCGGGGTGTCGTGGGGTTCGTCTTCGACCCCCGCTCTCAGGGGTCGGTCCGCTGCTCGATCCGCTCGGCCGCGGTCCTCTGCACCAGCGATTCGGATGCCGGATTGCTCGCAACGATTCCCAGCGGCCTGCAACGGGAAGCAGGCGAGCGCCATCGGGAGCTTGGCGGCGAGGATCACCCGGCACGCGTACGAGTCGCACAATTCCGGGTTGAAGTCCAGGAGCTGGCCTCCGTCGTCGACGGTGACCGCCGGACCGCTCGGCGGGCCGCCGACGAATGATGCTCGTGAGCGAGCCGAGCGCGAGCACAACCGCGGGCGCTGCCCGCCCCGAGATCGCCGCAGGGATCAATAGGCTGGTGGCACGGTGAGCGGCCCGCGCTCCAGCGCCGCGCGCAGAGCGTCGCCTTCAGCCGCCGGGCGTACGAGGTCGTTCAGACCGGAAGCGCCGGGGGGGACGCGCGACGTGGTCGGCCCGGGCGAGAGCCAGCAGCTCGCCGACGTTGGCACCGTGGCGCGAAAGTCGTCCGTGCTCGCCGCCTCGAGCAGGGGAGTAGTGACGCTCGAGATGCTCGTCGCGGATCTAGAGCAGGCCTGTGCTTACCGGTTGCGCGGCCGTGCGGTCGCTAACCCGTCGCCATGCCGGCGCCGCGCAGCGCCGCCCGCGCGGACGTGCGCATCCGCTTCAGTACGCGGCTCGAGACCGGTGTCACGTCCGGGTGGACCCCGCCGTTGGCGTCGACCGCGGCTCGCCACGCATTCGCGCGGCGCGCGGCCTCGTCCGCGTCGTCGAGCTCTGCGCAGTCCAGGCGGTCCGCGTTAATGTCGACAACGATCGTGTCGCCGTCCTCGATGAGCGCGATCGGGCCCCCGAGGAACGCCTCCGGCGCGACGTGGCCGATCACGAGCCCGACCGACCCGCCCGAGAAGCGTGCGTCCGTCATCAGCGCGATCGTTGTGTTGCGCTGGCGGCAAAGGGCAGTGATCCGCGACGTCGGGTCGAGTAGCTCCGGCATTCCGGGGGCCCCGCGTGGGCCCTCGTAGCGGATCACGACCATGTCGTGGTCGGCGAACGAGTTGGGGTCCTGCTCGAGCGCCTCGATCAGACGGCGCTCGCTGTTGAAAACGCGCGCCCGGCCGCGGAAGACGCCGTCCCGGAGTCCGCCCTCGATGCCTGCGATCTTCAGCACCGCGCCGCCATCGGGCGCCAGGTTTCCGTGCAGCAACCGCAGCCCGCCGGTGTCCTTGAACGGCTCGGCAACGGAATGGATCACGTCGCCATCGGGCGCCGGGGGATCGAGACGGCTGACCTGCTCGGCAAGAGTCTCGCCGGTGCAGGTCAGCGCCTCGCCGTCGAGCAGGCCGGCTTCGAGCAGCTCCTTGACGATCACCTGCAGGCCACCCTTGGCATCAATGTCGACCATCGAGTAGTAGCCGAACGGGCGCAGGTTGACGAGCACGGGCAGTCGGCGCGAGAGTGCGTTGAACTCGCTGTAGCTGAGCACGTCGTCCCAGAGGTCGAACCCGGCGGCACGCGCGATCTCGACGCTGTGTAGCAGCACATTGGTCGATCCGCCCATCGCGATCGTGACCGTCAGCGCGTTGCGCAGCGACGACGGCGTGACGATGTCGCGAGGAGTGATCCCGCCGTCGGTCATCGCGACCAGGCAGTCGATCAGCTGGTCCGGGAACTCCTTCAGGCGGCGAGGGTCGTCGGACGGCGGAGCGACCATCTGCAGCGGCTCCATACCGAGCACAGCGATGAAGGTCTGCATCGTGTTGTAGGTGAACATGCCGCCGCAGCTGCCCTGGCCTGGGCAGGCATGCATCGCGATGCGGGCGCGGGTGGCCCGGTCGGGGTCCCCAGCGAACTGGAAGCCCGTCACCAAGTCGATCCGCTCTCCGGTCTGCGGGTCGGCGCCGGGCTTGATCGATCCGTCGGACAGCAGCACCGCGGGCGCGTTGTGCTCAAGGATCGCGGCTAACGTTCCGACCGGAGGCTTATCGCACGCAACGACGGCGATCAGCCCGGCAATGCCGTTGGCGTTCAGGTGCAGGTCGACACTCTCGTTGACGAGCTCACGGCCGATCAACGAGAAGCGCATGCAGGGCGTGCCGTTGAGCTGCCCGTCCGAGACGCCGATCGTGTACGCCGGCGCGATCAGCCGCACGGCCAGATCGTCGCTGCGCACCCGCTTCGACAGCGCGGTCTGGATGGCGGCCACCTTCCCCAGCACGCCGAGATAGCACTGGCTGTCGCCGAGGCTACCCGTGACTCCCCAGACGGGATCGTGGATCTTCGCTACGTCCTGGCCAAGGAAGCGCGCTGTGCCGACCCGCTGAACATCGCGGCCGGGGTTTGCGGATTGGAAGCTGTTGCTGCTCAAGGCCGACTCAGCGACGATGCCGCTACGAAGACTCACAACGACCTCCGGTCCGTCCGCCGGGGTTTGGCCGCGTTACGCCCCGCCGGGGACAGAGCTGGCTCCAGTGAACGAATCGCGTACCTTGGAAGCACTTCTCACGTCGGCAGCGCGTACGCGGTTGCGCAGCGTCCCGATCTCGTCGATCTCGATCTCGACCACGTCACCGTCGCGCAGCCAGACCCGTGGATCGTGAGCCATCCCGACGCCGGCTGGTGTCCCGGTGGCGATGATGTCGCCCGGCTCAAGCGTCATAGTCTGACTGAGGAATGCGATCCGCTTCAGGCACGGTGAACACCATCATCGTGACGAGCGCTGGCCCACATGGAGCAAAGGTGTCGATCGCCTTTCCGACCGTCCACTGGCTGACCTGCATCTGGAGATCGCGCGCGCTCACGTCGTTGAACGCCATCGCGCCGACTACGTATTAATAAGCGAGGGCATCCTCTGGGGCAACGCGGCGACAACGCTTGCCGATGACGACTGCCAGCTCCGCCTCATAGTCGATCTGTTCGCTCGTGGGCGGGAGAACAATCTCGTCCTCAGGCCCGATTAGCGAGTTGCGGAACTTTGCGAAGAACAGCGGCACGATCGGTAGTGGCAGCTGTGCTTCGTCGGCGTGATCGCGATAGTTGAGCCCCATACAGAGAATCTTGTCTGGGTCCGGAATCGGCGGTCCCAACCGGATCTCCGTGACGGCCTCGGCGCCGGCAATGAGTTCCGTCGCTGCGGTGAGCAACGCCTCTCGCGTTTGAGGACTGGACTGGATCACTGCCCGAGAGCTCCAATCGGCTCCTGCCGGGACATCGCCATCAAGTCCGGCGAGACGGGCGGCAGCATCCACGTCAACGACTTTGGCCTCCAGCAGAATTCCGGGCCGCCAGACGCCATTGCGCTCGTAGCTAACCAGTCGCATCGCTTCGCGTCCCGCTTGGCCTATCTTACGGTTGCGGCGTCGTATTTGCGCAGCACGGCTTCGTCGGGCTCGACTCCGAGCCCTGGCGCGGTCGGCACCTCGATCCATCCGTCTGTGATGATGAACGGTTCGGCGATTAGCTCTTCCTGCATCGGACTCGGGACCGGCTTGATCTCTTGGCACAGGCAGCGTGTGGTGGAAGCCGATAGCGCGATCGACGCGGCCGTGTTGACCGCGCTGGACCACGAATGCGAGTTGAACCACAGACTGCCGCGCTCGATCATCTCGATCACGCGAACCAGCCCGGTGACGCCATTCGCCCGCCCGGGATCGCACCCGACGACGTCGACGACCTCACGCTCGATTAGTTCCGTATAGCCAGCTTCGTCCCATTCTCTCTCACCCCCCGCGAGCATTAGGTCGCTGCGTGAACGTAGGTGGCGAAATCCATTGACGTCGGTCGGTTCGAATGGCTCTTCAAGCCATTTCACGTCCTGATCGCTGAAGGCTGCCGCTCGCCAGATCGCGCTCTGAAGGTCCCATTGGTGGCGCTGAAGTCGATCGACTGCAAGCAAAGCGTCCGCCCCGATCGACTCCCTAATCAGGCCGATGAGTTGAGCATCAAGCTTGGCGTCGCTTCCGAACTTGTTACCTTCGGCACCTCCGAGCCCGACCTTGATGCCCATCAAGCCACCATCGCGCACGTAGTTGGCGTGCAGTTCAGCTTCTTCCTCGAGCGATCGGTCGGAGGTAATTGTGGCTGCGATTGCTGGCAAGCGCGGCTGTCGCGCCCCGCCCAGCAGCGTGCTGAGGGATTGTCCAAGCAGCTTTCCCTTGAGGTCCCAGAGGGCCATGTCGATCGCGGCGATCGCGAATGAGACGATGCCGCCGCGATAGCCGTACCACCACGTGGTTTGGCGCAGTTTCTGCCAGATCTCGAGGTTGTCAAGCGCGCTGCGGCCCACGACCAAGTCCGCCAGGTCCGCGACGAGTGTGGCGGTGGCCCGAGTCGCCGGCCCGAATTGTGTGACGGCCTCCCCCCAGCCGCTCAGACCATCGTCGGTTCGTGCGCGTACGAACAGCAGGTATCTCTGCTGCATGTTGGCGTTGGGCTCGCGGTAGGTCACCGGGAAGGTAGTGAGGCTCACTACTCGTGTCACGTGACTTCTTCCGGTGTGTCGAGATCCGGGACGCCAGTCATCTATGCGCTCCTCTCGCCAGCGACGACCCACACTCGCGTGGTCCGGAAGCTGGCCAAATAGGTCGACTTGTCGTTCACGGTGCGCTACTGTAGACTACTGGTCACCTAGTCGTCAAGTCATCTTATGAGTCCCCCCACACCCCAACCACATCGGCTGATCGCCGAGGCGATGCGTGATCAAGATCTCCGGCCCGAAGGTGCCGGACTCGACACCTTCGAGCCGGAGCCCTTGCCTGCAGATCACCCGCTACTGGGCTTCGCGAACGTGGTGGCGACTCCGCACGTCGCCTGGCTCTCCGATGCTGCGCGCGTCCGGCTGCAGCGTGAGGTTGCGCTCGAGGCGACTCGTTTTCTATCCGGCGAGCCCCTGCGCTGCGCGGCAGTGAACGGTCGGCCCGGCAGCGGCACGGCAGCGGTCACGTGCTGAGCGAGTGGCTCGGATGAGCGAATCGCTGAAACTTGGCATCGTCGGCGCTGGCCAGATCTCGGAGCTGATGGCGAGAGCAGGGCATGAGGCCGCCGGGGTCGAAGTCATCGGATGCACAGCCCGGAGCCCCGAGAATGCGAAGCGCCTTGCGCACGACTGCGCCATCGACCGGATCTATCAGAGCTTCGATGAGATGCTCGCTGACGACGAGATCGACGCCGTCTACATCGCCACGCCCAACGGGCTTCACCCTTCTCAGACGCTGTCGGCGCTGGGCGCGAACAAACATGTGCTCGTCGAGAAGCCGATGGCGCTGACGGAGGCCGACGCGGTCGAGATGGCTCGCGCCGCGGACCGTCGCGAGCTCGTCCTTGGCGTCGGTTTTCACGTGCGGCACCACGCCGCGATCCGGGAGCTGAAGCGGCTGCTCGAGACTGGTGCCATCGGCGAGCCGAGACTGATCCGCGTGAGCTGGGGGATGAACAACCTCTCCTCTCTAGCTCCCTGGAAGAACGATCCACAGATCGCTGGCGGCGGCGCGATCATGGGCATAGGAGTCCATGTGCTCGATCTCTGCTGCTGGTTGCTGGGCCGCGAACCAGCCGGCATCAGCGCAATCACAGATGCCACGCCCGATCAGATGGATCAGATTGATCTGATCACGATGTCCTTCGGCGACTGCCTTGCGGACATACAGGTGACGCGAAGATTCGAGCTACACCCGAATGGCATCGTCGTGCATGGAACCGATGGCAGCCTCGCAGCGGAGGGGGCACTGACAATGCAGCCGGAGGGCAGGCTGATCGGACCTGATGGCAATGAGCTGCTGTCGAGGAGCCAGAGCCCGTACGTGCTTCAACTCGAGGCATTTGCCGTCGCCGTGCACGGAGGTGCGCATTTTCACGCCGACGGCTGGGACGGCGTGCGCAGTGTACGCGTGACCGAGGCCGTGCAGGCAAGCAGTCACTCATCACCACGAGCGATCGCGCGCTGAGGCCGCGAGGAAGGAGAAGAGCAATGCAGGTGGCAGAGGACAGAAAGGCGCTCGTCACCGGGGGCGCTTCTGGCTTCGGCGTCGAGATCAGCCGACGGCTGATGGCGCTGGGCTCCCGGGTGGCAATCCTGGACGTCAACCAGGAACGGCTTGAGCAGGTGGCTGACGAGCTCCCCGGGGTCGCCGCGATTCAGGCCGACGTCCGCTCGACAGACCAGGTGAGCGCTGCGGTGGACGAGGCAGTACGCATACTCGGGGCGCTCGACACGCTTGTGATCAGCGCCGGTGTGTTCCACATCAAGCCGCTCGAGGAGGTCACCGAGGAGGACTGGGACTCCACGCTCGACATCAACCTCAAGGGAGCGTTTCTAGTCTCACAAGCCGCCGCCCCGCACATCGCTCGCTCTGGTCGCGGACGAATCGTCACGATCTCCTCCGATTGCGGCCGTCGTGGCTTCGCCCGACAGACCGCCTACTGCGCCTCCAAGTTCGGACTGATCGGCCTCACCGAGTCATTAGCCGCCGAGCTCGCCGCCAGCCACACGACGGTCAACTGCATCTGCCCAGTCGGCTGTCCCACAACGCCCATGGGTCAGAGGGTGCTGGATTGGAAGGTCGCGCATGTCGGCGCATCACCGGAGGAGATCACAGCCGCCGCCGCCAGCACCAACCTGCTCGGACGCAACTCAACCGAATCGGACATCGCGGACGCGGTGCTGTTCTTTGTCTCCGAGCACGCCTCCTTTCTAACCGGCGTCTCCCTCGACGTTGACGGGGGAGCCCGCCTCGGCGTCATCCCAGGAACCCGCTGATGCCACACGCGGCTCCGTCATTCACAGACGCTCACGTTCACTTCCACGACCTGCGCAACCGAGCGCTGCGCTACGAATGGCTGACGCCGGACGCGGAGGATCCCGAGCTGGGCGACTACGAAGCAATTAAGTCGATCCGCTATTGGGCCGACGACTTCATCGCCGAGACCCGGTTTCACAACGTCGCAAAGGTGATCCATGTCCAAGCGGCGATCGGCAGTACCGACCCGGTCGAGGAGACTCGCTGGATCCAGACGTTCTCCGAGCGGCTCGGAGTCCCCAACGGGATCGTGGCCGGCATCAACCTGTCGGCGCCTGACGCCGAATGCGTGCTCGCACAGCACACCGAATACCCCAACGTCTGCGGCGTCCGCGACCTCCGCTACGACGATTACCTGTCGAACCCGAGCTGGCTCCGTGGCTACGCGCTGCTCGAGGAGCACGGACTTGTCTGCTGCGACGATCCGGCGGTCGAGGATTTCAGCCTCGCCCGCGAGCTCGCTGACCGGTTCCCGGCAATCACGCTCTGCATCGATCACGCCGGCTACCCCCGGCAGCGCTCAGCCGAGTACTTCGAGCTGTGGCGGCAAGGGTTGCACCTGTTGGCAGGAGCCGACAACACCGTGATCAAGATCTCCGGCCTGGGACAGTGCGACCACAACTGGACGGTCGACTCGATCCGGCCGTGGGTGCTCGGCTGCGTCGAGGCGTTTGGAACTGAGCGAAGCTTCTTCGGCACGAACTGGCCAGTCGATCGCCTGTTCAGCTCCTACGGGGATGTGATCGACGCGTACGCCTCTATCATCTCCGACTTCTCACCGGCGGAGCAGCGCGCCTTGTTCTGCGAGAACGCGATCAGGATCTTCGGACTCGGTGACTGACACGGTACGCGTCGGGGTGATCGGATGCGGATGGTGGGCAACCTACGCCCACCTGCCTGCTCTGCAGCGCAACGATTCCGCTGCAATCGTTGGCTTGGCCGATTCGAACCGCCAGAATCGTGCCGCTGCCGCCCAGGCGTTCGGTGTCTCCGCAGGCTTCGAGTCAGCCGAGCAGCTCCTTGACGAAACCGAACCCGATGCTGTCGTGGTCGCTGTGCCTCCAGCGTTTCACTACGAATGCGCCCGCGCCGCACTTTCGCGGGGCGTGCACGTCCTGCTCGAAAAGCCGATGGTCCAGGACCCCGACCATTGCCACGAGCTGATCGCACTCGCGCGCCAGCACGAGGTCGAGCTCGTGATCAGCTACCCGTGGCACTACAACCGCCAACTTCTCGATCTCCGCGACCATCTTGCCAATGGCGTTATCGGCGAGATCGAGCACGTCACCTGCCTCTTTGCGTCGATCGTGCGCGAGTTGTATAGAGGCAACCCTGAGCCGTACCGGGACGTGCTCCACTACGTGGTCAACGCCCCCACCGCCAGCACATACAGCGACCCGGCAATCGCCGGAGGCGGCCAGGGGCACAATCAGCTGACGCACGCGGTCGCGCTGCTGATGTGGCTGACGGGACTGATCCCGGAAACGGTCGCGGCATTCACCGAGGCATTCGAGCTCCGGGTGGATCTCGCCGACGCCGTCGCGGTCCGCTTCCACGGCGGCGCGATCGGCGCTCTGAGCACGATCGGATCAGTCTACGCTGATCAAGAAGAGCTGCTCGAGTACAGGATCTTCGGCAAGTCGGGCCACATTCTGCTCGACGCGGTGCAGGGCGACGTGCGGATCTATACGGGCGGCAAACGGCGCGACCTCCCAGCCCCGGAGGCGGACGAACGTTACCCCCATTGGGCTCCAGTCGACAACCTCGTCCAGCTAGCCCTCGGCCACGGCATCAATCAAGCACCCGGCGAGCTCGGGTTGGCCACCGTGCTATTCCTCAACGCGATGTACCGGTCTTCAGCGAGCGGTGGCTCCCCGATTCCCGTCCCCAGAGCCTAACAGGTGGACTTCACGGTCATGCCCTCGCTGAATGCGCGCGGCCAAAGCGGGTTTCAGTCGGCCGCGACCGCACGGTGCACTTCAAACTACCTGTCATATTCGAATCTAGCCTGAACGGCATCATCAGGCAGGGGTGGTGTGTGCTGCGCTGCTACCCCACCGTGACGATCACTCGCCTGGAGCTGGCGGGCGCGAAGGGGAACGCGGACTCGGCGAGGGTCCCGGCCGAGAACCATGGATGGATCACCTCTTGTCCGGCGTTGAACTTCCAGACGATCACGAAGCGGCCGTTGGAGCCGAAGTTAGTAACGGTGCGGATTTTCACGCTAAGCGTTAAACGCGGTTCGGCGTCGTTGGCGCTGGCGCTGGCGCTGTGGGGAGCGATGGGCGCAGCCACTCCAGATAATCCAAGCAGTCGGCATCGGTCCGGAACCACGCCTGGAAGTCACCGAGCGATCGCGGGTAGTGGACTCCTGCGGCCGGGCGGGGCATCCGACCAGGCTACTCCGCTTAGATGGATAGCCAGTAGTCGGCTTAAGTTCACCCGTTGGTGTAAACGGCCGGCTAGCACTGGCGATTGCTGTCGTTGACATGTACGCGACGACGCGCGTGGACGGCGGGACCGGGACGCGGTAAGCGCGTACGACCGAAACGACCGAAGTCCCGCTCTAGGCGGCTCCTCTGGGCACGTCAACGGCGCAGTGAAGGAAGCGTTGCAGTGGGAGCAGTGCAGTCGACCGCCCGATTCCCTCTTGCAACCGCTGTGGATGGCGCCTGCAGCCGCCTCGAGGTCCTCTCGTGCGCCTGCTGGTCCGGCCTCGGCCGCGTCGTGGGCGCACTGGCTGCGGGGGAGTCATGCAGCAGACGTCGTTGACGTCGTTGACGTCGGGGCCACGATGAACATAACGCCGTCAGTGGACCGTCTCAGAGGCGGTTCGTTGACGTCGTGAACAGCAGAATTGGAGGTGAACTTAAGCCGATTTATGCGGATGTCCGCATAAGTCGGCGAAACGAACGAGAACCCCATGCCCGCAGTCTGCCCACTGCCGGTCAAGCCGGTGCAGATAGACGTTGCACAGGCACGGCGAAATTACGCCGCCTTGCGGGGTTCCCGTCACCTCGCGCGTGACCGCCCCGTCCTCCATGACCCCTGAGCGCAACATCGCGCGCAAGAGCTTCAGGACATGACGGTCACTGATCCGCTCCTCGATCGCCGACATCAACCCGTCGTGCGGAATCGCCCCGAAACAGTTCGAGACGTCCGACTCTGCGACCCATCGCCTGCCGTCCCACGCCTCATCAATGAGGACCTGGAGCGCGTCGTGCTGCGAGCGCCTGGGCCGGAACCCGTAGGAGCACTCGAGCATGTCAGCCTCGAAGATCGGCTCGATCACCGTCTTCAACGCCGCCTGAACGACGCGATCACGGACCGTCGGGATCGACAACGGCCTTTGCTCGGTCGAACCGCCGGGTTTCGGGATGAACACCCGGCGAGCCGCGAGCGGCCGATAACTGCCGTCCTTCAGATCCGCGGCCAGCTCGTCGAACAGCTTGGCGATGCCGTACCGCTCGACGTCGGCGATGGTCTGTCGGTCAATGCCAGCCGCGCCTTTGTTGGCGCGCACCGACTCCCACGCCCAACTCCAAGACGTCCCTGCGGTAGACCTTGTCATAGAGCGCATGGAACCTACGTCCGGGATCGGCCTTGGCCGCCCGGTAGAGCGTTCGCTGTAGTTCTCGGACTGAATCCTGCTTGGCGGTCCTAGCCACGATGTGGCACTCACCGGCCCTTCCCTATACGTGACGCATGAACGAAGCAGCGGCCCTTCCCTCACCGCGGGTTGTGTTGTCCCGTCGGCTCAAGCAGTAGTGCGGCCGCCTCCGACGCCCACCCAGCACCCGTCCACTTCCCGGCGCAGGCCGGTTATAGAACGAGACGCTCCGACCGCCACATCTCCGCAGGGCCGTCGGGCCGGGGAGAGCCTCCCCAGTTCCCATCGCCACCTTCTCGACGTTCCACGCCCCATACGCCGGGA
>CALAQT010000362.1 GCA_937888775.1 uncultured Actinomycetes bacterium | reverse complement strand
GAACCTGACCCGATCCCACTTGACACCCAACCGCTGGACAAGTAAGCGCAAGCGGTGGAACGGCAATTCCATGCCCAAGACACAGCCCGCGCCGGCCGCAACCAGTGCGCTCGCCTTTGGGCGATAGCGAGCGCGCGACACGGCCGCCGACGAGTTGCGCTTCCCGTTGAACTCGAGCGTCCGGCGGCTGCCGCCGCTGCTGCTCGTAGTGCGCGAATCCACCAGTCGGCGTCGCAAAGACCGAACGCTTGCAGACGCCAACGGACTGCACCGCGAGCAAGCGCTCAGCGAGTTGCGGGCGGTGCTTGCAAAGAGCGCGTGGTCTGGCTAACTCCCGGGCGCCGGCCAGCCGCGCGAGCGTCACAAACGAGGTCTCGGCCGACCGGCGGTGGCTCCCCTGGATGGAGCGCAAACCAGGGCAGCCACGAGCCGACTCCGACGGCCTTCCTTTCAGTCGAACGCAGGGCAACGACGACCCCCGCGGCCAGCCACTTCTGGATCAGCCGCAGGACCCCTCCTATCCGCAATCCGATGCTCTAAGGTTGTTCGGCGCTTTCCGGGAAGTACGGCTAGCGGAAGGAGTCCTGCATTCGGGCTAGTTCCGCGGCTCCGGGCGTCAGCTGCGAGTATGGAAGCTGCACCAGCGGGGTCACCGAGGTGTTGTTGAGTTCGTGCATATCGTCGGTGGACTCGTCGACGTAGAGCAGGCCGGTGACGATCTCGCCTTCGGCGTGCCGTTCCTGGAGGTACGCGCTCACCGTGGTCCGGTCGGTGGGGTCGTAGCCATCGGGAACCGATCGGAAGTTGAGCACGTTGCCACCGTGCATGGCGATGCGGCGCACACCAT
The DNA here is from genome assembly GCA_937888775.1 of uncultured Actinomycetes bacterium. Next base: position 4,536 of record CALAQT010000362.1, on the reverse strand, counting down.
CGTTGGGTACCGCGGCAACGATCTCGGGCGCCGGGGCGATGAAGTCGGTGACCGTCGCCTTGAGCTCGTGCTCCCGGGTGAAGAGATAGCTCTTGGTCGAGCCTTCGTGATCGTTGAAGGTGACGCACGGTGAGATTACGTCTATTAGAGCGAGGCCGCGATGAGTCGCCGCCGCCTTGAGAATGGGCACCAGCTGCTCCTTGTCGCCGGAGAAGCTGCGGGCCAGGAACGTGGCCCCGATGGCCATCCCCACCATCATGGGATCGATGGGTGAGAACTGATTGGGCTTGCCTTTCTTGGCCTTGGAGCCGACGTCCGCAGAGGCGGAGAACTGTCCCTTGGTGAGACCGTAAACCCCGTTGTTCTCGATGATGTACATCAGCTGGACGTTGCGGCGAATGGCGTGGACCAGGTGACCGATCCCGATGGAGAGGGAATCGCCGTCGCCGGAGATGCCCACATAGAGCAGATCGCGATTGGCGGCGTTGGCCCCGGTGGCGAGGGTGGCCATCCGCCCGTGCACACCGTTGAAGCCGTGCCCCCCCTCGGCGAAGTACGCGGTGGTCTTGGAGGAGCAGCCGATGCCGGAGAGCTTGGCGATCATGTGCGGGGGCATTTCCAGCTCCCACAGCGCCCGCACCAGCGCCGCGGTGATGGAGTCGTGTCCGCACCCTGCGCACAGGGTCGACATTGAACCTTCGTAGTCGCGAACGGTGAGGCCCAGGCTGTTGCGCTGCAAGCCCGGGTGATTGACGACGGGCTTGGTGATCGACGGCATTACGCTTTCTCCAGTTCGGCGAGCACGCCGTCGACAACGCTCTTGGCGCTGAGCGGAAACCCGCCGTAGACGAGGATGGAGCGCAGCTTCTCCTTCTCAACATCGGTCTCGAGGGTCAGCAGCGAGCGCAGCTGCGCATCACGGTTCTGCTCGACAACAAAGACGGTATCGTGCTCGGCGAGGAACTGCTTCACCGCCGCGTGGAAGGGGAATCCCCGTACTCGCATGAAGTCGGCTGCGATGTCGCGCTCGCGCAGCACGTAGAGTGCTTCGCGGACGGCGAGGTCACATCCCCCGATGGTCAGGACCCCGATGCGCGAACGGGTGCCTTCGATGATCGGTTCGGGCGTGTGCGCGGCCGCGGCCGCGTGCTTCTTCGCAAGTCGGTCGACAACCTCCTGGTATTCCTCGGGGATCTCGGTGTATTCGCCGGCACTGGTGTGCCCGGACCCGCGGGCGAAGTAGGCGCCTCGCTCACTCACTCCCGGGAGGGTGCGGGCAGCAACGAACTCCTCGTCCCAGTTGTTGTAGCGCTGGAAGACCAGGGTGTTCTCCAGGGCGGCGGCGTCCAGCACCCGGCCGCGATCGGGGGTGTAGTTGTCGTCCCAGGTCAACCGGGGCACCACCCAGTCGTTCATACCGATGTCCAGGTCGCTGAGCATCAGCACCGGCGTCTGGAAGCGTTCCGCCAGGTCAAAGGCCAGGACGGCGAAATGAAAGCACTCGGTGGGATTGCCCGGGAAGAGGAGGATGTGCTTGGTGTCGCCGTGGGAGGCGTAGGCGGCTTCCATGAGGTCAGCCTGCTGCGTGCGGGTGGGCATTCCCGTCGAGGGCCCGGTCCGCTGCACGTCGACGACCACTGCCGGAATCTCGGCGTAGTAAGCAAGGCCGAGGATCTCATTCATCAAGGAGATGCCAGGGCCGGCGGTGGCGGTGAAGGCTCGGGCGCCGTTCCAGCTGGCACCGACCACCATCCCGATGGCGGCCAGTTCATCTTCGGCCTGAAGCGTCATGAAGTTGTTGCGCCCGGTTTGCGGATCGCGGCGATACTTTTCGCACAGACGGGTGAAGGCGTCCATAACCGAGGTCGACGGGGTGATCGGGTACCACGCCGCCACCGTGGCGCCGGCGTAGAGACAACCCAGCGCGGTAGCGGTATTGCCGTCGATGAGAATGCGGTCGGCGGTCTCACCGACAGGCTGGAGGCGCAATCCGAGCGGGCAATCGAAGTTGCCGATGGCGTGGTCGTAGCCCAAGCGCAGGGCCACGTGGTTGGAATCGCGGAGCCTCGCCTTGCCCGCATATTTCTCGTCGAGAAGCTCGGCGATCAGTTCCATGTCGATGCCCAGCAGGGCCACCAGCGTTCCCGTGTAGGCGATGTTCTTCATCAGAATCCGCTCGCGAGGAGTCTTGAACTTCTCATTGCACAACTGGGCCAGCGGCACCCCGAGAAAGGTCACGTCGTCACGGTGGAGCTGCGCATCCAGGGGCCAGGTGGAGTCGTAGAGGACGTAGCCACCCTTGCAGACCTCGCGGATGTCCTGGTCATACGTCTGGGCATTCATGGCCACCATGAGGTCGTACTCCGGCGCTCTGGCGGTCCAGCCGTCGGCATTGACGCGAATCTCGTACCACGTCGGCAGACCCTGGATGTTGGATGGGAAGAGGTTCTTGCCCGACACCGGAACCCCCATCCGGAAGATGGCCTGCATGAGCAAGGAGTTGGCGCTGGCCGAGCCGGTTCCATTGACGTTGGCTAGTTTGACGGCGAAATCGTTGACCCGCGTGGCCGGCCGCGCCAGAGTGACTCCGGTACTCATGACGCGGCCATGGGCAGCGCGGTGAGCGCATAGGGCAGCAGCACATCGGATTTCTGCATGTCCCAGGCCGCGGTGGGGCAGCGCTCGGCGCAGAGACCGCAGTGAACGCAGATGTTCTCGTCCTTGAGCATCACGCGACCGGTCTGAGGCAGGGCTTCGGAGACGAACAGCGTCTGGTCGAGGTTGGTGGCGGGAACGAGAACCCGCTGCCTCAGTTCCTGCTCCGTACCGTTGTGGGTGATGGTCAGGCACTGCACCGGGCACACGTCGATGCAGGCATCGCACTCGATGCACAGCGGCGCCGACAAAACGGTCTGTACATCGCAGTTGAGGCAACGCTGCACCTCACGAACCGTCTGCTCTGCAGTGAAACCCAACTCCACTTCGGTGTTCAGCTGCTCGAAACGCTTGAGCAGGTCAACATGGGTCATCTTCTGACGCAGTGCGGGGTTGTAATCGTTGTGGTAGCTCCACTCGATCAGGCCCATCTTCTGACTCACCAGGGTGATACCTCGCGGTGGGCGGGTGGTGACGGCAACACGATTGCAGTGGTTGTGAATGGAAATTGCCGCCTCATGACCATGGGCAACTGCCCAGATGATGTTCTTGGGCCCGAACGCGGCGTCCCCGCCGAAGAAGACGCCGGGAAGCGTGGACTCGAAGGTCACCTCATCGACCACGGGAAGATCCCACTTGCCGACCTCCATGCCCAGGTCGCGTTCGATCCACGGGAAGGCGCTCTCCTGGCCGATAGCCAGGATGACGTCGTCGCAGGGAATGACCACGGTGTCGATGACGGTCGAATGGCGAGCGCCCTCGTCCCACTCTACCCGCTCGAACTCCATGCCCACGAGCTTGCCCTTCTCGATGACGAAACGCTCGGGGGCATGGTTGACGATGATCTCCACGCCCTCTTCTTCGGCATCCTCGAGTTCCCACGGCGACGCCTTGAAGTAGGCGAGGGGACGACGAGCCATGACCTTGACGTCGCGCCCGCCAAGTCGCCTTGAACTGCGACAGCAGTCCATGGCGGTGTTGCCGACCCCGATGATGAGCACGCGCTCGCCGATGCGATCGATGTGGCCGAAGGCGACCGACTCCAACCAATCGATGCCGATGTGGATATGGGGATCCTCAGGATCAGCATCGTGGCGGCCGGGAAGCTCTAGCTCCTTGCCGCGGGGCACGCCGCTGCCGATGAATACGGCGTCATAGCCCTGTCCCAGCAGGTCTCTGAGGCTGGCGACGGGGGTGTTGAAACGGACATCGGCGCCCATGTCGACGATGACCGCGATCTCGTCGTCGAGGACCTTCTCGGGGAGCCGGAACGAAGGGATATTGGTGCGCATGAGGCCACCCGGCTTGTCGTGCTTCTCGAAGATGGTGACGTCATAGCCCACGGGAAGCAGATCGTTGGCGACGGTCAATGACGCGGGCCCGGCCCCGATGCAGGCGACCCGCTTCCCGTTCTTGCTGGTGGGAATGATGGGGAGACGGTCAGAGATGTCGTCCCGTAGATCGGCGGCGACCCGCTTGAGGCGGCAGATGGCGACCGGCTTGCCATCGACCCGGTCGCGGCGGCAGGCGGGCTCGCAGGGACGGTCGCAGGTGCGGCCCAAGATCCCCGGGAAGACATTGGACTCCCGGTTGACCATGTAGGCGTCGGTGTAGCGGCCCTGGGCGATGAGCCGGATGTACTCGGGAACGTTGGTGTGCGCCGGACAGGCCCACTGGCAGTCAACGACGCGGTGGAAGTAATCGGGGTGTGCGGTGTCGGAAGGCTCCATCTCCAGAGGCGATTATCGCCGATTCCCAATGCCTCCGTCCCTCGGCCGTGCGCTTGCGGTGATTGGGCTCTCCTCGTCGTTTGGGGGTGACTCGCTGGACGCTACGACCATGAATCCCCTGGTATCCGCGAGGTTCCCGGCGCCCCGGCCA
>CALAQT010000361.1 GCA_937888775.1 uncultured Actinomycetes bacterium | reverse complement strand
GCTGAACGGACAAGCCCGGCTCACGCTTCTGCTTTGGACGACGAGGAGCAGTCGGGTTGCCTTGCCGCTGCACGCTCGGACGCGTCGCCAAGGAGACGTGAGCGCAGACGCCCGGCGGCGCATGCTCCTGGGCGAACTCGAAGCGCGGCGCGGCGCGGCGCGGCGCGGCGATGGCCGGAGCCGGACGATCCCTTCGTCGCTAAAGGAATCGTTAGACCCGAGCTGGCCGATCGCGCGGATGCCGTTGATCTGGAGCGCCAGAGCGCCATGGAGCGGGCGACCCGCTCTGGCGAAAGCGAGCGCGACGACTACGTCGGTTTGGCAACGTTGCCATTGTTTCCGCCGTTCGTTGCCGTGCGGTTAGCTGCTTGATCTAGCCAAACGGTTCGCGACGATCTTGGCCATCGTGATCGGCTGGAGCGGTTGAAACGCGATCAGGGTACGCCGCAGTAGCCAGGCAGGTGCCTCCCGAGCTGCTTGACGTCCTCGCCCGGGATGCAGACGTAATACAAGACCACGAGATTCGATCCGCGCAGATTCGAACCGTCTCGCGGACCGAAGCAGCGGAAGGAACCCGTCGCGTTGCAGGACCACTCATTGCTACCGATCAGGGGGTTTTCGATGCGCATGTTGACGGTCCCATGGATGCCCTTGGCGGGGATGTGCAGCTCATAGCTCGTAGTGATCAAGCAACCGTAGGTACCGCTTGCATGACCTAGGAGGGTCCGCACCCCCCGGCCGTCGATGGGTGACGGGGTGGTGCCAGGGTCCGTCAAGTTCTGGCCCGTGTCGTCCAGCAGATAGAGCGTGCAGTCCGTGAGGCCATTCGGGCCTGAACTGCCAACGCCAACGGGGCGACGGAGCCTACGGAGGACCAGCTTGTTCCCTTTGGTGCAGCGCAGTGTCGCGGCGCGCCCCGCATCGGACCGCACGACACACGCGAAGCCGCGGACACGGCAAACCTTGCCGGTGAACCCGAGGCATTTATGGTCCACGCTGCTGACGAGCTTCCGGGCCGTTTTGCACCCCACGTCTCTGACGGTGGTGTGCTGGCCGCAGTTCACGAGGCTCCGCCCGCTTGCCGGCGCTACCGCGATCAGGAGCGCAACGACGCCCGCCGCGCTGCACAAGCACCCCAACACCAACCGAGCACCGATCTTGCGACGCCGAGCCACGTCTGACAATGAGCTTTCCGAGGCTGATCGCGGCACTACCGGACCCTACCACTGTCAGGCGCTGCCAAATCGCGACCGCGACACTCGCTCATACTCTTGCGCGGAAATGATGCATTTCCCGGTGCGACGGATCCGCGCGATCGGCCAGCTCGGTGCTAACGATTCCTTTGGCGACATTCCGGTCGTACGACCGGGGTCCGAGCCGGGCCGTCCCGGTCGAGCTCCCAGCCGGTCCGAACAGTGTCGGCTGGGCCCTGAGTTGGCGAGGGCGGAACGCTGGGGCGTGGCGAGGTCATGCCTGCTTTCATCGCTTCGCGAGCATCTCCGCTGCTAGTGCGAGCTTGTCAGCTGTGCTGACACTCCGAGCGCGGCGCCAGCGACCCGTCGCCGGGCGCTGCCAACGATCGCCTCACCGAGCGTGCCGTCGAGCTGCAAGAGCGTGTCGCGGTGGCGGCGCCGACGCCGGTGCGCTCGCGAGGTGCGGTATAGGCTCCGCTCGTCTCACAACCAAAAGGAGGCCCTGGATGCCGCCGAGGATTCCGCTTCCTACCGATGACGAGCTCGCGCCCGAGGATCGCGAGTTGCTCCGGAAGGTGCCGCCGCTGAATGTGTTTCGGATGGTTGCGGGCACGCGCCGGGGGCTCCGGCCGTTCCTGCAGCTCGGGGGCGCCGTGCTCTCGAGTTCCCTCGATCCGCGGCGTCGGGAGATTGCGGTGCTGCGGGTGGCGCACGCCACCGGCGCGGGCTATGAGCGGGCCCAGCACGAGCGGCTGGCGCGGAACGCCGGCGTCACCGACCAGGAGATCAACGCGATCGCCACCGAGGAGCCGGTCTCCAGCCTCGATGAGGAGGCGAACTTGATCTGCCGAGTGGCCGATGAGATGAGCCGAGAAGTACGGCTTTCGGACGATGCGCTCGAGCAGATCATCGACCGCTATGGCCCGCGCGAAGCCGCCGAGGTGATCCTGCTGGTGAGCTACTACAACATGGTCAGCCGGTTCCTCGAGTCGACCCGTGTGGAACTCGAGGAGGAGCCGCCGAGCGGCTGGCAGGCACTGGGCTCCGCCGCGCAGCCACGCCAGCAGCGGAGCGACGGATGAGGCTGGAGGGCAAGGCCGGGATCGTCGTCGGAGCAGGCCAGTCCCACGGCCAGACCATCGGCACCGGGCGCGCCGCGGCGATCTTGTTCGCGCGCGAGGGCGCGAAGGTGCTGCTCGCCGACCGCGACCGCGAGTCCGCGCGGGAGACGGCCAGGATGATCGCCGATGCCGACGGCATCGCCGAGTGCGTGCGCGCCGATTGGACCAGGGCAGCCGATTGCACGGCTATGGCCACCGCGTGCGTGGAGACCTGGGGGCGGATCGACTTCCTCCAGAACAACGTCGGCATCGGTGCCGGTGACAGCGATCCCCTCACGTTGACCGAGGAGTCCTTCGATCGGATCATGGCCGTGAACCTCAGAGGCTGCCTGCTGTCCTGTCAGGCCGTAGTGCCGACGATGCGCGGGCAACGGTCCGGATCAATCGTGAACATCTCGTCGATCGCAGCGCTCGCTTCTGCGGTCCAACTGACCGCGTACAAGATCTCCAAGGCCGGGATCAACGCCCTCAGTCAGTCGCTAGCGATCGACAACGCCGCACACGGCATCCGCGTGAACACGATCATGCCCGGCCTGCTCGACACGCCAATGGCCGTCGATGCTCGCGCCGCGCACCTCGGCGTCCCACGCGAGCGGATAGTCGCGCAGCGCGACGCGATGGTCCCGCTCCGCGCCCACATGGGCACCGGTTGGGACGTTGCCTACGCCAGCCTGTTCCTGCACTCCGACGAGGCGAAATTCATCACTGGTGCCTTGCTCCCGGTGGACGGTGGCCAGCTGGCGCGTGTGGGCGGCTAGCCGCCCCCGCCGATCCTTCAACGCGCCGGGCCAGCTCCGCGCTGGACGATGCAGCGGGGGTTCGAGGTCCCGTTTGGTCGGCGCCTGCATCGCTGTAATAACGCCTCGCTCCCCCTGGCCATCAGTTCACCCGGAAGACGCGTCCACGTGTGTGGCGATCGCTCCTGCATTGCCCGCCCGCAGTAGCCGGCCGCCGACGACGCGCAGGCCTAATTTGCGCGGAAATCGCGCAGGTCGCGGACGATCGCATTCGTCCTCCGGCGTGACCGTCGGCGCGCGACCGCTTCGGTGACGATCCGGGCGGCGTGGGCCAGCCCGGATGGCGACGACGGGCACGACTGCTTTGGATCGCCCGGGACCGACGCTGGCCAGGCACGAGTTGTCTGCTTGGGTGCCGCTGGACGCGTTTGCCTGAGCCCTCCCGAGCCGCGAGCTGCGTGGGTCCTGCGGTGTGATCGGGGGCGAGACGATGTGTAGTCGATCATCGTCTCAAGGAGGACGCCATGGAATCCTCACCCCTGTTTGATTCCGCTGGCCGTCGCCGGTCGCCGGCGACGCTGTCCAGCTTTCACCAGGGCCGCCCGCCGCGCAATAAGGGGCTGCGCTATCCGCCGGACCCACCGACCGTGGAGGAGATCATCGCCGTGATGCGCTGCGCGGGCGATGATCCCGACGGCTTGAGGCTGCGCGGGCTGATCGTCGTACTCTGGCGGGCCGGTCTGCGCGTCAGCGAAGCGCTCGCCCTCACCGAAAGCGATCTGGACCGAGCCCGCGGCGCCGTTCTGATTCGACGAGGGAAAGGCGGCAAGCGGCGCGAGGTCGGGATGGACCGCTGGGCGTGGGAGCATCTCGATCCCTGGCTCACTGTCCGCGCAAGCGTGCCGGTCGGCACGCTGTTCTGCATCCTGCGGGGTCCGACGCGCGGCCGGCCATGCGCGCCCGCCGGCGTTCGCGCTCAGCTACGCAACGCTGCCCAGGCAGCCGGAGTCCGCCGCCGATTCGCGCCGCATCAACTGCGGCACGCCCACGCTGTTGAGATGTCCCGCGAGGGGATCTCGCTGGTCGTCATCCAGCGCCAACTGGGCCATGCCGATCTCGGGATCACCTCCGCCTATCTCCGCGGGATCGACAACACCGAGATCATCCACACCGTCCACGAACGGCCCGCACCGATGATCCCGGCCACCGGGGCAGCGAGAAGTTTCGTTCGGAAAACCGGGGTAGGGGCGCCATGGACCAGGCGGGGAGCGGTCATGTCGAGCGGCGACGTCCGGCTGGGCCGGTATTGGTGTTGGGGTGGAGAACGATCTCGCTGCGGTCGCGAGCCGCGCCGAGCGGCACGCTTCCGAGCCGCGGTACCGCGCCGAGGATCTGGTCTACGAGGCGTGGGAGGCC
>CALAQT010000360.1 GCA_937888775.1 uncultured Actinomycetes bacterium | reverse complement strand
ACTCCACGGGTCAGGCGGGGGCGTCCAGCATAGTGACAGTGACATCTTCACGCTGGCGCTCGCGCTCGCCGGCCGGCCGGCCGCTCCCGCATTGACGGCGGTGGTGGAGCGGGCGCGACGGTCGGCCGCCGACGAGCGTTCTACACTCGCGGCGGTACGTCGGACAGCGGCGGAAACCGTCGCCGCGACCGAGACCGAGATCGAACGCCTCGCCGCCGCGCACGACGACGGACCCCAGCCGCCCGCTTGGACGCGGGCTGACCGCGCCGGGCGCACAGGCGCTCCAATGTGGCGGTTGATCGACTTCAACGACGGTGTTCCGGCGGAGTGGCGCTGTGGGCTGGAGGCTGCGCTGGAGGCCGCGGGCCTGCTCGACGCGTGGGTGACGCCGAGTGGCCGGCTGGAGGACCCGGCGCTCGCCGACGTGGTGCTGGCGGGCGGTCGACCGGCGGCCGGTGCGTCGCTGCTCGAAGCGCTCGCGCCGGTCCCCGACCAAGCGGTCGGCGAGGCGGTCGTGACAGAGCTGCTTCGCAGCGTCGGGCTGGGTGAGCACGACACCGGTTCGTGGGTCGACTTCGACGGGCGATTCCAGCTCGGCCCGCTAGCCGGTCGGGGCAGCAAGGATCGAGCCGAGCACATCGGCGCGGCGGCGCGCGAGGCACGCCGCGCGGCTCGGATCGCGGAGCTGCGAGACCGGATCGCATCGCTCGAAGCGGAGATCGAGGCTCACGACGCTGGCATCGCCGAGGTCGATCGGCGCCGCGCGACGCTCGACGCTGAACTCGATGCGCTGCCACCGGTTGACGCGATCGCCTCGGCGGTCGATGCGGTCAGAGTCGCCTCGGCGTTGGAGGCCGAGGCCGTGCGTGCACACGAGCAGGCGTCCGTCGCTGCGCGGATGGCCGCCGACGCGGAAATCGCCGCCGACGCCGCCCGGCGCGAGCACGCAGCCGCGCACGGGTTGCCGACGCCGCTCGACGAGGCGGCGCTCGACGGCCTCGGCGATGCGGCTGCCGAGCTCCCCGGCGCGGCGGCGGCAGTCGGGAGCGCATGGGCGCTCGCCGATCGCGAGGCGCAGGCCGCGACCACGTTCGCCACGCGGCTGTCAGAGGCCCAGCGGGTGGCGGGCGAACAGGATCGCCGCGCTCGGGATGAGCAGGCCGAGTCGGATCGTCTCTGTGCCGAGCACGCCGCGCGGGAGGAGGCGCTCGGCGCAACCGGCGAGGAGCTTCGTCGCCGGCACGCGGAGGTCGTGTCTGCGCTGCGGGCGATCAGGGCGACACACCGCCACGCGAGCGACGCGGCACAACAGGCGCAGATCGCGCTCGCCGGGCTGGAACGGGACGCTGACATACGCGCACGCGAGCACGAGGCCACGCGCGCGCGGCGTGAGGCGGCAAGCATCGCCTTCAGGCAGCTGGCGCAAGCGGGGGTCCTGCAGACGGTGCTCGGCGACGCCGTGCCCGTCGACGCTGAGCAGCCCGCCGGCTGGACTTTCACCCGTACGCTCGAGGTCGCACGCGCGCTTCCGCAGGAGCTGCTCTCGGTGCGCAGCACCACAGGCGAGCTCGGCATCGAGGTCCAGCGCGGAGTCCAGCTGCTCGATCGGGAGCTGGCGGAGGCCGACATGGGCGCTTACGCGACCCGAGGCGACGACGAGCTGCTGCTCGTGCACGTCACCGAAGGTGGTGGCGAGCAGTCGCTCGCGCAGATACTCCAGACGTTCAGCGCGGAGATCGCCGACCGCGAGCAGATCCTGACCGTCGAGGAGCGCCGGGTGTTCAGCGAGGCGCTCGTCGAGGAGATTGCCGATCACCTGCGGCATCGGATCCACGAGGTGCGCGGTCGCGTCGAGCAGATGAACAAGGTGCTGGAGCGGAGCCCGACGGCGGCCGGCAAGAAAGTTCAGCTCGAGTGGCAGCCGCTCGACGATGACCAGAACACCCAGCGCGCGGCGCTGGCGCTGTTGCGACGCGATGTACGACACCTCGGCGAGGAGGGGCGCCGTGACTTGGTCGCGTTCTTCAGAGGCCGGATCGAGACCGCCCGGCGCGAGCATGGAACCGCCGGAGAGCCGAAGCCGATGGCCGACACGCTGATGGATGCATTCGACTACCGCAAATGGTTCGCGTTCCGGCTTCACGAGCAAACCGACAGCGGCAGCGTCCGGCTGACGAAACGCCGCCACGCGGTCGGCTCAGGAGGGGAGCAGTCGGTGCTGATCCACCTGCCACTGTTCGCGGCCGCGGCGGCACTGTACGGCAACACCCAGGCGCCCCGCCTGATCATGCTTGACGAGGCACTCTCAGGGATCGATGACGAGACCCGCGAGCGCGTGCTGGAGGCAACCGTCGCGTTCGACCTCGACCTGGTGATGACATCGCATGAGCTGTGGGGGACCTATCGGTCCGTGCCACAACTCGCGATCTACCAGCTGCACCGTGAGAACGGCACCTTCGGCGTGCACGCGATCCCGTTCATCTGGGATGGAGACGTGCTGCGCGAACTGGAGCAGGCCGAGCTGCTCGTGTGAGCGCCGCGGCGCTTGATCCGGCGCTGCGGCGGGCTCTGCTCTGCGCGCGCGACAAGCGTGAGCGGCGGGGTGGCTCGGGGGATGCGAAGGTTGTAGTCGCGGACCTGAAGCCGGACGAGGCGCTGGCGCTCGATGGCCTGCTGTCGGTCTCGCGTAGGAGGCCGGTGCTGCCTGGTGAGACGCTGCGGGTCGCGTTATCTACGTTCGAGGCCGCGCTCCGCGCGTGCGGGTTGGATCCGCGGCACGAGTACGAGCGGGTCGGCGGGCGGCCGCTGCGGGATCTGCCGGCCGAGCGTGCCTCCCGGCTCGAACTCCGGACCGAGTTCCGATCCTGGCTCGAGTCGCACGAAGTAGTCCAGTCACGGCCTTTGGTAGCCGAGTGGTTCGATCAAGCAGGTCGCCAGGGACGGGTTCATGCGGACATGCGGCCGCTGGTGGAGCGGGCGCTGCGTGTCGTCGGCGCTCTCCCGGCTGTTGAGCCCGTGCAGCGCACGGTGCTCGCGGCGAAGTTGCTCGACGGCGATCCGCACGCTCTGGATGTCGGAACCCCCCTGCACGCACTGGCGGTCTCGCTGCTGGAGGCGGCAGCGGAGCTCGGTCCGGACATCGGCGCCCGAGCGGTCTGGTCGGCCTGGAACGTGGTCGTCGACCCGATCTCCTCAAACGTCGCGGTGCTGAACCTGCCTGCGGTCGGCGAGGGCGACGCCGCGGAGCTTGTCCGCGCGATCCGTGGGACTCACCTCGTCCTGACCTATGGGCAGCTGTCGGTGAGCGACCTGCGGTGGCCGTCGGGGCTCCCATGCTTTAGCTGCGAGAACCCGTCGGTGCTGATCGCGGCCGAGCGGGCGCTCGGCGAGGCGTGTCCGCCGCTGGTCTGCACCGGCGGGCGTCCATCCGACGCGGTCCGGCTGTTGTTCTCCTGCATCCACCGCGCGGGTGCACAGATCCGCCACCACGGCGACTTCGACGAGGCGGGCGTGCAGATCTTCCGGGACCTCGAGGATAGGTACGGCGCCGTACCGTGGCGATTCGACGTTGACTCGCTATGCGAAGCTCTCGGCAAGCTCGGCCACGCCGCGCCAACGGCGCGTCCGGCGACCCTCGACGGCGCCGTCCAGGGACTTTCAAAGGCTGTGCCGGAGGAGCTGCTGATCGAGGCTCTGCTTTCGGACCTGACCTCCCCGTGACCGCAATGCCGATGCCGCGAGGATGACGATGGATGGCTATGCGTTGGCATGCTGGGCGCGAGCGGGCGCACCCAGCGTCTGCGCGCCTGCGCTGCCGCGATCGGCTGTGAAGCGATGTGCAAGTATCTACGGCAAGGGCCAGAACGTCGACATTCGGGTTCTTGACCTAAAGGGTTATGAGTGGCTTTGGGGTGGTTTGGTACATGCCGATTTGCAGGGCTTTTATCAAACTGCGTCAGAGTAGCTTAGGTTATATTTGCTTATCTTGGTACCCGTTTCGGTACCCGGTTTGGGCATGGAATCGACCCGGATGCGCAGTCCGAGCTACCGAGCTACACGAGCCAACACGATGCGCTCGACCAGGGTTCCCGTGGACTCGACCGCACTGCAGAGGCGGACCGGCTGGCTGGAGGTTCCGGTTGTGTAGTCCGACGGCCGGAGTCGATACGGTGGGCTCCGTGAGCACGATCGTGAGCAGCAGCGCGCGCACGGGCGCGAACGCGCTGTTCGCGCACCATCCGATGGGCGTCTCTACGGGGGTCTTCGACGAGTCGCGAAATGCGTGGGAGCAACTGGTCGGTGAGGCATGCGGGGTTTCGACCTATGCAGTCGAGCTCTCCGCGCTTTCCGAGGAAGAGCTTCCCGGCCTAGTCGCGTATCTCGCTAGCGAGCCGCGGCTCCCATTCCGCTACGTAAGCGTCCATGCGCCCACTAAGAATCGCCAGCTGGACGACGCCGTGAGCGCTCGCGCCCTCGGAGACCTGCCACTCTGGGTGAGATCGATCGTGACCCATCCGGACGGTCTCCGCGACCTCGCTCCATATCGCGAGCTCGGCACGCGCCTGGTCCTGGAGAACATGGACGACCGCAAGAGCACGGGACGCGTTGCGGACGAGTTGGAGCTCGTCTTCGACGAACTGCCGCATGCAGGCTTCTGCCTTGACGTCGCGCATGTCCATGCAATCGATCCAACGATGGCGGCCGGTCACGAGCTGCTCGACCGATTCCGCTCGCGATTGCGGCAGGTCCACTTGAGCTCTCTCAGCGGTGGGCACCACGTGCCGCTCACGGAGGATGACGAGGTTCTATTTGCCGACGTGCTCGGCCGGTGCAGCGATGTTCCCTGGATCCTTGAGGCACGGCCACCAGAACGCTGGCTTGCCGAGTTGACGGCAACGAAGGTGGTGGCGGTTGGCGGGTCGCCGCCGACCGGACGACCGTGAATGCGGCGCACGGCGTCGCTCGTCTGGAAGCCGCGACCGGGATTCGTTTTGCCCACATAGCGGCCGCCCGGAACGAGACTGACCGGAGGCTCGTCGGGCGCCGAGAGCGGCTCACGTCGCTCGACGTCGACGCTGACGCGACTGTCGTGCTGATGGGCTCGTGGGGTCGCCGCGAGGTCACCAGCGAGAGCGACGACGACTTCATGGTCTTGTTCGAGAGTTCGGAGCGCATCGAGGCGCAGCCGAGGGCCGACCAGGTTGCGGAGGCTCTTGGCGGCCGCCCGCCCGGCGAAGAGGACATCTTCAACACGCAGGTCTGGCTCGACGATCTGCGCGAGAAGATCGGCCGAGACGAGGACAGCAACGCCAACCTCACGCGGCGGATGCTTCTGGTGCTCGAGTCGGTACCGGTATGCGGGGATGAGACGTCCGTCCGATCACGGCGAGCGCTGCTGGCCGGATATCTCGACGCGAACGTCAAGCAGTACCGGCCCCCTCGATTTCTGCTCAACGACGTGATCCGCTACTGGCGCACGATCCGGTCGATTTCGAGAGCAAGATGAGGGCTCGTAAGGGCGAGGGCTGGGGTCTGCGAAATGCAAAGTTACGGCTGTCTCGCAAGGCACTGTTCGCTGGCGGACTCCTCCCGGTCCTCGAGTGCTACCGCCATCCGATCGGTGCGATGCTCGACTATCTCGACGAGCGCGTGTCGGTGCCTCCTCTCGATCGGATCGCTGATGCGTTCGCCGATCATGGAGCGCTCGATCCCGGCGTCCGGACGCTCGGCGCCTACGACGAGTTCCTCGCGATCCTCGACGACGGTGATCGGCGCAGACATCTCAAGGACTTCGGCGTCGACGACGCTTCCGACTCTCCGGTCTTCACCCGCGTCGCTGAGCTCGGCAGGGAATTCGAATCAGGGCTCCTGTCTCTGCTCTTCGACGACCCCGAGCTTCGCCGTTGGGTCCGCGAGTAAATCGTCTTCTGACGGTCTAGGTCCCTGGCTCGCGGGCTCGGCGCGAGTGACCCAGCGTCACCGAGGTCAGTGATCCCCGAAGGAGCTCTGCAGCGCTCGTTGGCGCGACGGCCGTTCAGACCGAGGCAGGTTGCAGAATGGCGTGGTGCTGAGGGACGTAGACGCCGAGATCGCTGGCGCGCAGGCGCGACTGGCGGAACTCGACAATCGACGCGAAGTCGTCACCCAGGAGCTCGCGGACCTGAACCGGCTCCGTGCCTCGGGCCACCGTGACAGGCAAGCCGCCGGCGGGACCGTGCTCTCCGCGGCCTCCAAAGTCGAGCTCTTCCACAACCTATTCCGCGGGCGACAAGACGTGTTCGCGGTGCGCTGGGAGAACCGCGCCAAGGGACGCAGTGGCTACTCGCCTCGCTGCGGCAACGAGTGGAAACCGGGCGTCTGCCACAAGCCGAAGGTCCGCTGCGGCAGCTGCACGAACCAGGCGTTCGCCTCGCTCGGTGATCGCGAGCTGCTAGCTCATCTTCAAGGCCGCGTAGTTGTGGGCATCTACCCACTGCTTCGGGATGACACATGCCGGCTGCTTGCGATCGATCTCGACGGCTCATCGTGGGGCGCCGACGCGCGAGCAGTCAGGGAAACGTGCCGCTCGCTGGACCTCGAGCCGACAATCGAGCGTTCGCGCTCCGGAAACGGTGCGCACGTGTGGTTGTTCTTCACCCAATCTGTCGCGGCCGCCGATGCTCGCCGGCTCGGGTTCTACATCCTCACGGAGACGATGGCGCGTGGCGCGGCGCTCGGCGTCGCGTCCTACGACCGGCTTTTCCCGAGTCAGGACGTGCTCCCCAACGGCGGCTTTGGCAACCTCATTGCGCTGCCGTTGCAACGGGAGGCTAGAAAGCTCCGCAACACCGAGTTCTTGGATGAGGAGCTCGAACCACACGGAGACCAATGGTCGTTCCTCGCCTCGGTCCCGAAGATCGCTCCGGATCGCCTCGCCGAACTGATCGCTGATTCAACCGCGGACCGCGTACTCGCGGTCCGCACGGCGACCGAGCGTCCCGAGCTGCCGTGGCGCCCCTCTCGGACGCTCGCTGAGCGGCTGCGCGGAACCGTGGTGCCTGACAAGGTGGACGTGACTCTCGCAGAGCGGTTGTATATCGATCGGACGGGGCTCCCTCCGGCCCTGGTGGACGCGACACGACGCCTGGCGACGTTCCCGAATCCGATGTTCATGGAGCTACAGGCCATGCGCATGTCAGTTGCACGAACTCCGCGCGTGATTGGTTGCTTCGAGGAGCTGGGTCGCCATCTCGCACTTCCACGCGGCTGCCTGGACGATCTGCGCACGCTGCTCGCGGAGCTCGATATCGCGATCGAGCTGGACGACCAACGAATCGCCGGAGAACCGCTCGCGATTGAGTTCGACGGGAACCTGAACGCGAGTCAACTTCAGGCTGCCGATGCAATGGCTGCCTATGAGACGGGTGTGCTGTGCGCTCCGCCCGGATGGGGCAAAACGGTCCTTGCCACCAGCTTGATCGCCTCCCGAGGGCGTTCCACGCTCGTGCTCGTACATCGCAAGCCGCTCGTCGAGCAGTGGGTGGAGCGGCTCTCCGAGTTCCTCGGCATTCCGTCGAAGGCGATCGGGAGGATCGGCGGCGGACGACGACGAGCAACTGGGGAGATCGACGTCGCCATGGTGCAGACGCTCGCTCGCGGCGAAGTTGACGACGTCGTCCGCAGCTACGGACACGTCGTCATCGATGAATGCCACCACGTCCCCGCCGTTTCGATCGAGCGCGTGCTAGCCGCAATCCCGGCCCGCTACATCACGGGCCTCACGGCCACACCGTATCGTCGAGACGGCCATCAGCCCATCATCGGCATGCAATGCGGTCCGATCCGTCATGTCGTCGACGCGGCGACAACTCACCAACAGCACGCGCTCGACTTGCGCGTCGTGAGACGGGATACGGGCTTCAATCCCGACGTCCTCCCACGGGACTCCTCGATCCAGGAGATCTACTCAGCACTCGCCGCAGACTGCGACCGACTCGAGCTCGTCGTGTCCGATGCCCGCCGGCTACTCCGCGAGGGCTGTGCGCCAATGATCCTCACCGAGCGTCGAGAGCACCTCGACCGACTCGCCAGCCAGCTCGACCGCGATGTGCCAAACCTCGTCGTGCTCCACGGTGGCGTTCAGCAGAAGGCGAGACGCGCCGCGCTGCAACATCTGTCCGATCTCCCGTGCGACGAGCCACGCCTCGTACTCGCAACCGGCCGCTACATCGGCGAGGGCTTCGACGACCCGCGTCTGGACACGCTCCTGCTGACTATGCCGATCGCATGGAAGGGGACCGTGGTTCAGTACGCAGGCCGGCTTCACCGCGCCCATCCAGCCAAGCGCGATGCCATCGTCTACGACTACGTCGACGACGCCGTTCCCGTGCTGAGGCGCATGTACGCCAAACGCCTGAGGGCGTACAAGAAGATGGGATACACGAGCAGCGAATCCGACTGAGCGCTCAATAGCCCCGACGCGTGCAGCCTGGCTTTGCGATGGCTGAACGTTTTCGAACACGGAGGCGCCGTACCACTTACCAGGTCCAGATTAGTACCGGATAGATGGTACAATCAGGAGCCGTGACCTCCGCGATAAACCCTTTCATCTGGGACCGCCCGCTCGATGACCCGTCGAAGATCATCGGGATGGAGGCGTTCGCTAATCAGGTCGCTCTCACGCTCAAGGGCCAGACCAACGTGGCGCTGTTCGGACCGCGTGACACGGGGAAGACCACCTTCACCAACCAGTTGGCCCCCGAGCTCGCCAAGACGCACGGGGACGACGCTCCGTCGTTCGACGTCGTCAAGATCAACCTGCAACGGGTCGTCAGCATCCCAGGGTTCATCGGGTGCGTGCATGACGCGATGACTAGCCATCCCGTGAAGCGCGTTCGGCGGGCAGCCCAACGTCAGATCGACGCGCTAGAGAAGGAGATCGGCTTCGACATCAAAATCATCAAGGGATCCATAAAAAGCCCTGCGGTCAGTCCAGCGCAAGACGCGGAGACGCTCCACGCGCAGCTGATTGCCCTGCGCACTTTGTCGGACCACCTCGTCGTCGTTTTCGACGAGTTTCAGCGGCTGCGCCACTGCCCTGGCGACCCGCTGTCGGTCATCCGGTCGGCCCTCATGAGCTCGGGCGCCAACCACGTTTCGCTGCTGTTCACCGGATCTATCCGCAGCGCGCTGCAGATGATGCTCGAGAACTCCCAGCAGCCAATCTTCGGCGAGGCGGCGGAGATGCAACTACCGGCGATCAGCCGCGTCGATTTCCTCGAGTACTTGGACTTCCAGTTCGAAGCGACCGGCAAGCCGGCCGACGACGACGCGCTCAACTACCTCCTCAACGCCACACACACGCACCCGCGCAGCACGCAACAGCTCGCTTGGGAATGCTGGGTCAACACGCCGGCGAGAGAGCGGGTGACGCTCGAGACGGTGATCCACGCGCATGACCGCCTCGTGCGGACGATCGAACGATCCGAGTTCGCATCCGTCCTCAACGTCCTGATGAGCGGCGACGAGGGTGAGGTCAACGAGGTCCGCGCACTTCAACTGCTTGCCGACCGCGGCGGCGACAACGTGACCAGCCGTCCTGCTGCAACACGCTACGGCTTCTCGAGCCACTCTCGTGTACGCCCAGCGCTCCAACGCCT
>CALAQT010000359.1 GCA_937888775.1 uncultured Actinomycetes bacterium | reverse complement strand
ACCGCCGCCGTCGCTGCGGCGGCGGTGACCGGCGCCGGCCCGAGCGTTCGGGTCGTCGCCAACGTGCCGCTAACCGCCGCTGCCGGCCGTGCGAGCGCCGGCTGGAGCTCGCCGCTGCCGACCTCCTCGCCGCTGGTGTCCTTTGACGTGACCCTGGCCTCGGACAGCCGCCTCAGCGTTGGCACGGCCAGCGGCGCCGGTGACGGTAGCCGAGGCGATGGGGGTGGCTCATTCGTCCTGCGCCGAGGAGCCGGGACGGCGGTCACGCTGCTGGCCCTGGGGCGGTCGTTTGCGCTGCGCGTTCCGAGCGGGTGGCTGGGGCGGGCCTGGCATCTGGAATGGGCCGGCGACCGGCTGGCCGTTGACGGACATTCCAATCCGGTGCCCGCGCCCCGGGGTCCCCAGCTCGAGCTGCGCGTTACCCAGGGTCACGCCGACGTGACGGCGCTGATCACCAGCGCGGCCACCGACCGCGGGGCGCTGCTGCTGCACCGCCTGGCCGAGCTGCACGCCAGGATCCCGCCGCGCCAGTTCCCGATCGGCGCCGACGTCGCCGATCGGATCCACTACGGCTCCACCTACTGGACCAGCGGCTTCTGGCCCGGCGCCCTGTGGCAGGCGGCCAAGCTGGCACCGGCGGACAAGCTGTTCCTGCGCTGGGCGTTGACCGCCACGATCGAGCATCTCGGCCGCGAGCACTCGGGGACCCACGACGTCGGCTTTGAGTACGGCGAGTCCTCGCTGGCCGCCTGGCGCGCCCTGTGCGGGGCGGGCTGGAGCTCCACCGGGCCGCAGCTATGCGCCCGGCTCAAGCGCAGCGTCCTGGCGGCCGCCGACCAGCTGCTGGAGCTGGCAGCCAGCAACCCCGGCGCGGGGACGATCCCCACCAACGCCACCAGCGGCGACACGATCGTCGACAGCATGATGAACATCGCGATCCTTCCGTGGGCCAGCCAGGTAACCGGGAATCCCGTCTATCGGCGCCTGGCCTCGCACCACGCGCACGGGGTCGCATCACTGCTGGTGCGCCGCAACGGGTCCACGGCGCAGTCGGTCAACTTCGATCGCGCCACCGGCAAGGTGCTGTTGATCTCCACTCATCAGGGTCTGTCGAACTCCAGCACCTGGTCACGCGGGCAGGGCTGGGCCGTGTATGGGTTCTCCCAGGCCGCTGCTGACCTGCACGACCGCGGCCTGCTGCGCGTCGCGCTGCGCACCGCCGGTTACGTCGCGGCGCATCTGCCCGCCGGCGGGATCCCGCGCTGGGATTACGACGCTCCCCCCGGGGCGCCGGTGGACGTGTCGGCCGGGGTGATCACCGCCGCCGGCCTGTTCCATCTCGCCGCCGCCTGCCGAGCGCTGCCCGGCGTCTGCATCGCACCGAGCCAGTGGGTGGCCCTGGGGCGGCGGATGCTCACCGCCGCGCTGACCCGCGCCGACTCGCAGCCGCCGCTCGGATTCCTCGGCTCTGAGGTGCTCAACGAGCGCGGCCGCGGCTGCTGGTGTGACGGCGGCGAGCTAAGCTTCGGCCTCACCTATGCCCTGGAGGCGCTCAACCTCGAGCGAGAGGCGGCGGGCTAGGCCGGGCGGCAATTCCGCACCTGGGCCCGCGCGCCAGTCGACCCCGGGGCGCTCACGCCCCGGTCGCCTTCAGCTCCACCTTCTGGCCGGCGACCTCGGCGGACTTGGCCGCGGGTCTGGGTTTGAGTGGTCACCACTCGCGGATCGCAGTCACGATCTCGTCGGCCGCGTCTTCCTGGACGTAATGCCCGGCGCCTTGAGGACGATGGTGTGACGATCGTCATCGGGTTGTCCCCTGTCCCGAGCCGGGCAGGACCGGCTGCTGCGTGTCCTGCCGGGTCTTGCGGTCTGTCCTGCGGCGCGCTGGCCGCTACCGGCAGGGAACACGGTCCGCGAGTGTTCGCGCCCGCGTGACGGCACGCCCGTTGGGATCAGTGGAACTGACACCCTGAAACTCGCCCACCGCGGTCCAATGGCCAGAGCTCGGACAGTGCGCCGGCGTCCGCAGCCACGCCTTTGCGCCCGGGCGAGCCGGGATGCGTGCGTCAAAGCCGGTAGGCGCGATGCGCCCTCCCAGGGTCGGGACCGTGAGGACGAGGCGTGCTCCGCGAGCGACGCCCTCGAAGGTCCACGAGTCCGCGCGAGCGTCAAAGCTGCGCAGGGCGGGATGAGGCAACCGCCACGGGCGAAGTCGAGAATCGTTGGCAGAAACCGGACGGACGGGAGCTCCAGAGCGACGCAAATGCAACAAATCAGTGCGGACTTGCGCCCCCGGCGAGATGCCGTCGGAGCCAGGCCGTAGGCTCGTGCGTGTGCCGAAGTCAAGCTCAGTTCACGTCTGCTCGCAGTGCGGACATGAGACCGCGCGCTGGGCGGGTCGCTGCCCGGGCTGCGGCGAGTGGAACACGCTCGTGGAGCATGTTCGATCGCCGCCCGTCCGCAGCGGGCTCGGCGGTGGCGGCGCGCGTGGGGCGACCCCGGCCGTCAAGCCGATCGCGCTGGGCGCGGTGGAGGCGGTCGCCCACGAGCGGTTGAGCACCGGGATCGGCGAGCTTGACAACGTTCTCGGCGGCGGCATCGTCCCGGGATCGCTGGTCCTGATCGGCGGCGCCCCCGGCATCGGCAAGTCGACGCTCACCACGATGGCGCTCGCGAACCTGTGCGCAGCGGGCCGGCGAACGCTGTACGTGTCGGCGGAGGAGTCGGCCGCGCAGATCCGACTGCGGGCCGAGCGGCTCCCGGGAGACTCGGCGCTGGCGGTGCCGGTGATCGCCGAGACGGATCTGCACACGGTGCTGGCGACGATCGAGCAGGAGCGTCCCGAGGTGTGCGTGATCGACTCGGTCCAGACCCTGCACAGCGACGAGCTCTCGAGTGCGGCCGGATCGGTCACCCAGGTCCGTGAGGTGGCCGGCGAGATCATGCAGGTTGCCAAGAAGCTGCGGATCGCGGTGCTGCTCGTCGGGCACGTGACTAAGGAGGGCGCGCTCGCCGGTCCGCGGGTACTCGAGCACCTGGTCGACTGCGTGCTCCAGTTCGAGGGTGAGCGCGAGCGGACCTACCGGACCGTGCGGGCGGTGAAGAACCGCTTCGGTTCGATCAACGAGGCGGGGGTGTTCGAGATGCGCGACGACGGGCTGGTCGAGGTGCTCGACGCCT
Source organism: uncultured Actinomycetes bacterium (assembly GCA_937888775.1). The sequence continues at coordinate 6,459 of CALAQT010000359.1, read as the reverse complement.
CGGCGAGGTTCGTCGGCGAAGCCACGCGCGCGCCGGGCAGCGTCGTGCTGTGCGCGATGGAGGGCTCGCGGCCTTTGCTGGTGGAGGTGCAGGCGCTGGTCAGCGCCTCAGAGCTGGTCCCGCCGCGACGTGTGGTCGCCGGGCTGGACCGCAACCGGGTCGCGCTCGTGCTGGCAGTGCTCGGCCGCCACGGCAGCATCGGCCTTGGCGGCGCCGACGTATTCGTCAACGTCGTCGGCGGTGTGCGTGTCGATGAGCCCGGCGCGGACCTGGCGGTCGCGCTGGCCGTTGCCAGTGCCGCCAAGCGCACCGCGCTGACCGGCACCGGTGCGCGGCCACTGGCCTGCTTCGGCGAGCTGGGTCTCACCGGCGAGCTGCGCACCGTCGCCCACGCCGATCGCCGGCTCGCCGAAGCCCAGAAGTTCGGCCTCTCGCCGGTGATCGAGCCCGACACGAGCCCGACGCTGCGGGCCGGGGTGACCAGCGCCCTGGGTACAGCCCGCCCGGCGGCCAGAGCCGCGTAGCCTCGGTCACCTCCGGACCCCCAGCGGATCTGGCCTGGGTGACGGAGGGAGCCCACAGTTAAGCGTGACGGCCCCGCTGGCGCCCAGCCGTTCGCGGGCCGCACAGGCGTGAGGGACCCGCCCCGCAGGAACGGCTAAAATTCACATCGATGCCGCCGCGTTCCGGGGAAGAGCTCAAAGAGGAGCTTGAGTCTCGACAAGAATCTCGGATCATGAGGGCGCTCGAGATGGTGGCGCCAGGGACCTCGCTGCGGGAGGGGATCGACAACATCGTCCACGCCCGGACCGGCGGACTGATCGTGATCGGTGACGCGGACGAGCTGGCGTTCCTGTTCTCAGGCGGGATCAAGCTCGACATCGACTACTCGCCGGCGTTCCTCTACGAATTGGCCAAGATGGACGGCGCGATCGTACTTAGCTCCAACGCGACCAAGATCGCCCACGTCAATGTTCAGCTGACGCCCGATCCGACGATCCTCACGCTGGAGACGGGAACCCGCCACCGCACGGCCGAGCGCGTCTCCAAGCAGACCGACGCGATCGTCGTCGCTGTGTCCGAGCGGCGAGACGTCGTCTCCCTGTACGTCGACGGCGGCAAGTACATCCTGGAGGACATCCCGGTCGTGTTGGCCAAGGCCAACCAGGCGCTCGCGACACTGGACAAGTACCGCAGCCGGCTCGATCAGGTCTCCACCCGCCTGACCGCACTGGAGTTCGAGGGCGGCGCCACCCTGCACGATGTCCTCACCGTGCTGCAGCGCGTCGAACTCGTGACCCGGATGGCGGTTGAGATCGAGCGCTACATCGTCGAGCTCGGCACGGAGGGCCGGCTGATCGAGATGCAGCTCGACGAGACGATGGTCGGCGTGGCGGCCGACAAGGCGGCGCTGGTGCACGACTATCTGATCGAGGACACCGACGAGAGCTTCTCCACCGCGTTCGAGCAGCTCATTCGGTTGCCCCATCAGGATCTTCTGGACTTCGGCCGGCTGGCCGAGCTGTTCGGCCATGACCGCAAGCTCAACACGCTTGATTACCCGGTATCTCCGCGCGGCTTCCGCATCCTGGGGCACATACCAAGGCTGCCTAAGCAAGTCGTGCAGCGGATCGTGACCGAATTCGGAGGACTTGAGGAGTTGCTCGCCGCCAACGACGGCGAGCTGGAAACCGTCGACGGGGTCGGCGAAATAAGGGCGAAGGACATCCGCGAGGGCCTTCGCCGCCAGCAGGAGATCAATCTTGTCGATCGATACCTGCAGACGTAGCCCGACCTTCGAGCGGGCCCCTCGCCCCGCCCGGCCCGGACCAAGGAGGACACCATCACAGAGCTAATGGAAGAGCACCTGGATGATCTCGAGCCTGAAATAGCGCTTGTACACATCGAGTTCGAGATCGGCGACAACGTCGTCTATCCCCACCACGGTGCGGGGAAGGTGCTGCGCAAGGAGCAGAAGGAGATCCTGGGTGAGAGCCGCGAGTACCTCACGATCAAGATCCTGCACAACGACATGACGGTCATGGTTCCGACCGAGAACGCCGCGCTGGCGGGACTCAGGCGCGTGATCGACGAGGAGACCGTCAAGAAGGTGCTCGCCGTTCTGCAGGACGAGTGCTCCGAGATGCCCAAGAATTGGAACCGGCGGTTCAAGCACAACCGCGACAAGATCAAGACGGGCGACATCTACGAGCTGGCCGAGGTAGTCCGCAACCTGGCGATCCGGGAGGCCGAGAAGGGTCTCTCCACCGGGGAGAAGCAGATGTTCACACGGGCCAAGAAGATCCTCGCCTCCGAGCTCATGTACGCGCTCGAGATGGACGAGCAGGAGATCGAGGGGCACCTGTACGGGCTCCTGACCGACTCCTCTAACGGCAACGGCAACCGCAAGGTGGCAGTGGCGGCGAAGTAGGCTCGCCGCCCGCAAACTCATGGCGGTCGCGTTGATCGTGGCCGCGGGACGGGGCAAGCGCCTTGGGTCGGGCCGGCCCAAGGCGCTCGTTTCGCTTGCGGGCCAGCCGATGCTGCAGTGGAGCGTGGCGACGCTGCAGAGCGTGCCGGGCGTGCAGACGATCGTGGTCGCGCTTCCGGCTGAGCATCTCGATGCCGCGCCGCCGGGTACGATCGGCGTCGCGGGTGGGGCGGTTCGCTCAGAGTCGGTGCGGGAGGCGCTGCGCAGCTGCGCTGAGGGCGATCCCGTGATCGTTCACGACGCAGCGCGCCCGCTCGCCACGACCGCCCTGTTCGTGCGCGCGCTGGAAGCCCTGGATCGATCCGGGGCCGACGCGGTGATCGCCGCCGCGCCCGTGTCGGACACGATCAAGGAGGTCGGCGATGACGGGCAGACCGTCACGCGCACGCTCGACCGCAGCCGGCTGTGGGCGGTCCAGACTCCTCAGGTGTTCCGCCGCGCCAGCCTGGAGCGAGCACTGCTTGAGGCCTCCCCGCATGAGCTGGCCATCGCCACCGACGACGCTTGGCTGATCGAGCGCGTCGGCGGGGTGGTGGCGGTTCTGGCCGCCGATCCTGGCAACCTCAAGATCACCACGCCGGAGGATCTGCACTTTGCGGAGCTGCTGATGGGGGAGCGCCTGCGGTGAGAGTCCTGGCGGAGTGCCGACCGTGACCATAACCACCGGCATCGGCTATGATTGCCATCGCTTCGCGCAGCGGCGACGGCTGGTGCTCGGAGGGGTGGAGGTGGCGCACGACCGCGGCTTGGCCGGGCATTCGGATGCCGACGCGCTGACCCATGCGATCATCGACGCGCTGCTGGGCGCGTGCGCGATGGGCGACATCGGCGAGCGCTTCCCTGACACCGATGAGCGTTACCGCGATGCCGACTCGCTGGACCTGCTGCGCGCGACCGTCGCGCTGCTGGCCGAGGCGGATTTCACTGTCGCTCACGTCGATGCGACGGTGATGATCGAGCGGCCCAAGCTCGCGCCGGTGCGCCAGCAGATCAGGACCGCGCTGGCGCAGGCACTCGGCGTAGAGCTCGCTCACGTGAGCGTCAAAGCCACACGCGGTGAGGGGATGGGCTTCGTGGGCCGCGAGGAGGGCGTGGCGGCGCTGGCGGTGGCGACTGTCTCAGGGCCGCCGCACGTAACCTAGCTGACCAGCTCGGTCACGGGGAGGTCGAGCACGAGCTCCTCTTCGAACGCAAACCCTGCTTCGAGTGCCCGCCGGACGGGGCAGGTGTCGGCGACACGTCGCAGTCGCTTGACCTGCCCGGGTGTCAGCCCGGTCGGTAGATGGACGGCCACGTCGACGCGTCGTGGGGTGCAGTCAGGGTCGTACTCGACATCGACCCGCACGTCTTCGAGCTGCCAGTCCCGGCTTCGGGCGTAGAGGGCGATCATGGTCGAGACGCACGATGCGAGCATCGCGGGCAGCAACTCGTGTGGCGCCGGCGCGGTGTTGCTTCCGCCCAGGCTCTCGGGTTCGTCGGTGGCGATGGTGTGGCGCCCGTTGACGTCGATCTCGTGGCGGAGGGTGCCGTCGATCGAGCGGGCGCTTGCGGTTATGGTCATGGTCGTATTCCTTTACGCGGGCGACTTTCACGGCTGCACAACTGTACGGTAGTAGCTTGTAGATCAAAGATACTCCATGGCCGAAACGCTGTCAACTGCACAACTGTGTACCTGTGTTAAGCTTGAAGCATGCACTCGTTGCCACCCGTTCCGCACCCGCTGCCCGAGCCGATGATCGAGCTCGTCGCGCAGCGCTTCCGGGTGCTTGGCGAACCGATGCGGATCAAGCTGCTCGACCGTCTCCGCGAAGGTGACGCCACCGTCGGCGAACTGCAACACGCGCTCGGAGCGTCGCAGCAGAATGTCTCAAAGCACCTCGGGATCCTGCACAGCGCGGGCATGGTCAGCCGCACCAAGCAAGGGAACAGCGTTCTCTACGCGATCAGCGACCCAGCGGTGTTCGAGCTATGCGACCAAGTGTGCGGCGGAGTGCGCCGCCAGTTCCAAGAGCTCGATGCGATCCTGCAGTCGCACGAGCAGACCTCGCTCGCCTGAAGCTGCTAATGCGATGCCTCCGGGCTACGACACCGCGAAGACGACGGCATGACCTTCCGCGTAATCAGCCCCGATGAGCTCGAGTGGACCACCCGCCCGCACAAGCCCGAGGAGGCGCCACTCCACGTCGCCGAGTTGAGCGAGCTGGCGGGTTTCGCCCACACCCGCGCAAACGTCTGGCGGTATGAGCCCGGCGCCAAGGGACGTCGACATCGGCATCCGTTCCAGGAGGAGACGTTCGTGGTTTTGGCGGGCACGCTGTCGATGTACGTCGGCGACCCGCCCCAGCGATGCGACGTGCCCACGGGCGGATTGATCCACGTCGAGCCGGGCACGCCATTGCAGGCGGCCAACCACGGCGACGAGGATCTCGTGCTTTATGCCTACGGCACGCCGCCCGAGGACCAACACGCCGAGATCCTCGACTCCGCGCCCTGAAGCCGCGCCGCTCGAGCCGAGCGGGCCGAGCCGGCGGTCGACAGCCGCCCGATGGGTACCCTCGCTTGGTCAGCCCCACCCCGAGGAGAGCGCCACATGGGAGTCCGAACCGGCCAGGAGTACATCAAGCGTCTCGCACAGACTCGCCCAACCGTCGAGCTCAACGGCGAGCTGATCAGAGGTCCGGTGACCGAGCATCCGGCGCTCGCGGGCGTGATCGGAAGCTACGCCGAGCTCTATGACCGTCAGCACGACCCGGACCTGCGTGAAGTTCTGACCTATGAGTCGCCTACCACCGGCGAGCCCGTGGCGACCTCTTTCATGGTGCCCAAGAACGAGGTCGATCTGGCCCGGCGTGGTGCCGCTTTCAAATCCTGGGCGGATCACAGCCTCGGCACGCTCGGCCGCACCGGCGACTACCTGAACTCCTCGTTGATGGCTCTCAGCCAAGCGACCGACTGGTTCGCCCAGGCCGACGTTGAGTTCGGCGAGAACGTCCGCGCGTACTACGAGAAGGTGCGCGAGCAGGACCTGCTGACCACCCACACGCTCATTCCGCCGCAAGCCAACCGTGCGGTCGGACCCGGCCAGCAGGTCGACGGCCGCGCATTGGGCGCGCACGTCGTCTCCCAGGACGACAACGGCATCGTCGTGCGAGGCGCTCGGATGCTGGCGACAATCGGGCCGATCGCCGACGAACTGCTCGTGTTCCCTTCGACGGTGCTCAAGGGCGCGCCCGAGGACGAGCCATACTCGTTTGCCTTTGCGATCCAATGCGATGCACCGGGTCTGCGGTTCATCTGCCGGGAGAACCTCGATTATCAGCGCCAGCATCCGCTCGGCGGGCGCTTTGACGAGATCGACGCCGTCGTCGTGTTCGATGACGTGCACGTGGCGTGGGAGCGCGTCTTCATGCTCGGTGACCCTGAGTTGTGCAACGGCTTCTACACCGACACCTCGGCTGTCGTGCACATGACCCACCAGGTCGCCATGCGTACGACGGCCAAGGCGGAGGCCTTCCTAGGTCTGATCTCCCTGATGACCGAGGCGATCGGCATCGAGCAGTTCTCACACATCCAGGAGGACATCGCCGAGGTCGTCACGATGGTTGGCACCCTGCACGGGCTCGTGCGCGCGGCTGAGGCCGACGCGGCGCCCAATCGCTACGGTGTCTTCACGCCCGCCTGGGAGCCGCTGAACACAGCCCGCAACTGGTTCCCCAGAGCCTCCCAGCGCCTGCCCGAGATCGTGCGCAAGTTCGGCGCCAGCGGACTCATGGCGATCCCCACCGAAGGCGATGTCGCCGGCCACGCCCGTGACGACGTGCAGCGCTACCTGCAGTCGGCCAAGCTGTCGGGCCCCGAGCGTGTTCGCCTGTTCCGCCTGGCCTGGGACATGTCGACTTCCGGCTTTGCCGGTCGGCAGAACCTCTACGAGTACTACTTCTTCGGCGATCCGGTGCGGATGGCCGGCG
>CALAQT010000358.1 GCA_937888775.1 uncultured Actinomycetes bacterium | reverse complement strand
CCGAAGACGGCCCCGCCCTGCGGGCGGTAGGTCGAGAGTGCAGTTCTTCGGCTTGACAGCTCCCTGCGACTGCGCCACGGCCGGGACATGCCCGCACCCGACCACCACAGGAGCAGCCGCATGAGCCGCACTACACACGCGCCGCCGCGACCGATCGACGGCCACCACGTACCGTCCGCCGAGGCCTCGGTTTCCGAGGATTACGACGATCGTCCCACCGCAAAGCAGCTCGCGTACCTACGCGCGCTGGCGGATCGCGCCGGCCAGACGTTCGCCTACCCACGAACCGTTCGGCAGGCGAGCGCGGAGATCCGCCGGCTGCGAGCCCAGAAGCCCTCGGGCCGCGTCGAGCGCGCGCTGGAGCGGCGCGAGATCGCCGACGCGATCGCCTGCGGACCCGAAGACGCCGCGCGCGTCGACGTCAACCGAGACGTGACCGGCTTCGGATCGACCGCGACCTGGCGCTGAAAGGAGGACGCCAAATGACCACGCCCACCGTCACCGAGACCCGCCGCCACGGCCACCAGATTGACGAGCGCGTTGAGCTCGCGCGGTACACCATCAGCAGCGGCGAGCGCGTGCTGTACGGCCAACGGGTTGACGGCGTCGTGCGCCTGATCGACCGCCCCGCTTCGGCCGAAGGCCGGTCCTTCCTCGTCGAGCGCGAGCTGGAGCAGGACGGCGCCGCCGCGCTCCGAGCGCTGGTCGACGATTACCTAGAACAGTCGCGCGTGTATGACGAGGTGCCGATGCTCGTCTCGAGTATCCCGTCAGGTCTCGGGCAGCTCGACACGCGCGAGGCGGACCGATGACCGCGGACCCACGCCGGTCGCAGGAGATCGCTGCATTCTACGAGCGCCACCAGCGCAGCCTCGAGCGGATCGTCACCCGCCAGGTCCGCGCGCCAGGGACGATCGTGGAGGACGCCTGCCAGACCGCCTGGGCAAGGCTCTGCGCTCACCCTGAGGTCGTGCTCGAGGAACACGCGGCGCTGAGGTGGCTCGTCACCACAGCAGCCCGCGAGGCTTGGAAACGCGCAGAGCGCGTGACCGCTCGCGAAACACCAGCTGGCGCTTTCCGCACCACCAGCGACGTCGACCCGCTCGAACTCGCCGAGCCCGCCGCCGAACACGCAAGCCCGTGCGATCTCGCGATCGCACACGCCGAACACGAACAGCGCGTCCACCGGCTCCGCGCGCTGACCGACCGCGAGCGGCTCTACCTCTACCTGCAAGGGCTGGGCTACAGCTACACCGAGATGGCGCAGAGCACGGCGGCATCCCGGAGGACGGTCGAGCGCCAAGTACTCCGCGCATGCGCGAAGCTCAACGCGCGCAAGGGGGGTGAAACACGCTCGCCTCGAAGCTCAGAGAGCACATAGACCTGCAGCTGATCACCTACCGTGGCCGCACCGTCGCGGCCGCCGGGCACGAGCGGTTCTGGCTCGCGCCCGAGCTCGACGACCGTTCCGCCGGAGATCCGGAGCGCACGTTCGCAATCTACATGTGCGCGTACGCCGGGATGTGCTCCGCGGCGAGCTTCCCGGCCCCTACGCCGACCGCGACGCCGTCCGCTACGCGCGCGCCGCGCTGATCCCCGACCGCCTGCTGCACCGGCCCGGCCTGGACGTCGAGCGCGTCGCGCAGGCCTTCGGGATCCCCGCTCGGGAACTCGCCGACGCACGCGACGAGCGTCGGCCCGAGACGGCGGTATGAGCACGGTGGCACCGGGCACACTGCATCGCAGCGTGTCGCGTCGGCGTCGCCCTCGCCAGCGGTGTCATAAAGGCCATTCTCACGCGCGGCGCACCGCGGAACGTCGAACACGCCCGCGCGGGACCCTGCCGCTGGCTGGCGAAGCACCGCCCCCTTCACGCGGAAGCAGCAGGGAGCCGCGCGACGCCACCGAGATGAATGCACAAGCCTCAGGTCCGTTTCTCGCGGGCGGGGCGCAACTGCTGCCGCGACGGGCGCGGCTCCATACCGAGGGAAGTGAGCTTCCCTCCTTTCCGCGCGTAGCAGGGCTCTGCTCGCGCCGAGACGGAGGCCCGTCGCCGAACAAAAGCGGACCTTGTGCCACAAAAGCAGGGACTGCCTCGCGCTGCCGGGTTCGGCCGAGAGCAGAAGCTTGCTGCCTTCGATTGGGAGCGGCCGAGAGTTCTGCCTGTTCGTGAGAGCAGCAGTCTGCGTTTGTTCCGGCGCGGTGCTCGTCTTGGCCGTCGCACCCTCCATCCGAGGCGCCTCCTCCTTAGACGAATCCGATCGTGCGCCGCGCGCCGACCGTCGCGATCCCCTGGTCGCCGAAGCGATCGCCCGGCGCAATGCATCAGCAGGGGGAAAAAGTGATCGCGCGATAGCTGCAGTGGGAACACTCGAGATTGGGCGGAAGCGCACGCCGGATCTCGGAGACGTTTCCGCCGAAACGGGGGCCTGGACTCACGCGATTAGGAGAGGCTGTGTGACTTCGGGCGGGGGCGGAGGCCGAATCGTGCGTGGGTAGTGCCAAGCCACGTATGAATACGCCGCCCCCACTTTCCTCGGTCTGTGCGACACAAGCCGCGTGCGACGTAGTGCGCGACGCGGAGGCGGATCCGCTCGATTAGGTGAACTGAGCCTGGTCGGCGACGTAGTACGGGCCCTCGACCGCGTTTATGACACCGATCCTCAGCTCGTGGCCGTTGGAGCGCTTCCAGCTGCAGAACGTGTGTCCGAGGGCGCCTTGGCAGCCCTCGAACGACCAGCCGTCGCCCGGCGAAAAGCTCTGGGCAAAGATCTCGTTCACCGCCGCGGGAGTCGCGTTCTTGCCGGCCTGATCGCGGTTGTGGGCCTCCCAGGCGTTGAACATGTTCTTGGCGGCGGTCTGCGGATCTGGCGCGGCAAGATAGCCGTTGACCAGATGGTTCCAGGTTTGCTGTCCAACGATCCCGTCAACCGACAGGCCGAGCAGCGTCTGGAACGCCCGCACAGCGTCATTGGTGTCCGGGCCGAAGATACCGTCGATCGCGATATGGGCGCCGTCACCCCGGCCGTGGATCTGACTCTGAACGGCGCGCACGGCGTCGCCGTTACTTCCCTGCTGCACCTGGATGATCAGCTGAGGCCAGGTCTGTGGCCCGACGATCCCGTCGGCGCCCAGCCCGCGCGCCGACTGAAAGGCCTGCACGGCGTCCTTCGTCAGCGGACCGAACACACCGTCCACCCCAGTGGAGTGGCCCTGTGCCGTAACCAGGTACTGGACGGTCTTGACGTCCTCACCCGTGGATCCCTCCTGCTCCAGCGGCCACGTAAGCGCCATCTGACATCCCCCCTGCTTGCCCAGTGAACTGGACGCGACCATAACCGCGGCGCAAGGTACCGTCAAGACGCACTCAGCGCCCTTGCAGAAAGTGTGCAGGATCGGGTGCTGAGGCCGCCGTCGACGACCCAACGCCGAGCCGGTCATCAACCAGCTCTCATCGCGCTCCAGCACGCGGCGCGGCCCGTGCTGCGAGCCATGGCATCGCAGGAGGCGTCAGCCACATGCTGTTGGGCGATAGCGCGAGCGGCCAGGGTCCAACCGGGACCGACATGCTGACGAGTGCTTTCCGGGAAATGGGTCCTCCATCTCAGTGCAGTAAGTCGCCTGAGCTGGTGTCGATGGGGC
>CALAQT010000357.1 GCA_937888775.1 uncultured Actinomycetes bacterium | reverse complement strand
CAACAACCACAAGGGATCGCGGCCCTCAGATCAGTGCTAGGCCAGGTAACTTCGGTCTAACGGTGACCTCCAAGGACGGTAGCGCGCACACTTTTGAGTTGAAAACCCCGCACGGGTATCTGGCCACCGTGCGCCCCGGGACGCCGACCCGCGCGCTGCTCAGGGGAACCCCGCCGGGGACCTACTCCGTGGTGGTCGACAACCGGGTTGCCGGCAAGCTCATCATCGGCGTGGCACCTGGTCCCTGAGCCGATCCGCCCAGTGGATCGGTCAGCCGATTCGCGAGCCCGGCTCTGCTCCCCGGTCGGGACGCAGCAGTACGATGCCCCGCTCTTCGTCGAGGGCGCCGAGCACGAGCACCTCGGATGAGACGGGACCGATCTGCCGGGGCGGGAAGTTGACGACCGCCACGACCAGCGTCCCCTCGAGCTCCTCACGCGAGTAGTGGGCGATCTGGGCCGAGGAGCGCTTGACCCCGATCTCGGGCCCGAAATCGATCGTCAGCTTCCAGGCCGGTTTGCGCGCCTGCGGGAAGTCGTCCACCGCCGTGACTCGGCCGACGCGCATGTCGACGGCCTGGAACTGCTCAAACTCGATCAACGCTAAGTGGAACCACTATGGCTGGATCTGCGCGGCCGGTGGCCCGGAGTTGACCTCGTTGGGCGGTGTGCCGATCGGACCGATTGGCAGGGTGTCCCCCGGGCCGCTGGCGGCGCCGGATGCGTCTGAGTCCCCGCCGCTCGGAGCACCTGGCCCGGGCGGGCCGTCGCCCGTCGGGCCAGATCCGGAGGCCGAGCCCGAGCTGGGGGTGGTCGAGCCCGAGCTGGGGGTGGTCGAGCCCGAGCTGGGAGTGGTCGAGCCCGAGCTGGGAGAGCCCGGCCCGTCACCCGTCGGCGTGCCGGTCCCGGACGCCGGCAGCGGGCTGCCGGTCGGTGAAGAGGTGTCGCCCGGAGCTCCCGTCCCGGCCGTGACGCCCGCGGTTCCCGCCGCCGCGACCGGGGCGGCGTCGACCGGACCAGCCGTCGGGGGCTCGGGCGCGGGGGTGGCGGCCGGCGGCAGCACCGTCGGATCGGACTGCGTCTGGGTCCGGCCCTGGGGCGGGGTGGGCTTGTTGGGCAGCGGGGCGACCGTCTTGCCCGGCAGCGACTTGGTGTTGGCGGCTGCGCCCTTGCTGGTCGCGGTGGTGACCCGCGCCAGCTTGACCGTCTGGGTGGGCGTCGCCGTGTCGTCGCGCTTGCGTATCACGCGCCGTGCCGGCCGTACCGAAGTTGCCACGACCACGTTGGCCGGAGGCGCGACGGCCACGACGGGCTGGACGGCGGCGATGGCGGCCGGGTGAGGGGTGTGGCGGCGGACATGGCTGGAATGATCGACCTCGACCGCTCCCGCGGTCACCAGTGCAGCGGCGGCCAGACCCGCGGCCGCCTTGGTGGCGAGCGCACCGATGCTGGCCGACACGAAGCTGCTGGTCGCCGATCCGGCGGCGATCGTCGTACCCACGACTGCGGTCGAGCCCGCCGCGCCAGCGCCTGCGGCCCCTCCGCCCGCGGCGCTCGAGCTGGCGGCGGTCGCGCCCGAGCCCGCTCCGGCCGAATGGCTCAGGTGCAGCAGCGCGAACTTCCGCAGCAGGACAAGCGGACCGATCGGCAGCAGCGCCGCCAGTGCCCGGTTGGTGTGTTTGAGCTGAGTGCGGAAGGTGCTGCAGCGCTCGCAGCCGCGCAGATGGCGGCGGACCAGCGGGCTCGGTCGCCGCCGCAGCCCCTCTGCCACTTCCCCTAGCTCGATCCGTACCTCGTCGCAGGACAGCAGGCGCGCCTCAGCCGCCTCGGCCAGCGAAACACGCGCGCGCACGAGCAGCGACTTGACGCTCGGCACCGTCGTCTCCATTGCCTCGGCGATCTGCTCGTAGGACAAGGCATCCATCTCGCGGAGCACCAGCGCGGTCTTCTGTGTTTCTGGCAGCCCGTGGATGTCGCCCACCAGCAGCCGAAACTCCTCCCGCTCGTGCACCTTGTCGGCGGTGCTGGCCCCATTCTCGGACAAGTGGATGTCCATCGAGTCCACGCCGACGGCCTGGATCCGGCGCAGATGATTGAGGCTTCGGTTGCGCGCGATCCGGTACAGCCACGGTCTGACGTTGATCGGCCGGTCATCGGCGAGGATCGCGTTGAACGCCGCCGCCAGCACCTCCTGCAGGACATCCTCGGCATCCTCACGTGAGCCCAGCAGATGGCGGCAGAACGCCTGCAGCCGTGACTCGTACCGCGCCACCAGGACCTCAAAGGCCGCCGTGTTGCCCTTACGCAGGTAAGCGACCAGCCGTTCGTCGGACTGCAGCCTCAGCAGCGTTGGCCGCCCGTGCAATCCGATCCCACCAGAGTATTTGAGCGCAGAGACTTCCATTGGGGGCGGTGGCGAGATTAGTCGCCTAGACGTTCGACACCGTAGCAGCGCAAAAGTTGCGCTTTTGCCGACGGTATTGGCCATCTATATGGCGGACCGGTCGGGCGCTGGCACCGCCAGGAACCGCTCGATACCCGGGGAGGGACTCGAACCCTCACGCCGCAAAGGGCAGTCGCTCTTAAGGCGACCGTGTCTGACCAAATTCCACCACCCGGGCTCTGAGGAAACGCTACCGCCTCCGGGCACCAGTTCCTAATTGACAGTGCAATGAGGCCCTTGGTAGCTTCGCTGATGCTTCGCGTTGGGGATCTGACCCCCATCCCCGCGCGGGAGGAGAACGATTGGACAGGTCACGGCGGTGCGAAACTCATCTGTGATCGGCCGGGTTGCCGCTACGGCGGCAATCGCGGTCGCGCTTATCGCTGTGGTCGTGATCGTGCTCTCCGGCGGGAGCACGTATCAGGTCAAAGCGATCTTCCAGGATGCCAGCCAGATCGTCAGCGGCGATCAGGTGCAGGTCGCCGGCAACCCGATCGGGACCGTGTCCAACATCTCGCTGACAGCCAACGGCGAGGCGCAGCTGACGCTGAGCATCACCAACAAGCTGTATGACCCACTGCGTGATGGAACCGAGGCGACCGTCCGTCAGGCATCGCTGTCGGGCATTGCCAACCGATACGTCGACCTGCGGCTGGGCGGCGCTAACGGGGCGTCGATCCCTGACAACGGGGTTATCGGCACCCAGAGCACGAACAGCGCGGTCGACCTCGACCAACTGTTCAACACGCTTGACGCCCCGACGCGCAAGGGTCTGCAGGACCTATTCCAGGGCTCGGCATCCCAGTACTCAGGCCAGGGCCAGATCGCGCAGCGGGCCTGGGCGTACCTCAACCCGGCGATCGTATCGTCGAGCATGCTGTTCAGCGAACTGAACCGCAACACCGATGCGTTCACCAACTTCATCGTCAAGACCGACCACCTGGTCACCGACGTCGCCCAGCGCGGCGGTGATCTCAGTGGCCTGATCTCGCATCTGTCGACGACTACCCAGGCGCTGGCCGCCGAGCGGGTTCCGCTGGCGCAGTCGCTGCAGCGGCTGCCGGGCTTCATGCGCCTGGCCAATACGACGTTCGTCAACCTGCGCAACGCGCTGGACGACCTCAAGCCGCTGGTCGACGACGCGAAGCCTGTCGCGCCCAAGCTCCAGAAGCTGCTCGTGCAGCTCAAGCCGCTGGCGCAGGACTCAGTCCCCACCGTCCAGGACCTCTCGAGGATCATCAGCCGGCCGGGCGCCAACAACGATCTGACCGAGCTGGTCAAGCTCGGAGTACCGCTGGCGAACGCCACCGTCCGCAACATCCAGGCCGACGGCAAGCTGCGGCCCGGGGCGTTCAACCAGTCGAAGCTCGCGCTCAACGATTCAACCCCGGAGCTGGCCACGGCCCGTCCGTACGCGGTCGATCTGACCGGCTGGTTCGAGGGCTACACCCACCCGGGGGTCATCGACGCCAACGGCGGCTCCAGCCGCATCGCGCCGGTCATCGGCATCGGCAGCCTGGAGAACGGGGTGTTGAATCTGCTCCCGACCCTGTTGACCGGCCCGGGAACGGCACTGCGCGGGGTCTATGCCTTCGGCACGGCCCTGCTCGGCCCAGTGACCGGAGGCGTCCTGGGCGGCGGCACCGGCACGACCAGCGGCACCCCGAGCGCCACCGGCCTGGTGACCAGCGAGCAGGGCGACCGCTGCCCCGGCTCGATGGAGCGCGGCGCGGTCTACTACCCGGAGAGCGGCTTCCCGTGTAATCCCAACGAGGTTCCGACTGGCAAATGAAGCGGATCCTCCTCAGCGCCTGCATCCTGCTGAGCGCCGGCGCGTTCATCTTCCTGGCCGTCGGTGCATCGAGCGGGAACCCGGCCGGCACCTACAAGATCGACCTCGACAACGCGTTCGGCCTCGTCACCGGAGCCGACTTCAAGGTGGCGGGCGTACCGGTGGGGACGATCGATGCGATCAACCTTAACCAGAAGACGCTGAATGCCGTCGTTACGGTCTCGGTCAACCGCGGCGGCTTCGGCTCCTTCCATACCGATGCGTTCTGCCAGTCTCGCCCGGAGTCGTTGATCGGCGAGTACTTCATCGACTGCAATCCGGGCACCACCGGCAAGGTGCTGGCACCAGGGAGCACAATCCCGGTCTCCCACACGCAGTCCACGATCCCTGGGGATCTGCTGCAGGACGTGATGCGAATGCCCTACCGCGAGCGCCTGACGCTGATCATCAATGAACTGGGCGCCGCTGCCGCGGGCCGTTCAGGCGATCTTCAGGCCGCCTTGCAGCGGGCTGTGCCCGCGCTGACTGAGACCGACAGCCTGCTCAATCTGCTGGGCAACGACTCGACCACGCTGCAGAACCTGACCCGGGACTCCAACACCGTCGTCACCGCACTGGCCAACAACACCGGTACGGTGGAGCGCTTCATCACCGAGGCCAACAACGTCGCCAGCGACACGGCCACCCAGCAGGGCAACCTCAAGCTGACGCTGCACAATCTGCCGGGGCTGCTGGCGCAGGCGCGGCCGGCGCTGGCCAAGCTCGGGGCGGCGGTCACCGCCAACCAGCCGGTCGTCAACAACCTCAACGCCGCCTCTGGCCAGATCCACCGCCTGTTCGCCGATCTGCCGAACTTCTCACGCTCGGCCCGGCCCGCCCTGAAGTCGCTCGGCCAGGCGTCGGTGACCGGCAAGACCGCCGTGCAGGCAGCTGCTCCGACGGTCGCCGCGCTGAACATGTTCGCCAAGCCGACGCCTGAGCTGGCCCAGAACCTGGCGATCGTGCTCCAGGATCTGGACACCCAGAAGCGCGCAGTGGAACGGGATCCCCGCAGTCCCGGCGGCCAGGGCTTCTCCGGGCTGCAGGCGCTGCTCGGATACGTCTTCAACCAAACGCTGGCGATCAACGCCTTCGGCCCGCTGGGTCACTTCCTGGCCGTCGACGCGTTCTTCTCCAAGATGTGCTCGTCCTACGCCACGCCCGCGACCGTGGCGATGGCGCTGAACGCCTACGGCTCGCAGTACCGCCAGTGCTATTCGTGGCTGGGTCCCAACCAGCCCGGCGTAAACGAGACCGATCCCTCGAACCCGAGTGCCGCGGTCCCCGATCCCGGCGGCGCGCCTTCGGGTCAGACCGGTCCCACGACCAGCGCGTCGAAGTTGACGGTCGCCGACCTGGCCAGCCAGACCTCGTCTTCAAGCTTCGCCAAGGCCCCCACGACGACTACGGCGATCACCACCACTGGTACCGCCACTACCACTGGTTCCGCCACCACTACCACCACGGGAACCGGCACGACGAGCGGGGCGGCCGTGTCGACGCGTGCCGGCAGCGCCGGCACGACCTCCACGCCGTCGTCGCAGCTGCAGAGCACGGTCAGCTCGATCCTGTCGCTGTTGGGGGGCGGCGGCTCGTCGACAGCAAGCGGCAGCTCGGCCGCGAGCGCGTCGCCGGGCGCCTCGGGCTTCACCGGCACCGGGTCCTCGGGTTCCACCGGCACCGGGTCCTCGGGTTCCACCGGCTCGTCCTCCGGTGGCCAGACGCAGCAGCTCCTCAACTACCTACTGGCGCCGTGAGCAGTAACAACAACAGACGATCCCGGCAGCAGTCGGCCTTCGCCAACCCGGTCCTGATCGGCGCGATGACCGTACTCGTGGCGATGGTCGCGATGTTCCTGGCCTACAACGCCAACGGCGGGCTGCCGTTCGTCCCCACCCGTGAGCTCAAGGTGGACATGGCCAGCGGATCTGATCTGGTCGTCGGCGACGAAGTCCGTGAGGGCGGCTACCTGATCGGGACGATCTCCGACATGAAGCCGATTCAGCTGTCGCGCGGTCAGGTGGGCGCCCAGCTCACGCTGTCACTCGACCAGGCTTACGGCAAGGTCCCGCTCGACTCCACCGCCCAGATCGTCCCCCGTTCGCTGCTCGGGCTCAAGTACGTCGATCTGCACAAGGGCACCGCCCGCCGGGCGTTCGCCGACGGAGCGACGATGTCGATCGCCCGGACGAGCGTGCCGGTGCAGTTTGAGGATCTGTTCCAGGCGTTCGATCCCAAGACCAGATCGGCCATCCAGCAGAATCTGGTGGGCTTCGGCGACACGCTGGCCGGACGTGGGGCGGCGCTCAACGACACGATCGCCAGCCTGCCGGCGCTGCTGGGCCACCTGGAGCCGGTGGCGCGGTATCTGTCTGCCCCCAGCACTCAGCTGACGCGGCTGTTCACCTCGCTGGAGGGCTTCATGGGCACCGTCGCGCCGCTGGCCCAGACCAACGTGCGCCTGCTGGCCGACGCGGCGACCACCTTTGAGGCGATCTCGCGCGATCCCAGGGCGCTGGAGGCCACGATCGCCGAGTCGCCCTCGACCGAGGACGTCACGACCAACTCGCTGCGCGTCCAGCAGCCCTTCCTGGTCGATCTCACCAACCTGGGCAACAATCTGACTCCGGCGACCGTAGAGCTGCGCGCAGCGCTGCCTGACATCAACCCGGCGATCGAGGTCGGGACCCGGACGCTGGCTCGCACGCCCTCGCTGAATGCGCACCTGCAGCAGGTGATGGTCGCCCTCAAGAACCTCTCGCTCGCACCCGGGACCAACGTCGCGATCAACGCGCTGACCTCGACGGTCTCGACGCTCAACCCGATGGTCAAGTACCTGGGTCCGTACCAGACGGTGTGCGACGACTGGAACTACTTCTGGACCTATCTCTCAGAGCACCTGTCGGAGCAGACCAGCTTCGGCTTCGCCCAGCGCGTTCTGTTCAACCTGGCCAACCCGCAGCAGCCCAACAACGTCGGTCAGGCCGGCGCCACGGCGCCCGCCAACGGCGGCGGTAGCAGCTCGCTGCTGGGCGGCGACGAGTACCTGCACGCGCAGACCTACGGGGCGGCGATCGACAAGCAGGGTAACGCCGACTGCGAGAACGGCCAGCGCGGCTATCCACTCAAGCTCAACTCGTTCGATCCGCTGCACCGTGATCTGGCCATCGACCCCCACACGCCGGGCAACCAGGGCCCGACCTTCGCCGGGCGTGGGCATGTCCCCGCCGGTGAGACCTTCAGCCGCAATCCGACCACCGGCCCACAGCTCGTGGCCAACCCGAGCAATCCATGAGACGCAAGCGACGCCGCAAGAGCCGAGTAAGCACGTTCACCGCCGGGGTGATCGGGATCGTGGCGATCGTCGTGTTCTCCTATCTGGCCTACACGAAGTTCGCCAACCCGTTCGCCAACCCGTACACCATCCATGCCGTGTTCTCCGATGCCAACGGGGTCCGGCCCGGATCCCCGGTGCGGATCGCCGGTGTTGACGTCGGCCAGGTGACCACCGTCGGCGCCGAGCCGGGTTGCAAATCCTCGTCCTCAGGCCAGACCGCCTGTCACGCGGCCGAGTTGACGATGACGATCCAGAACCAGGGGCTGCCGATCCACGACGACGCCACCTTCGCGATCCGTCCGCGGATCTTCCTGGAAGGCAACTTCTTCGTCGACGTGAGTCCCGGTACGCCCTCGGCCCCGACCGCCGGCGACGGGCACACCTTCCCGATCCAGCAGGGCGTCGAGCCGGTGCAGCTCGACCAGGTGCTGACCTCGCTGCAGTCCGGCACGCGGCGCAATCTGCAGATCCTGCTCCAGCAGTTCGGCACCGCGGTCAAGAAGGGCGGCCCGGCCTACAACGCCTCGATCCAGTACTGGCTGCCAGCCTATGAGTACACGTCGATCGTCGCCCACGACGCGCTCGGGATCCAGCCCCACGACCTGTCCAACTACATCGCCGAGCAAGGCACGGTGGCGGCCGCTCTGGACGCCCATCCGCAGAATCTCCAGAGTCTGATCACCGACTTCAACACGACTGCTAACTCATTCGCGCGCGTGAACACCTCATTGGAGGCCACGGTCGCCGAGCTGCCCAAGGCGCTGGCGGCGGCGATCCCGGCGTTCAACGCGCTGAACAGCAACGTGCTTTGCGGACCCCCGTTCTGCTCGACCCGGGCGCCATTCAGGCAGTTGGTGCGCGCATTGATCCCCGGCGTCAAGTCCACCGGCCCGACGATCGACGCCAGCCTGCCGTTCATCACCCAGCTACGACTGCTGGTCCAGCCCGCCGAGCTGCGCGGCCTGACCGCCGACCTGTCGGTGACCGTGCCGGCGCTGGCCAAGCTGGCGCAGGAGACGATCCCGTTGATGCGTGATCAGGTGCGCCCGGCGGCCAGCTGCGTGGCCAACATCATCTACCCATGGTCGCAGCTGACGCTGGTCGATCCGAACTTCAACGCCTCCAACGGCTTCCCGGCGCGCAAGGTCTATGTCGAGGCGGTCGACTACCTGCCGGGGCTGGCCGGCGAGTCACGCACCTTCGACGCCAACGGCCCGTACATCCGGGTTCTCGGCGTCGGTGGCACGCTGACCTACTCGCTGCAGCCCGGTCTGTTCGGTCAGGCGCTGACCAAGATCGACGCCGTGCAGCCCGAACTGCCGCCGGGCGGCACGCGGCCGCCGTATGAGCCGACCGTGCCGTGCGAGACGCAGGCGCCGATCACAACCCTCTCGACGCCCTCCGGTGGCCCCCCAGCCAGGAGCCGTCGGGCCTGCCGTCGCTCGCCGCCAAGGCCTATTCGGAGGGTATGGCGCAGGATGGCGTGAAGGCCATTGCCGCCCAGGCCAAGATGCAGGGGATCAAGGTCACGCTCGGCGGAAAGCCCGTCTCACCATGAAACGGGCGATCCAGAACCACGCCAGCGACTTCGCCTCGATCGTCGTGCTGCTGGTGCTGTCGGTAGCGGTCGCCGGCTACATCCTCAACCACGAGCGCTTCCGCTTCCCGTTCATCCAGTCGGCGCCGTTCACGATCAACGCCGAGTTCTCGACCGCGCAGGCGGTCACGCCGGGTCAGGGTCAGAGCGTTCGCGTGTCCGGTGTGCAGATCGGCGAGATCGGCGGCGTGACGCTGAAGAACGGGATCGCGCTCGTCAGCATGCAGATCGATCAGGCCTACAAGCACCTGATCCACACCAACGCGACCGCGCTGCTGCGGCCCAAGACAGGGCTGAAGGACATGTTCATCGAGGTCGATCCCGGCGGCGGCGGAGCTCCGGTGGCCAAGCCGGGCTACACGATCCCGGTCTCCGGAACCGCCCCTGACATCGACGTCGACGAGATTCTCTCCTCGCTGGACTCCGACACCCGGGCCTACCTCGATCTGCTCGTCAATGGTGCCGGCTACGGTCTGGCCAACCACGGCGGCGACGAGCTGGCCCAGGTGCTGGAGCGATTTGAACCGACTCATCGCGACCTGGCGCGGCTCAACAAGGCGGTCGCGGTCCGCGGCACCGACCTGCGCCAGCTGGTCAACTCGCTCCAGCGGCTGAACACCGCGCTGGCCACCAAGCAGACTCAGATCGTCTCGCTGGTCGACGCCAGCTCGAAGGTGTTCCGCGCGTTCGCCTCGGAGGACACCAACGTCAGCCAGGCGATCCGCGATCTTCCCGGGACGCTGAGTCAGACCGCGGCCACGCTGGCCAAGGTCCAGACCTTCGCCCAGGAGCTCGGCCCGGCCGCCAGCAACCTGCTGCCCGCGGCCCACTCGCTGCCGGGCGCCAACGCGGCGCTATCCGCGCTGGCCAAGTCCAGCACCCCGATCGTGCGAAACCAGATCCGCCCGTTCGTGATCGCCGCGCGCCCGCTGGTGCGAAACCTCAAGCCGGCGGCGGTCAACCTCGCCAAGGCGACCCCCAACCTGTCAAAGACGTTCGCGGTGCTCAACCACCTGGCCAACATGCTTGGCTACAACCCGGGTGGCCAGCAGCACGGCTACCTGTGGTGGCTGGCGTGGCTCGATCACAACGCCCGCACGCTGTTCTCGGTCCAGGACGGCAACGGCGTTTTCCGGCCCCTGTTCCTGCAGGCCAGCTGCGCGACCTACACGCAGCTGCTCGACAACCTCAACTCCCAGTCGCCGGGCCTCGGCGCCCAATTCGGACTGGTGCTGAACATCTCGCCGGTCCTCGCCAACCTCGGTCTCTGTCCGTCGCAGGCCACGGCCCTCGCCGCGGACTACCAGAAGTACGGCCAACTGCAGCAGACGATCAAGGCGCACGCCAGCGGCGGGTCCTCTGCGCAGTCCACGCAGCAGCCCGCTCCCTTCGACCCCGCCCTTCCGGCCCACTGATGGAAACCGGCAGCCCCTCACTCGCCAAGATCGTCACGATGGTGCTGTTCGCACTCTCGTGTGTCGGGCTGCTGCTTTTCCTGTGGCTGTCCTTCGGCGGCACGATCCCATTCAGCGCTCAGGGCTACCGGATCCGCGTGGCGTTCCCCGACGCCGGCCAGCTCGCCACCCAGGCCGACGTGCGGATCGCCGGCGTGTCGGTGGGCAAGGTGATCGGCAAGTCGCTCGATCCCGAGGGCAACCGAACGATCGCCATGATCCAGATGGACAACCGGTTCGCCCCGATCCACCGCGACGCGCGCGCGACCCTGCGTGAGAAGACGATCCTCGGCGAGACCTACGTCCAGCTGACGCCGGGAACCCCGGGGAGCCCGATGCTCCCCGACGACGGCCTGCTGCCGCGCGGCAACGTGCAGCGGGCGGTCCAGCTCTACCAGATCTTCAACGCGCTGGATCCGACCACCCGCCACGCATTCCAGGTCTGGCAACAGCAGTTGGCGGTGGCCGTGCGCGGCAACGACCAGAACCTCAACAACGTGCTCGGCAACCTGCCGGCGTTCGCCGCCGATGCCACCGACGTGCTGCAGGTGCTCGACATCCAGCACACCGCCGTGGTCTCGCTGGTACAGAACGCCGGCACCGTGTTTGCTGCGCTTGACCGCGATCCGGCGGCGCTGCGCAGCCTGATCACCAGCGGTGAGACCACGTTCGCCACCACCGCGGCCAACAACAACGCGATCGCCGCGACCTTCCAGGTCTTCCCGACCTTCCTGAACGAGACCAAGGCCGCGATGGCCCGCCTGCAGAGCTTCTCGCTGGACACCGACCCGCTGGTCAAACAGCTTGAGCCGGTGGCCCGCGACCTCAGCCCGACCCTGCGCTCGGTCCGGGTGCTGGCGCCCGACCTGCGCTCGCTCTTTGACCACCTCGGGCCGTTGATCACCGTCTCCAAGACCGGCCTGCCGGCGATTCGCGACGTGCTCAACGGGACCACGCCGCTGCTGGCGTCGGTCGGCCCGTTCCTGGAGCAGCTCAATCCCATCCTGAGCTGGCTGTCCGACCATCAGCAGCTGACCTCTGACTTCATCTCCAACGGCGCCGCCGGACTGGCCGCCACGACGACGTCATTCTCCGGTAACGGCACCGGGCACTATCTGCGCCAGTTCCAGCCGATCGGAGCCGAGACGCTGTCGTTCTCGACCAGCCGCGACTCCGACAACCGCGGCAACACATATCCGCCACCGCTGTGGCTGGCCGATCCGAAGTCCTTCTCGGCCGGCGGTAAGTATCCCGGGAGCTTTGCGCTGCCGTCCTGGGACTGCAACAACACGGGCGCGCCCGGAGACGGCTCACAGCCGGCGTCGGGCATTCCCACCACGACGGCCGAGGCCAAGCAGGCCTGCTGGGTCGCTCCCAACCTGGCCGGGCTGATCGGCCAGAGCGGCAAGTTCCCCCACATCACCGCCGCCAAGTACTCGAACAAGTGAATGTGGAAAATCGAAGATCTTGCATTGGGGAAAAGCCTGGCGGCCTTTCCCCGGGGTTGTCTCTGATCGGCCGGGGCAGGACCTGGCGGGGGAGATTCTGGCGCGGCGGGCGGGCGGGAGGGGCTAGGCCGTGGCGGCCTGCTGGCCGATCTCGCGCCTGCTGCTGAGTGCCAGCTCGTCGAGCAGCGCGGTGGCCAGATCCCGGTTACCCGTGAACCGCAGCGCGCTGCGATCACCGACGGGCGAGAACGCTTGCACCCAGTCGGCGGTGGTGCCGCTGACCGCGGCGTCAGGCCGCTCGGCCGAGTGCTCGGACACGGTGGCGTGTCCGGAGGATAGGGTCACCGAGTACGGGGCGGGAGCGCCCGCGTGGCCGTCGGTAACGGTCAGCTCGATCGTCCCGCGCGGGCCTCGGCCCCGGTTCAGGAGTCCGGGGACGAGCCGGAAGATCGCGCCGAGGTCGATGCTCTCAGACGGGCGTGGCGGGCCCCAGGCCCACTCGTAACCCCAGCGGGCGAGCTCGCCGAGGATCGGCATCAGCCCCTGTGCCCGCTCGGTCAACTCGTAGTCGACGCGGGGCGGAACCTCTCGGTAGCGCTTGCGGGTCAGCATGCCGTCGGCGACCATCCGGTTCAGCCGCGAGCGCAGCTGCTCGGTCGAGATTCCCGGGAGCACACGCTGCAGTTCCACGAAACGTCGCGGTCCGGCGGCCAGGTCGCGGACGATCAGCAGCGTCCACTTATCGCCGACGAGATCAAGCGCACGTGCGTCGGGCGACCACTGATCGTAAGGGTGACGCTTGGGGGGAGGAACGTGCGGGATGTGAAGGCCGATCCATCGGACGAAGTATCTACTGCCTTTCAGAATAACGGACGGCCTCTGGCTCGGCGCATGTTTGCGCAAGTTTTCACCCGGGTCTTCGTTCCAGCTCTCGATGGGCGAGTTGATCTTCCTTGACCAGCGCCGCGTGGATCGTTCGCTAGCGCCGCGCAACATGCGGCCGGCGTTCTTCTTCGACCTCAGCTGCCCGTTCTCGTATCTGGTGGCCGAGCGGGTGGAACGAGAGCTCGGCGAGGCCGAGTGGATACCGGTGGCGGCCAGCGCTGTCTGCCGAGCGCTAGGCGACTCCGACGTGCCGTCGATCAAGGCGCTGGCACAACGTCGCGCCGCCGCGCTGCGGCTGGGACTCGTCTGGCCTGAGCGCTTTCCCTTCGAGGCTCCGCGCGCCCTGCGCGCCGCCGCCCACGCGGCCGAACTCGGGGCGGGGCCGCGCTTTGCGCTGGCGGCCAGCCGGCTCGCGTTCTGCGGCGGATTTGATCTGGAGGATCCTGAGATCCTGGCCGAGGCGGCTGCCGCCGCCTCGGTGCCGTGGGAGGAATGCCTGACCGCAGCTCGCGAGACCGAACGCGATGGCGCCCTGCAGATGACCGCGGACGGGCTGCGCAGCCGAGGGGTGCGGTCGCTGCCGGCAATCCGCGTCGGGCGGCGCTGGCTGCAGGGCGAGCGCGAGTTCGTCACCGCCTGCGCAATGCAGCGTGAGCTGGCCGCGTTCGTGCGTCCGATGGTGCCGCCCGGCTGACCGCCGTCGCCGCCGATCTTCTACAGATCGGGCCTGGGCCACTGCCAGACTGTGCGGATGACCGATCCCGTCGACCGGGCCATCCGGGCGATCGCGCGACGCAACTCCTACATGCTGGTCTGGGTGCAGTTCGGGATCGCGCACGTGGTGATGTTGGGAGGGCTGGGTCTGTTCTCGCTCTACCAGCCGATGAGCGCAGAGGACTTCTGGATCCTGGTGATCGTCTCCCAGGCGCTGGTCCTGGCCGACAACCTGGTCTCGGTCAGGATCACCAGCCGGATGTGGGAGCCGGTGCGGGCGTGGGAGCAGGGCGCGCGTGACGAGGCGGCGACGATCGCCGCCTGGCGGGCGCTGGCCACGCTGCCGATCGAGTACCTGCGCTGGATGCGCAAATTCCCGTTCCTACTCAGCTACCTGCCCTTCACCGCTTTTGCGACCTGGCTTCTGCACCTGCCCTGGTACTCGTTCCTGGTTCTGTCGGTGGTCGGCACCGTCGTGCTCGCCTACGGGCTGATCGTCCGTTACTTCACGATGGAGATCGTGGCGCGCCCGGTGGTCGAGAAGGTCGCCCGGGACCTCCCCGCGGACTTCAAGATCGATGCTCCCGGCCTGGCGTTGCGGTGGCGCTTTTTGGCCGTCGCGCCCGTGATCAACGTGATCACCGGCGTGGTGGTGGCGGGCCTGTCAAACCACGGCCATCACACCACGCTCGGCGACCTGGGGCTGTCGTGGCTGATCGCGATCGTGGTGTCGTTCACGATCTCGCTCGAGCTCGCAGTGCTCGTGGTCAGGTCGCTGGCGAGCTCGCTGGCCGATCTCCAGCGCGCGACCGAGCGCGTGCGCGCCGGGGACTTCGAAGCCCGGGTTCCCGTGGTGGCCACCGACGAGACCGGCGCGCTGGCGCAATCGTTCAACACGATGCTCAAGGGCCTCGACGAGCGCGAGCGCCTGCGGGTGGCGTTCGGCGCCTACGTCGATCCGGTGCTGGCCGAGCGCGTGCTGCGCGAGGGGGCCAACCTGGCGGGCGAGGAGCTGGAGGTCAGCGTGCTGTTTTTGGACATCCGAGATTTCACAGCCTTCACCGAGCGGGCCAAGCCGGAGGAGGTGGTGGCTCTGCTCAACGGCTTCTGGGAGCTGGTGGTGCCGGCCATCGTGCGTCACCGAGGCCATGCGAACAAGTTCATCGGCGACGGATTGCTGGCGGTATTCGGCGCGCCCGAGCGGCTCGCCGACCATGCCCAGCGCGCGGTGGCCGCGGCCCTGGAGATCGATCAGCTGGTGCGTGGGCGCTACGACGGGCGCTTGGGGGTGGGCATCGGCGTCAACACCGGGCCGGTCGTGGCCGGGACCGTCGGCGGAGGCGGCCGGGTCGAGTTCGCGGTGATCGGCGACACGGTCAACACGGCGGCGCGCGTCGAAGCCGCCACACGGGAGATCGGCGACGACGTGCTGATCACCGACACCACGCGCGAACTCGCCGGCGACGAGCTGTTTGCCTTCGAGCCCCGGACGTCGGTGACGTTGAAGGGCAAGCGCGAGGTGGTCACGCTGTGGGCCCCGCGTCTGACGTGCTCAGCCCAGCCCCCGACCCCCGCTGAGGTCGGGGTCGGCGGGGGAGCGGGGGTCGCCGGGCGAGCGGCGGCCGTTGGGCGGGCGCCGGTGCCGGATTGAGCCGGGCCCCGCGCGTCCCGTCCGCGTTGCGCCGCTTCTGGCGCACGGCCTGGGACGCGAACATCACCGGACAGGCGGCGATGCTGGCCTACAACATGCTGCTCGGGATCGTGCCGGTCGCGCTGCTGGGGCTGTTCGTCGCCGGCCAGGTCCTGTCCAGCCCCGCGGTGCAGCGCAGCGTGCTCACCGACCTGCGCGAGGTGTTCCCAGGCAGCGCCGAGTCCACCCTCAATTCGCTGCTGAGCCAGATCACCAACTCGACCACGAGCACCGGCGTGCTCGCACTGGTCGCCAGCCTATGGCTGGGCTCGTCGTTCTGGGGTGCGATGGACACCGCGTTCAGCAAGATCTACGGCTGCCGCTCGCGCCCCTGGCTTGAGCAGAAGCGCTTTGCCCTGGGGATGCTCGCGGTGGTACTGGTGTTCATGGTGGCCACCGTAGCGGTTCCGGTGGCCCAGAGCATCCTGCGCGCCGGCGAGAACGACCTGCCTTTCGACCTCGCCCGGGTGGCCGCGCTCGTGTACGTGGCATCGCTGGCGTTCGGGATCGCTGTGCTGTTCGGATGCCTGACGGTGATCTACGCGCGCGTCCCCAACCGCAACGTGCCGTGGCGCGCGGTCTGGCCCGGCGCGCTCGGGTCCACGCTGGCGATCGCCGTAGTCGATTTTGCCTTCCCGGCCTACCTGTCGAGCATCTCTACGCTGGCGCGCTTCGGCACCACGATCGTGTTCGTGCTGATCATGCTCGGTTGGTTCTACCTGCTCGCCATAATCATCCTCAGCGGCGCGATCGTCAACGCGCTGCGGCTGGAGTCCTAAAGGCTTCCGACCGCAAATACCGTCAGATTCGAGCGGCGCCGGACGGTGTGACCACTCTCGGTGCGACGTTATTTACGGCGAGACGCACTGAACCGCCGGCCCGGTGAACTGTTAGCTTCCCGCGGCGTGGCCGGCGACCCCGAGACCAAGTTTCACGGCGGGCGACTGATCGCCAAACGCCTGCGGGCCCACGGCGTGAGCAAGCTGTTCACGCTCTCCGGCGGCCACCTGTTCTCGATCTATGACGGCTGCCGGGCGGAGGGGATCGAGATCGTCGACGTCCGCCACGAGCAGTCGGCGGCGTTCGCCGCCGAAGGGTGGGCCAAGGTCACGAGAACGGTTGGGGTGTGCGCGCTGACTGCCGGCCCCGGCGTGACCAACGGGCTCAGCGCGATCGCCTCTGCGGCCCAGAACCACTCGCCGGTGCTGGCCCTGGGCGGCCGGGCGCCGGCGTTTCGCTGGGGTCAGGGCTCGCTGCAGGAGATCGATCACGTGCCATTTGTCAAACCGCTGGTCAAGCTCGCGGCCACGGCCGGCTCGGCAGCCGAGATGCCCGGGCTGATCGACCGGGCGATGAGCGCCTCGCTGACCCCTCACGGAGGCCCCACGTTCCTGGACTTCCCGCTTGACCGAGTGTTCATGGAGGGCGAGGAGCGTGGTCCGGCGGCGATGCTGCCCGAGCCGTGGCGCGGGCCGGGCGCCGACCAGTCAGATTGCGACCGCGCGGCGGCGCTGCTGCGCGGTGCTCAGCGCCCGGTGATCATGGCCGGTACGAACCTCTACTGGGGGCGCGGCGAGCGCCAGCTGCTGGCGCTGGCGCAGGGGCTGCGGGTGCCGGTGTTCCTCAACGGCCAGGGGCGTGGCTGCGTCCCGGCCGATCACGAGCTTTCATTCGCCCGGGCCCGCAGCGTCGGACTCGGCCAGGCCGACGTCGCGTTGGTGATCGGCGTGCCGCTGGACTTCCGCCTCGGTTTCGGCGCCGCGTTCGCGCCCGAGGCCCAGATCGTGGCGATCGACGTCGCCGCCCCCGAGCGCGATCACCCGCGCCAAGTGGCCGCCGGTCTGTACGGGGCGCTACCCGCCACGCTCGATGCGCTGCGCGATGCCGCGGGCGGCGGCATGGCGGCCACGGCCTCCGAGCGTGAGGCGTGGATTGCCTCGCTGCGCGCGCTTGAGGACCAAAGGCGAGGTGAGGAGGCGGATGCGCTTGGCGATCCGCGCGCTCCGCTGCACCCGATGCGGATCTATGGGGAGCTGGCCCAAATGCTTGACCGAGACGCGATCGTGATCGGCGACGGCGGTGACTTCGTCTCGTTCGCCGGGCGCGTGGTCGACTCCTACCGGCCGGGTTGCTGGCTTGATCCTGGGCCATACGGCTGCCTGGGCTCGGGCCCTGGCTACGCGCTGGCGGCCAAGCTGGCCCACCCGCAGCGTCAGGTTGTGCTGCTGCTCGGCGACGGCGCCTTTGGCTTTTCAGGGTTGGAGTTCGACACGCTGGCCCGCCACGGAGTCGAGGTGGTGGGGGTGATCGGCAACAACGGGATCTGGGCCCTGGAGAAGCACCCGATGGAGTTCCTCTACGGCTATTCGGTGGCGGCCGAGCTGCGTCCTGAGACCCGCTATGACCAGGTTGTGGCGGCACTCGGGTGCCACGGCGAGCTGGTCCGCGATCCGTCCGAGCTCAGGCCCGCACTGGAGCGGGCATTCGCGGCCGGCCGGCCTGCGCTGGTCAACGTGCTGACCGACCCGAGCGTCGTCTATCCGCGCCGGGCCAATCTCGCCTGAGCGCGCCCTCGGTCCGAGACCCGTCTCGCCTGAGCGCGCCGCAATACGAAAACCGCCCGCGTCTAGCGGGCGGCTTCCGATCCAGGTTTGGTCCAATCGGGACGGGCAGGGGTACGTGCCAGAAAGGACCGTTTAGAGTGGCTCGAGCGGCGGGAGGCGCCGATGTCTGCGGCTACGCCCGAACCTATGTAAAGGGCGGAGGTCTCGCTAGGCGATACCTTGCCCGGGCGCAATGTTCCAGATTAACCCGCTCTTGGCAATAGAACATTCGTCCAGTTTCAGCGCATCGGCTAATCGGCTTTCGTGGTCGGGCCGAGGACGGCACCGTTCGTGGTCAGGCCGAGGGCGGCACCACGCAGAATGTCGTGCTCGGATACCTCGATCTGGTCGAGCTCAAACAGCTTCAGCACCTCCCCTAGGATCACCGTGCCGGCGACGATCGTGGGAGCGCGGTCCGGATTCAGGCCGGCGACCTGGCGCCGCTCGTCGAGCATCATCGCCGCCAGCCGCTGGAGGATCTCCCGGCATTGGTCGGCGCTGAGGCGATAGCCGTGGACGCGCTCAGGGTCGTAGGGCTCAAGGTGCTGGGCGATCGCCGCCAGCGACGTAGCAGTCCCGGCCACCGCGATCGCGTGTCTGACCGCGTCGCGCTGCTGGTCCGGCACTGCGGCGGTCAGGATCGACCGGACGTCGGCGGCCACTTCCTCCAGTTCGGCGTCGGTGGGGGGATCCTCGTGGATGTGGCGCTCGGTCTGGCGTACCGCGCCCGCCTGGGTGGAGACGTGAAAGCCCGCCCGGTGACCGAAGCCGATCACGACCTCGGTCGAGCCGCCGCCGATATCCACCACCAGCGTCGGCGTGATATCGGCCGGGTCGCGCTCGCTGGTGGCGCCGAGAAAGGTCAGCTGCGCCTCCTGATCGCCGGACAGCACGTGCGGCTGGATCCCGTAGCGCTCGTGCACCGTGTCGGAGAACTGCCCCCCGTTGGCGGAGTCGCGCACGGCGCTAGTCAGCACCGCGACCGCGGTCTGCACCCGGTGCTCATCGATCTCGGCGCGATAGCCATCCAGCGTGGAGTAGACGCGCTGCATTGCGTCCTCACGCAGGCGACCCTCGACGTCGACGCCCGCCCCCAACCGGGTCACGTTGCTGTGTCGTACGAGCTCGGCGGTGACCCGCCCGTCGACCACATCGGCGATCAGCAGCCGGGTCGAATTGGTCCCGATATCTAAGACGGCCACCCGCATCGAGCGCGGATTGTCGCCGATCGCCGGCCCGCGCGAGGCCTCGGCTTTCCCCCCATCCGCGCGCCGGCGCCCGCTTGCGGGCGCCCTGCACGCTACGCCGAGCCCTCGACCGTCGCGCCCTGGGGCTGGCGGGCGGGGGTGCGCAGCGGAACCCGGGGCAATCCGAACACCGCGACCAAGCCGCCCACCAGCGCGAACGCCGCTGCCACCAGGAACGCGAGCTGGAAGCCGCTGGTCAGTGCGGCATGGACAGCGTGCACACCGGCGCCGGTGCGATGCAGGTCCGAGTTGGTGCGCGCGGTGGCCAGCGCGGCCAGGATCGCTAGTCCGAGCGCGCCGCCGAACAGCCGCGAGGTGTTCACCAGCCCCGACGCCAGACCGGCCTCGTGGGGCGCCACGCCGGCCACGGCCGAGATCGTGGCGGGGACGAACGCCAGCCCGATCCCGACCGCCACCAGCAGTGACGGCACCAGCACGCTGCCCAGGTAGGTGCCGGTGGCCGATACGCCGGTGAACAGGGTCAGGCCGATGGTCAGCGCGACCATGCCGGTCACCAGCAGCGGCTTGGCTCCGATCCTGGTCACGATCCGCGAGGCGAGCATCGAGCCGACGACGATGCATAGCGTCATCGGCAGGAACGCCAGGCCGGCCTTGATCGCGGAATAGCCGAGCACCTGCTGGAGGTACAGCGACACGAAGAACCACATCCCGAACGTCGCGCCGCCGACCAGCAGCACGATCACGTTGGAGGCGCTGAGCGTGCGCGAGGCGTAGATCCGCAGCGGCATCAGCGGCGCCTTGGCGACCCGCCCCTCGACGGCCACGAAGGCGACCAGCAGCGCGACGCCGGCGATGATGATCGCCAGGGTCGAGGCCGAGCCCCATCCGGTCACGTCGGTGCGCACGATTCCCAGCACCAGTAGCGAGAGGCCGATGGTCGCGGTCAGCGCACCGCTGAGATCGAAGTCACGCCGGCTCTCGGTCCGCGCGTCGGCGAGGATCAAGCGATGCGCCAGCAGCGCCGCCGCCAGGCCGATCGGCACGTTGATGAACAGGATCCAGCGCCAGCCCAGCAGCTCGGTCAGCACGCCCCCGAGCAGCACGCCGGCCGCGCCGCCCGCCCCGCCCATCGCGCCCCAGATGCCCACGGCGCGGTTGCGCGCCGCGCCCTCGGAGAACGTCGTGGTCAGGATCGACAGCGACGCGGGCGCGATCACCGCGCCGCCGAGGCCCTGAACCGCGCGGGCGGCGATCAGCATCCCCTGGCTGTCGGCCAGGCCGCCGGCCAGCGACGCGATCGCGAACAGGCCCAGACCGAAGACGAACACGCGCCGGCGACCCAGCAGGTCAGCCGCGCGGCCGCCGAGGAGCAGAAATCCCGCGAAGGTGACCGTGTAGGCATTGACGACCCACTGCAGGTCCTGCTCGGAGAAGTGCAGCCCGCCGCGGATCGCCGGCAGCGCCACGTTGACCACCGACACATCAAGGATGACCATGAACTGAGCCAGGCACGACAGCAGCAGCGTCGCGCGAAGATGGGGTCTTTGCTGGGTGGCGTCGTCCATGGGGTTTCTCTTGGTCGCTGGTTCGATGGGCCTTAGACAGCCTAGCAAGGTACGACGATCGTCGTACAACGGTGACCGGCTGTTCGTTCAAACGACGGTGGCCGGCCGGTTGTGAGGGCGACCTGACGGGGCGTCTAGGATCCCGCCGGAGATGAGAGGTCTGGATCGTGACCACCGTCCCGGCGCACCGCCCGCCGCGGCCGGCTTCGGTCCGGATGGGCTGCCGAGCGCGCTCGTCCTGACGTTCGACAACCTTGGCGAAGCGAGCGAGCTCGAGCGCGGGACCTGGCCCAATAATCAGCCGGTCGGCCGCCACGCGTCCGCAAAGGAGATTCTACCGCGCCTGTTGCACGAGCTCGACGGCCTCGGCCTGAAGGCGACCTTCTTCGTCGAGGCGATCAACTGCGAGCTGTATCCCGCCGAATTGCTTGAAATCGTTGCCCGCGGCCATGAACTCGGCATGCACGGCTGGCGGCACGAATCGTGGGCGGAGCTGTCGGCCCAGGGAGAGCGTGAGGCGCTCGCAAGGGGCATGCGGGCGTTCGCATCCCTGGGGATCGAGGTGGCCGGCTTTCGCCCGCCTGGGGGACGGCTCACGCCGCGGTCGGCGTCGCTGCTGCGCGAGGCCGGACTGCGCTGGTGCTCGCCCGTCGGGGGCGGACTCGGTCTGCGTGATGGCCTTGCGTATGTGCCATTCGACTGGCAGTTCGTCGACGCATACCACCTGATGGCACGCTTCAGGGCCTTGCGAGTCAGCCGAGGTAAGGCTGCCGTGGCGCTCGATCCGGCCGCACTTGCGCAGCGGCTGATGGCAGAGTTGGATGCCCTGGCGTGCAGCGGCGGGCAGCAGACGCTGATCCTGCACCCGTTCTTGATGGTGGACGAATCGTGGTGTGCGGGTGCCCGCCAGGTGCTCGGACGGATCCGGCGACTAGCCGGTGGCAACCGCGTCTGGGTCGTTCCTGGCGGCCGTTTCGCCGACTGGCTCCACGGGCCGACGCGGAGTAGGGTGGGCGACACGCGATGAGCGAGGGCAGCCGAATTCTCACCACTCACGTCGGGAGCCTGCCGCGTCCCCAGGACGTCGTTGATGTCGTGTTCGCAGAGGACCGCGGCGAGGCCGTCGATCGCGCGGAATACGACCGGGTGATCGGCGAGGCGGTTCGCGACCGGGTCCAACACCAGGTGCAGGCCGGGATCGACTTCGTGAGCGACGGCGAGATGAGCAAGATCGGCTACGCGACGTACATCCGCCATCGCCTCAGCGGCTTCGAGGTCGGCGACGTGCCGCGCGCAACGCCGGCCGACCTGGACGCGTACCCGCGGTTCCGAGACCGCCTCGCCCAGCAAGGCGGCAGCGCGCGCTACCTGCGTCCGATCTGTCGCGGTCCGATCACCTACGAGCACCGGGAGCCGGTGCAGCGGGATCTAGCACGCCTGAAGGCCGCGATCGAGGGCCAGCCGGTCGCCGGTGCGTTCATGAATGCGCCCTCGCCCGGGATCATCGCCCTGTTCCAGCCGAACGAGTACTACGGCACGCTGGAGGAGTACCTGGAGGCGATCGGCGAGGCGATGAAGGTCGAGTATGAAGCGATCGTGGCCGCCGGCGTGCAGTTGCAGATCGACGCGCCCGACCTCGCGATGGGCCGGCACATCATGTATCGCGACCGCTCCGACGAGGAATTTGTGGCCAGCGTTGAGCGGCACGTAGAGGCGATCAACCGCGCGCTGGCAGATGTACCGCCGGAGAGGGTGCGAATGCACCTTTGTTGGGGCAACTATGAGGGCCCACACCACCTCGACATCGCCCTGGAGAAGATCATCGACGTGATCTTGCGCGCGAAGCCGGCGACGATTCTTTTCGAGGCGGCCAACCCGCGCCACGCCCACGAATGGGCCGTGTGGCGCGAGGCGTCGATTCCCGGGGACAAGATCCTCGCTCCGGGCGTGCTCGACTCGACGACCAACTACATCGAGCATCCCGAGCTGGTCGCGCAGAGAATTCTCAAGTTCACGGACATCGTCGGGCCCGAACGGGTGATCGCCGGAACCGACTGCGGCTTCGGCACGTGGGCCGGGTTCGGCACAATCGATCCCGACATCTGCTGGGCCAAGCTTCGCTCGCTCGCCGAGGGGGCGCAGATCGCCGCTGAGCGCACCGGTCTCCGCGCCGCGTGACCCGCGTTGCAGGTTGAGAAGCCCTTGCGGGCTCAAGTAAGATGCAGCGTTCGCGCAAGCACCGAGGAGAGGAGCAGGACACGATGGCCAACCGAGGCTTTGTTCGCGGCACCCACCACCTGACTTTCTGCGTCGGCGGCGCGCAGGAGGACTACGACTTCCACGTTCACCTGCTGGGACTCAAGAGCGTCAAGAAGACGGTCCTGTTCGACGGCGAGATCCCGATCTATCACCTCTACTACGGCAATCGCCTCGGCGACGCCAGCACGCTGCTGACCGCCTTCCCGTACCGCCAGGCCGGCTGGATGGGCAAGCGCGGCACCAACCAGTGCAAGGTGCTCAACCTGTCGACCCCGGCCGATGCGATCGGCTTCTGGTCAGATCGACTGGACGAGTTCGACGTCGCGCACGAGCGCTCGGAGCTGTTCGGTACCGAGCGCCTGCACTTCAAGCATCCATGCGGCATCGACTACACGATCGTCGGCGACCCGGGCCATGACACCCGCGAGCCCTACGAGGGCCCCGTCAGCGCCGAGCACGCGATTCGCGGCGCCTACGGCACCACCACCTCGGTGCGCGAGCCCGAGCCGATGTCGTTCTTCATCACCGAGGGCCTGGGCGGAGCGCTGCTGCACTCAGAGGGCAAGCACCACCAGTTCCAGATCGGTGATGAGCAGGGCCACGGACGGATGCTCGAGCTGGTGGAGGAGCCCGACCTGGCCCAGGGCAGCTGGAACTTCGGCGAGGGCACGATCCACCATCACGCGCTGGACGCGGTCACCGCCGAGAACCAGGCGACCGTCAAGGATTGGCTGGTGGGGCTCGGCTTCACCGACGTATCTGACGTCAAGGACCGGGGTTACTTCTACTCGGTCTACTGCCGCAGTCCCGGCGGCACGCTGATCGAGCTTGCCTACTCGACCCCCGAGGGCTTCCTGATCGACGAGGACGAGGACGAGCTCGGCACCCACATGTGCATCCCGCCCCACTGGGAGGATCGCCGCGCCGAGATCGCCCAGCTGGAGCCGATCGAGACGGTGGAGACGGTCGTCTCATAGCCCAGGCGGTCGGCGATCAGGCCCGAAACTGGGTCGTCCGCGGGCGGGTGCTGGACGAAACCGGGCAGCCAGCGGGCGCGTGCCCGCGGGCCTTTGGGTTGATGCTTGGCCTGCTCGCGCTGATAGTGATAGGTTCGCGCCCGGGTCGGATCTGAAACCGCTCCTCCC
The DNA here is from genome assembly GCA_937888775.1 of uncultured Actinomycetes bacterium. The sequence goes on along the minus strand of CALAQT010000357.1, from coordinate 16,428 downwards.
AGAGCGGTGACCGTCACTGCGGAGGAGGCTTGGATGGGTATGGGGTTGCTTCGGTTGGGTCGTGGGCGACGGCAGCTTGTCACCGGTGCCCTGCTGATCGCCGCGACGGGGATCTTCGCGCTAGCTAGCTAGCGGCACCGGCGAGCGGTTGGGCCGTGACGTTCTCCAACTCCCAGGGTGAGCTGGACTGCAATGGCGACAGCCCCTCACAGCAGGCGCTGCGCATCTCGATGAACTGCACCGACATGCGCGGCTTTGCAGGCGTGAACAACAGCAACACGTGGAACGGACGCTTCTACGATAACGGCGCCTACATCGGGCACGACGAGCCCGACATGACCTTCCTGTCAGACCAGCCCGGCTCGGGCAACAACGTCAGCTGGACCGAAACGCTGCCCAAGGACCCCTCGGCGGCGCCGACCGCCAGCACACCCGGCTCGGACGTGGCGCACTGGTTCGAGCTCTCGCAGGCCGTGGTACTCGATGGCCATCTGCGATCCGCACTCCTATCCACAGAGGTCGTGCACGCCGGAGAGTGACAGCAACGCTCCGCAGTGCTCACCCATGGCCAAGATCACCTGTGACCACAGCTATCCGGGCGGCGGCGGGGCGTTCATGGAGATGCAGCTCTACCCACCCGGCTTTGCCCCATTCCTCGATGCCCCCAGTTGCGACAACAGTCACTGGTGCTCGGCGCTGACGATCGACAGCCTGGAATGCACGCTCGGGTTCGTCAAGTGCAACACCAAGTGCGAGGAACCGGTCAACTTCGCCTTCGTGCAGACCAACGGCGTGCCCGCCGGTCCGCCGAGCCCACAATTCGCCGACCTGGCGACGGATACGCCGAACACAGACACGCTGCTGATGAACCCGGGGGACACGATCACGGTCCACATGTTCGACGCTCCGGTTCCGGGAGAACCTGGTACCAACGCGTTCGAAGTGGTAATCAAAGACCTGACGACGGGCCAGAGCGGCTACATGCAGGCGTCGGCGGCCAACGGGTTCCAGAACACCTCGATGGACAGTTGCTCAGGTGAGCCGTTCAACTTCCAGCCCGAGTACAACACTGCGGCGAAGGACAACATCACTCCCTGGTCGGCGCTGCAAACGAACATCAGCACCGAGTATGAGACCGGTCACTTCGAGCCATGCACGAGCCTGACCGATCAGTCGGTGTTCACTCCGTTCGCTGGTGTCAGCGACACGTATTGGACCACCTGTCACGGTCCGTATGAGAGCGCCGGAGCGCCAGACCGCGGCGGTCCCGAGCTCAGCGACGCGTTCTGCTTCCCGGTAGGTGACACGCACGGGGATCTACATTCAGCTCCGAATACGATCACGGGATGCGAGGACGACGTGGCTCAAAACAGCGACCTCGATTTCGACGGATCGCCCTACTGGCCGGAGTGGCCAACCGGAACGGCTCCGACAGCGAACTTCCCCGGGAGCTTCGTCGAGGCACTGCCCACGACAGCGGATCACCAGTACTCGCAGTTCTTCATCCAGACCGATCTCGCGCTCAGCGAGTCGACCTGCAGTGCGACGAGCACCGAGGGCTGCTCGGTGCCGCCGCCTAACGCGCCCGGAGCGTTCTACCCCTACTGGACCCGAGTCAGCTCCGGCGGTACCTGCACGCTCGAGTTCGGCAACGTGAGCTCGGGCAGCGGAGTCAACGACTTCGGCAAGTTCGCGCAGTACGGGAGCGACCAGATCGCCAAGCTCGGATATCCCGAGTTCGAAGGCCCGGTTCAGAACAACACCTGCACGACCTAACGACGCCTGGCTCAGTCGCTTAGCGGCGCTCGCCCGGGTCCGGACCCGGGCGAGCGTTGCTGCGTCCGGGCCGGCCGGCAATACTGTCGCCAGGCCGACGGGCGTCAGCCGGGTTTGATCAAATAGCGAGATGAGCCACGATCGCGGTCCCCTCGGTGCCATGACCGCGTCGCTGGAGATTGCGTCCCGCAGCCTGGGACGCTCGGGTCTAGCGATCCCGCGGATCGCGCTGGGCTGTGGCAACTTCGGGGGGATCGGCTCGGCACCGGAGTTCTTCGGCCACGGGCTCGACGACCAGCAGGCGCTCGAGCTGATGGACGCGGCCTGGGAGCTGGGGATCACCCACTTCGACACCGCCGACGCCTACGGTGGCGGCCACAGCGAGGAGATGATCGGCCGCTGGATCGGCTCGCGGGGATACCGACCGACGCTGACCACGAAGACCTACAACCCGATGCACGCCGGCGCCGACCGCGGGCTGGCTCCCGACCGGATCCGCCGCCAGCTTGATTCCAGCCTGCAGCGTCTCGGCGTGGATTGCATCGAGCTCTACCTGGCCCACGAGTTCGATTCCCGGGTGCCGCTGGGGGAGACGTTCGGGGCGTTTGAGTCACTGGCCGCGGCCGGCAAGCTGAAGGCCTATGGCGCCAGCAACTTCGACGCCCAGCAGCTGGCGCTGGCGCTGTCGATGGCCGCGCCGCGGGCGCTGCAGAACGCCTACTCGCTGCTGGAACGTGCCGACGAAGCTGAGGTACTGCCGCTGTGCGACGAGCAGGGGATCGCCTACCTGGCCTTCGGGCCGCTGGCGGGCGGCTGGCTGACCGGCAAGTACCGCCGTGACGAGCCGTTTCCGGCGCACTCGCGCATGACCCAGCGACCGGAGCCTTACCGGGCGCTGGTGGCCGACCACACCTTCGACGCGCTGGAGGCGCTGGAGACCTTCGCCCGGACCCGTGGCCGCACGATGGCCGCCGTCGCGCTGGCCTGGCTGCTGTCCGACGACCGGGTAACCCAGCTGGTGCTCGGCCCAGCGCGGCCCGAGCATCTGTCGCCGCTGCGCGAAGCGCTGGAGTCGCCGCTGAGCCCCGACGAGCGCGCCGAGCTCAAAGCCGTGTTCAGCCGATGGACGTGCTGATCCTCAGACACGAAGAGGTGCTGGGCGCCCTGGCGCTCGACGCCCTGGAGCAGGCGATGGCCGAGGTGCTGAGCGCACACGCCCGCGGTGAGGCCTACATGCCGCTGCGCTCGGTGATGGCCGCACCCGGCGCGGCCGGGGTCATGGGTCTGATGCCGGCCTGGCGCGGCTGCGACCCCGCTCGGGCCGGCGCCGGTCCCGCACCCGCCGGCGCCGTGTTCGCACTCAAGGCGGTCAACATCATCCCGGCCAACCCCAAGCGCGGATTGGACGCCCACCAGGGGACGGTGACCCTGTTCGACGGCGAGAGCGGCGTGCCGACCGCGATCCTCGACGGCTCGGCGCTGACCCAGGTCCGCACCGCCGCCGTGACCGCGGTGGCCACCCGCACACTGGCCCGCGCCGACGCGCGGGTGCTGGCGATCCTCGGTGCCGGCGTTCAGGGCAAGGCGCACCTCGACGCGCTGCTGAGCGTGCGCGAGTTCGAGAGCGTGCGGGTGTACGCGCCGACCGAGCGCCACGCGCGCGCCCTGGCCGAAGGCGCCCCGGCCGGCGGTCCGCCGGTGACGGTCGCCGCGAGCGCGCACGAGGCGGTCCGCGGCGCCGACGTGGTCGTGGTGGTTACCAATTCGCGTGAGCCCGTGCTGTCTCGTGAATGGCTCGCCCCCGGCGCGCACGTCAACGCCGTCGGCGCCAGCCTGCCGGCCGCCCGCGAGCTTGACGTGGAGACGGTGGCGGCCAGCGCGCTCTACTGCGATAGCCGTGAATCGCTCGCCCATGAGGCGGGCGAGTACATCCTGGCCGTCGCGCAGGGCGCGATCGCCGGCGAGGCGCACATCCGCGGCGAGCTCGGCGAGGTGCTGGCCGGCCTGCTCCCGGGTCGGGCCGATGACGGCGAGCTGACGCTGTTTCGCTCGCTGGGGCTGGCGGTGGAGGACCTGGCCGCCGCGCAGCTGGCGGTCAGGACGGCGCGTGAGCTCGGGCTGGGGATCGAGGTGACGCTGTGATCGGGCTGGGGACCGAGGTGACGCTGTGATCGGGCTGGCCGAGATCCGGGCCGCGCGTGAGCGGATCGCCGACGTCGCCGTCCGCACGCCGCTGATTCGCCTGCGCCTCGACGAAGCGCCGGCCGAGATCTACCTGAAGCTCGAGACCCTGCAACCGATCAACTCGTTCAAGATCCGCGGCGCTGCCAACGCGATCCGCAGCGCGCCGGCCGATGCTCGGGCCGCCGGGCTGCTGACTGCCAGCGCGGGCAACATGGCCCAGGGCGTGGCCTGGGTGGCGCGAGAGCTCGGCCTGGAGGCCACCATCGCCGTCCCCGAGCACGCCCCGCAAGCAAAAATCGCCGCGATCCGGCGACTCGGCGGAAGGGTGCTGCCAATCCCCTACGAGCAGTGGTGGGAGGCGATCGTGACCAGCCGGATCGACGGCGAGCACGGGCTGTTCGTGCACCCGGTCGCCGACCGCGGCGTGATGGCCGGCAATGGAACGATCGGACTGGAGATCCTCGAGGACCTGCCCCGACCCGACGCGGTCGTGATCCCGTTCGGCGGTGGCGGACTGACCGTCGGGATCGCCAGCGCGCTGCGGGCGCTGGCGCCTGACACCAAGATCTACACCGCCGAGCCCGAGACCGGTGCGGCATTCGCGGCGGCGCTGGCCGCCGGCGAGCCGACCGAAGTGGCCTACGAGCCTTCGTTCGTCGACGGCTCGGGCAGCCGCCGCGTGCTCGATCAGATGTGGCCGCTGGTCTCGCCGCTGGTGGACGGCGCCTTCTCGGTCTCGATCGCCGACACCGCGGCGGCGGTCAGGACGCTGGCCGAGCGCGTGCGGGTGATCGCCGAGGGCGCCGGCGCGCTGGCGCTGGCCGCCGCGCTGGCCGGCAGGGCGGGCGGGGGCAAGGTCGTGTGCATCGTCTCAGGGGGCAACATCAACCCGGGTAAGCTGGCCGAGATCCTGACCGCTCCCCGCGAAGGGGAGGATCCACAAGGAGGCGAGGGATGAGCGAGCCAAACGCTCCGGTGCTGCCCGGCGACGGCGCCAGCGACTACGAGCGCTACCTGCGCACCGACGAGCTGCTGTCGCTGCAAAGGACGCCGGCCGAGCAGGTCCACCGCGACGAGCTGCTGTTCCAGACCGTCCATCAGGCATCCGAGCTGTGGCTGAAGCTCGCGACGACCGAGGTGCAGGAGGCGACCGCCCTGATCGACTCAGACCAGCTCGGCGCCGCGCTGCGGCTGCTGCGCCGGGGGGTCCTGTGCCTGCAGTTCGTCACCGCCCAGCTCGACATGCTGGACCAGCTTGACCCATGGGATTACCACCAGATCCGGGTCGCGCTCGGCCACGGCAGCGGGTTTGACTCACCCGGCTTCCGCCAGGTTTCGCGCGTGACCCAGCGGATCAGTGGCGCGTTTGACCGCGCGCTCACGCGCGCCGGCGTGGAGCTCACCGAGCTCTACCGCCGCCCGCGCGAGCTCGAGCGGCTGCACGAGCTGGCCGAGGCGCTGACCGACTGGGACGAGCGGATCTCGACCTGGCGTTTTCGGCACTACAGCATCGTTGCGCGCGCGATCGGTGAGGAGACGATCGGGATCCAGGGAACCCCGGTGCAGGCCCTCGGCAAGCTCGTCGCCCAGCGACAGCTGCCCAAGCTATGGGAGGCTCGCAGCCGTCTGGTGGAGCTGTTCGACGCCGAGCGAGCGGCTGGCGAGGGCTGAGTCGGTCGCATAGGTTACGCCGACACAACTGTCGAGGAGAGGCGAAACACGTGATCTCGTTCGAAGACAAGGTGGCGCTCGTGGTTGGCGGGACGTCCGGTATCGGCCAGGCAACGGCCGAAGGCTTTGGGCGCCTCAGAGCCAAGGTTGTGGTGGCGGGCCGCCGAGCGGACCGCGGCGAGCAGGTGGCGCGCAGGATCGTCGCGGCGGGCGGCGAAGCCACCTACATCCGCGCCGACGTCTGCGAGGAGGAGCAGGTCGAGGCGCTCGTGGCCGGCACGCTTCAACGCTACGGGTCGCTTGACTGCGCATTCAACGCGGCCACCCACGAGCTGACCGGGGCGCTCGTGGATCTCCCCAGCGCGGACTTCGACCAGGTCCTGACCACCAGCCTGCGCGGCGCCTTCCTGTGCGTCAAGTACGAGATGGCCGCCATGGTGCGAACGGGCGGCGGCGCGATCGTCAACGCGAGCTCGCGCTCGGGAACGCTGTTCGGGGTGCCGACGAACGGCGCCTACAGTGCGGTCAAGGCCGGAATCGCCGGCCTGAGCCGGACGGCGGTCAACGAAGGCGGACCGCACGGCGTGCGCGTCAACTGGATCGTCGGCGCACATATCCGCTCGGAGATGGCACTGTCCGCGTGGAAGGCCTTCGGAATCCCGGAGGAGAAGGTCGCTTCGCTGACCGCGATCGGGCGCGTCGGAACGCCGGAGGACTTCGCCAATGCGGTGCTCTTCCTGTGCTCCGACGCCGCCGGCTTCATCACCGGAGCCGAGCTGGCGGTCGACGGCGGCTGGGGCGTCAAGCCGGTGCTTTAGGCACCGCAGGCGCTGACGGGCGGCTTCTACCGACCAGCAGCGCCCCGAGGGTCACCAGCACCGCGCCGCCCAGCGCGGCGACCCCGGGATGCTCGCCGCGAAACAGAACGCCGAGGGCGATCGCCACGACCGGGACGAGGTAGATCGCCACCGCCCCCCGGGTCGCCCCGGCCCGTCCCACCAGCGTCGTGAACGTCACATATCCAGCTCCGGTGCACAGCGCTCCCAGCGGAACCATCGCGGCGAGGCTGCCGAGCGTCGGCGCGCTCAGGCTCAGGGCGATGACGCCTGGGATCGCCAGCAGCACGAAGGCGACCAGCAGTGCCCCTCGGATGACCACAAATGCGCCGTAGCGCTGCTGCATGGGCACCGCCAGATTGGTGGCCAGGGCGTAGCAGGCGACCGCGATCAGGATCAGCGCCGACGCGTAGCCGCTGTCCGCAGCGCCTCCGGTGGCCGACGCGGAGACCACGAGCACGACGCCGGCGAACCCGACCGCCAACCCCGCGCCGGCCAGTGCTAGCGGGCGGCGTCGCAGCAGAGCGGCGGCGATCGCGGCCGCCATCAGCGGCTGGGACCCGGTGATCATCCCGGCGGCCGAGGAGCTGAGGTGGCGCTGGGCAATCGGATACAGGGCGAGCGGGAGCGCCAGCCACAGAACTCCCAGCGCGGCCAGGCGCAGGCGATCTGAGCGATCAACCGATCGGCGACGCGCGGAGGGCAGGCACGACACCACGGCAAGGCCGAGCGCCACCCGCAGGAACGCCACCGCCAGTGGGCGCAGACCCTCCAGAGCGATCGCGATCAACAGGTAGGACGAGCCCCACATCAGGGCTGTGGTCAGCAGGAGCAGCCACTCCGAAGTACCGAAGGGCGCCCGCATTGTGCCCTCGCTGGTCGTGATCAGTCGCTTGCCGGCGGGCACGATGGGTCCTCACGAGGGCAGCCGGTAGGGTTTCGCGCGTGCAATCGGGGAAGCACCCTAGCGGCGAGGCGGGGGCGGACATGCTTCCGACCGAGATCATGCTCCCCGTGGACTCGCGGATCCCGCGGACGCTGGCGGTGCGAGAGGCACGAGCCGACGAGCGGCCGCCGTGGCAGCAACCGTACGCGAGTCGCTTCCTGGACCTCGCCGAGATCGGCGACGGCGCGGCGTGGTTTCACTTCTGCACCGGCCACCATGTCGAGTTCCTGTACTGGGAGGCCACGACCGTGGCCTGCGAAGAGGTCATCGGCGCGGTCGGCGCCGGCGACGCGGCGGCCGTCCGGCACTGGCTCGCGCGTGTGGCGACGCTGATTCGGGGCAGCGCGGCGATGCTGCATTACTGCGCCGCGTTCGATCCCGTGCGCTATGACCCATGCCTGCGCCCGTCGATGGCGGCCGAGCGTGACGACTTCAGCGGCGACATGTCGCGCGATTTTCTGGCCATGATGGCGGCTCGGGCCCGCATGGACATCGCGTTGCGCGAGCCGGCCGGTGAGTACGTCGATGAGCTGGCTGGTGTGAGCGAGGCGGCCGGCTACTGGCAACGCCACCACGCCGACGTGGTCGTGACCCTGCACCCGGGCAGCTCGCTGCTGCGCGAGAAGCTCTCCCGGCTGCGCCGTGAGCGCGACGCCTTCGATCCGGCGCACTACGTCGACACCGTCGTGCACAGCGACCAGGCGCTGGCCGACTACGACGACTACTTTGGGGTGCTGCGAAGCGACCAGATGAAGATCGGCGACTACTGGACCCAGGCCGTCGAGAAGCTGGCCACCGTGCACCGCAGCTTCGCGATGGACGCCCAGACCAGAACGGCGCTGATGCGCGGCGACGGCGTGCTGCTGGCGATCATCTCCGAGACGCTGGCCGACGAGTCCTAGTGCCGCGCAATTCCTGAATCACGGCACGAGCCCGCGGGTCAATCGGGAGCGACCACTAAGCCTGCCGCGAGGACTCCAGCCCCGCGATCAGCCGGTCGACCTCTTCCGGGCTGTTGTAATGGATGAAGCCGATCCTGACCGAGTCGTGCTCGTAGCCCAGGCGCTTGTAGAGGTTCAGCGAGTACCACGTGTCGTGGGCCCAGACGCCGATCTGCTGCTCGGCCAGGTGGGCAGCCACCTGCGCGGCGGGCACGCCGTCGACGTTGACCAGGAAGGTCGGCACGCGGCCCTCCATGCTCGGCAGCCCGTAGACGGTGACCGCGTCGGAGATGCCGGCCAGGAAGCGCTCGCCGAGCTCGCGCTCGTGGGGGACGATCGCGGCAAAGCCGCCGATCGAGTCCAGGTAATCGATCGTGGCGTTGAAGCCCGCCAGCACCTCGTAGGGCTGGGTCCCGGTCTCAAAGCGCCGTGACAGCGGCGACATCGGGGCCGGGCGCGCCTTGTAGGGACGCCAGGTCTCCAGCACCTCGGCCTTGCCGTAGGCCATGCCGAGGTGAGGGCCGCAGAACTTGTACGGCGAGCAGACCAGCACGTCGGCACCGACCGCGCGCACGTCGATCGGCTCGTGGGCGGCGTAGTGCACGGCGTCGATCCAGGCCAGCGCGCCGGCTTGGTGGGCGAGCTCGCAAACGCGGTGGGCGTCGACGATCGTGCCGACCGCGTTGGAGGCCCAGGCGAACGCCACCACGCGGGTGCGATCAGACAGCTGACGCTCCAGGTCCTCGTAGTCCAGCGTCGTGTCGGGGTGCAGCTCGATGTGCTTGACGACCAGGCCCTTGTCGTGGGCGAGCTCCAGCCACGGCGCCACGCCACCGTCGTGATCGAGCGAGGAGACGAGGATCTCGTCGCCGGCCTGAAATTCCCTTCCGGCGGTGCGCGACAGCGTGAAGTTCAGCGAGGTCATGTTCGCCCCCCAGATCACCTCATGGGTGTCGCAGTGCAGAAATCGCGCCGCGTTGGCCTCGGCCTGCTCCAGGATCTCCTTGACCCGCAGGCTGGTGGCGTAGCCGGCGCCTATGTTGGCGCTGGCTTCGCGCAGCGCGCGGGCGATCGCGTCGCCGACCTCGTCGGGAACCTGCGATCCGCCCGGGGCGTCAAGGAAGGCGAACCCCGTCTGCAGCGACGAGAAGCGCCGGCGCACGCCCTGCAGGTCACTGGTCTTGCTGAGCACTTCGGCCATTGGCGGGGTCCTCTTCGTGCGGATGACAGGGCGTTCGCGGTGGACGGCGCGCTCGTGCGCTAACCAAATCACAAGCGGCGCCCGCTTGCACGGGTTCCACCACGATGGTTTGATCAAGATTACAAATCCGACTCGGCCGGTGGTGTAGCGCTTGGCGCCGGCCGAATCGACTTTGAGCCAAACTCAGGAGGGGCATTGAGCGTCCGCGTCACCCGCAGTGCAGAGGTCAGCTGGCAGGGAAACGTGCCGGATGGCGGCGGCACGATCGCCGTGGCCAGCGGCGCGTTGCAGGGGCCGTTCACGCTGCGCGCGCGGGTGGAGGACGTGCAGCGCTCCACCAACCCCGAAGAGCTGATCGCGGCCGCCGAGGCGGGCTGCTTCACGATGTCGCTGGCCGACGTGCTCTCAAACGCCGGCCATCCCCCGCGGGACCTGCGGACCACCGCCCGGGTTCGCCTGGAGCAGCTCGAGCCAGGCTTCCGGATCACGCGGATCGCGCTGAAGACCGTCGGTGACGTGCCGGGCGTGGACGCCGAGACGTTTGCGACGTTGGCCGAGCAGGCCAAGGCGACGTGCCCCGTTTCGCTGGCGCTGGCGGGCACCGAGATCACGCTCGACGCCAGCTTGGTGGCAAGTTGACAACGGCCCTTGCGCCGGCAGGTGATTGACCCGTGCAGGCCGGATCGCCTAGGGTGCCGCGACAGCCGAGCCAGGTGCGCTCGGTCCGGGACCCGAGCCAATGCCGCCACCAACCGTGACCGAGCTGATCTGATGCCGACCGTGACGGTCGTCGACGCCCGCGCCGCGCCGCCCCTGGCGTCACCGCGGGGGAACGTCAGCGTCCATCCGACACTCGGCCGGCCGACTGGCTTTGCGCCTCTCCAGCAGGCGGTGCTGAGCTGTGCCCCGGGGCGTTCGCCGCGGCTGGACGTCGGGGCCGCCGAGGAGACGCTGTTCGTGCTCGGAGGCCGTGGCACGGTCCACGTCGCCGGCGAGGCCCACGCGCTGGAGCCGGAGATCGGCGTCTACCTCGCCCCCGAGCAGCAGTTCGAGCTGGAGAACCCAGGGCCCGGAGAGCTGCGCGTGATCGCGGTCCGGGTTCCGGACCCCGAGCGCTCCGGATCAGACGATGCGCCGCGGGCGAGCGTATGCCGGCTGGGCGATCAGGAGACGGGGGCCGCGACCAGCCAGCGGGAGTTCCGGATCCTCGCCGACCCGCAGACCGGGCTGCGCTCGGCGACGCATTTCGTCGGCTACATCCCGGCTGGTCGCGCGCCCGACCACTTCCACCTCTACGACGAGGTGATCTACGTGCTCGACGGCCAGGGCGTCGTGCATGCCGACGGCGTGGATGCGCCGGTGACGCCGGGCAGCTGCATCCAGCTACCCGCCCGGGCCGTGCACTGCCTGGAGAACACCGGCACCGAGCCGATGCGCGTGGTGGCGGTGTTTCGCCCGGCCGGATCGCCTGCTGCCGCCTATTACCCAGACGGGACGCCGGCCGAGGTTCCCGACCGGTGAGAACGATGCACCTAGCACGAGTTGACAAACCTAAACAGATCTCCAGAGGAGGAGGCCAAACCTATGAAGTTACGTATCTCGATGGCCGCGGTGGCGCTGACGGCGCTGGTCGCGGCCGGCTGCGGCAGCAGTTCCAGCAGTTCCAGCAGTAGCAGCGGTAGTTCAAGTGCCAGTGCCAGTGCCAGTGCCAGCACCACGGCGGCCGCCAGCGGCAGCTCCGGTGGCAAGTGCGCCACGTCGATCGCGATCGAGGGTCCGTTCACCGGCCCGGTCGCACAGCTCGGCCTGGAGCAGTTGCACTTCGCCCAGCTAGCGGTGGCCGCCGACAACAAGGCCAACGGCACCAACGTCACCCTGGCTCAGGACGACACCCAGCTGACCCCGTCGATCGCCACCACCAAGACCCAGGCAATCGCGGGTTCGAGCGCGGTCGCCGCGCTCGGACCGGCCGGCAGCCAGGAGGTCGAGGCGGTCGGACCGCTATTCGGCAAGGCCGGGATGGCGTTCATCTCCGGGTCGGCCACGCTGCCGGCGCTCACCACCAGCGGCAAGAACCCAACCTTCCTGCGCGTGGTGCCCGACGACAACGTCCAGGGTCCCCAGGACGCCAACTACATCATCAATCGCCTCAAGCCCAAGGCCGTCTTGATCATCGACGACGATGAGGCCTACTCGCAGGGCCTGGTCAACGTGATGACGCCGATCCTGGAGAAGGCCGGGATCAAGGTCAACCATCAGACCTACAACGGCACCGACACCGGCGCCACGCTCGCCAACGCGCTGTCGTCGCTGGTGACCTCACAGTTGAAGTCAAATGACGGCGTGACCGTGCTGCCCTGGCAGACTGCCGCCAACGCGCAGCAGTTCGGCCTCGACGTCCAGCAGCAGCACAAGACGACGATCCTGTTCGGCACCGACGGCACCGACTCGCCGACGCAGTTCAAGATCCCCGGCACCTACGTGTCGAACTTCGGTCCTGACATCTCAACGTCGTCCAGCGCGGTGGACAAGTCGATCGTTTCCGGCGTCGCGCAGTACGGACCTTACGGGGCCTTCGGCGTGCCGACCTACGCGGCGACCGACGTCGAGATGAAGGCGATCGCATCGGTCTGCAAGGCCGGGCAGACGCCGAGCCGCTCCAACGTGATGGCGGCGATCCGCAAGACGAACATCCCCGCCTCGGCGAACCCCCTCGGGGTGCCGATCGCGTTCAAGTCAAACGGTGATCTGACCGGTAGCCCGGGCTACCTGTTCAAGATCAACAGCGCGGGCAAGTACATCTCGATTCCCAACAAGTAGCAGGCCGGATGGATCAAGGCGCGGCGCCGCCCACGTGAGCGTGGGCGGCGCCGTTGGCCTTTGGGCAATGAACTCAACGCATCATGCAGGTCTTCATCCAAACCATCGTCAACGGCCTGACCACCGGCTGCCTGTACGCGCTGATCGCGCTCGGGTACTCGATGGTCTACGGCGTGCTGAAGCTGCTGAACTTCGCCCACGGCGACGTCTACATGGTCGGGGCGTACATCGGCTACTTCGTGATCCACTGGTTCGGCGGGCCAACGGCGCTGTCGATTCCGGTGCCGCTGGTGCTGCTGATCATGTTCACGCTGGCGGCGGGGGGCTGCGGAGTCCTCGGCGTGGCGATGGAGCGCTTCGCCTACCGCCCGCTGCGCGACGCGCCCAGGATCGCGCCGCTGATCACTGCGCTGGGGATCTCGTTCGTGCTGGAGAACACCGTGCTGCTGCTGTTCGGCGGCTTCACGCGCAGCTACGAGACGCCTTCGTTCTTGCCTTTCTCGACCGGACTGCACATCGGCGCGCTGAGGGTCGACATCGTCCAGGGGATGATCATCGTGCTCAGCGTGCTGATGATGTTCGGCCTACGTCAGCTGGTCACCCGCACGGTGTTGGGCAAGTCGATGCGCGCGGTGGCCTCAGATCGCGAGGCGGCCGAGATGCTGGGCATCAACGTCAACCGGACGATCGCGCTCACGTTCTTCATCGGCTCGGCGATGGCGGGCGTGGCTGGAGTGATGTCGGGGCTGGCCTTCAACCAGATCTCGAACACGATCGGGTTTCTGGCCGGGCTGAAGGCGTTCACCGCGGCGGTCGTCGGCGGCATCGGGAGCATTCCGGGCGCGATGATCGGCGGGATCTTCATCGGGCTGTGCGAGTCATTCAGCCTCAGCTACATCTCGACCCAGTACTCCGACCTGATCGTGTTCGGGATCCTGATCGCGGTGATGCTGCTGCGGCCGACGGGAATCTTCGGCACGCCGGCACTGCAGAAGGTCTAAGTGCTCCTCGCCGGCGATCGTGTCGAAGTCGAGTGGCCGGGAAGGAGCACCGTGCTCCTCGCCCCAAATCCGGTCCGATGCGAGTCGCCCCGGCCGGCGCCTGGCGAGGAGCGCCAATGACCCCGATCGGCGTAGACGAATGGGTCGCGCGCTCCGGCGAGCGGCGCGAGCGGCACGGCGGCTGGAGGGGCGGGTTGGAGCGCGTCCAGGATCGCGTCGGATGGTGGCCGCGGCTCGCGCTGATCACGATCGTCGGACTCGCGTTCGGCCAAGTTGCCACCAACGTCAACATCCAGACGGTCGCGATCAACAGCCTGGTCTACGCGATGCTGGCTCTAGGGCTGAACATCGCGGTCGGCTGGGCCGGGTTGCTCGATCTGGGCTACATCGCGTTCTTCGGCTTCGGCGCTTATGGCTACGCGATCTTCTCCTCCGACGCGCTCGGGACCGACGGCTCGGCTGGGGTCCACCTGCCGGCGATCGAGTCGATCCCAATCGTGCTCGTGGCGGCCGGCGTGGTCGGCGTGGTGATCGGCCTCGTTGCGCTGCGGCTGTCCGGCGACTACCTGGCGATCGTCACGCTGTTCGTGGGACAGGCGTTCGTGGAGGTGGTCAACAACGTCGATCCGGGCACGCTGGGCGGCGTCAACGGCCTCTATGGCCTGGACTCGTTTCACAGCTTCGGGGCCTCGATCACCACCCCGATGGGGTACTACTACCTGGCCCTGATCATGGTCGCGATCCTGGCGGCCATCCTGCATCTGCTGGACACGTCCAGAACCGGGCGTGCCTGGCGCGCGCTACAGGACGATCCGCTAGCCGCCGGCGCGATGACGATCCCGGTCAACAAGCTCAAGGTGATGGCCTTCAGCTTCAGCGCGGTGGTCGGCGCGTTGGCCGGCACCGTGTTCGCCGCTCAGCAGGACAACGTCTTTCCGACCAACTTCACGTCCAACATCCTGATCCTTATCTACGCCTGCCTGGTGCTCGGTGGCGTCGGCAGTGTCGCCGGGGCGATCCTCGGCGGAGTAGTGGTCACCGTCGGGGAGAACATGCTCTCCAGTCCGACCGACGCCGGGTACCTGTTCTACGGCCTGATCCTGCTCACGCTGGTGGTGCGCGTGCGCCCGTGGCGTTACCTGGGGATCCTGCTGGGCGGGGTGATCGCCTTCGGCTTCACCGCCCACGCGATCGTGAGCCTCATCTCCTCCTCGGCGGTCGCCGGGTCGCCGGGCAGCACGGGCTGGATCGGCTCGGCGGTGCGCCACTACGTGATCGTGCCAGCCGACCCGGCCACCTACGGCAACATCCTCTACGTGGTGCTGATCTGCGCACTGATCGCGATCGTCCGCCTGCAGGGCATCCGCCGCCTGCTCGCCGTGATCCCGACGGTCTACATCGCCGCCTGCTGCTGGGAGTCGCGTCTGGTCGTCAACCCGGCGATCACCACTCAGATCATGATCGGGGCGATCCTGATCCTGACGATGGCCGCTCGCCCGCAGGGGTTGCTCGGAAGCTATCGCGTGGAGACGCTCTAGCTGGAGAGACACTGGATGGAGAGACACTGGATGGAGAGACACTGGATGGGCACGCTCTGGATGGAGACGCTCTAGGTGGAGGCCGCCTCGCAGCCGCGTGGAGATAGCGGAGCCACCGGCGCGGCCCACCGGCTGCTGGAACTCGAACGCGTGTCGCTGTCCTTCGGTGGCCTGCGCGCCCTGACCGAGCTCTATCTGCACGTCGAGGAGAACGAGATCGTCAGCGTGATCGGCCCCAACGGAGCGGGCAAGTCGACGATCTTCAACGTCATCACCGGCGTGTACGAGCCGAGCGACGGTGACATCAAGTTCGGCGGCGAGACGATCGCGGGCAGGCGCCCGCACAAGATCACGGGCCTGGGGATCGCCCGCACGTTCCAGAGTCTGCGACTGTTTCAGAACCTGTCGGTGAAGGAGAACGTCAAAGCGGCCACCTATGGCAACACCAGGGCTTCGCCGGTCGAGTCGATCCTGCGCCTCCCGCGCGCGCGCCGTGAGGAACGCCAGATCGACGCGCTCGCCGAGGACGTGCTGTCGTTCTTCGGTCAGCGGCTGATGGGCTACCGCTGGGACCAGCCGGCGTACGTGCTCTCATACGCCAACCGGCGCCGGCTGGAGATCGCGCGCGCGCTGGCGACCAAACCACGGCTGCTGCTGCTCGATGAGCCGGCCGCGGGCATGAACCCCTCAGAGACGCACGAGATCACCGAGCTGATCGGCCGGCTGCGCGACGAGCGTGGCCTGGCGATCCTGGTGATCGAGCACGACATGCACGTCGTGGAGGGAATCTCGGACCGCGTGATCGCGCTTGACCACGGCGTCAAGATCGCCGAGGGGAGCTTTGAGACCGTCGCTACCCACCCGTCCGTGGTCGAGGCCTATCTGGGCCGCGATCCAGAGGCCCTGGCCGAGAGCTGACGATGCCGCTGAGCCGGAAACCGTGGCCGGGAAACCGTGGCCGGGAAACCGTCACCAGATGCTGCTACGCCTGGAGAACGTGACCAGATGCTGCTGAGCCTGGAGAACGTGACCAGATGCTGCTGAGCCTGGAGAACGTGACCAGATGCTGCTGAGCCTGGAGAACGTGACTACGTACTACGGTCAGATGCGAATCCTGGAGGGGATCTCGCTACAGGTCGGCGGGGGCGAGCTCGTCTCGCTGCTGGGCGGCAACGCGTCGGGCAAGTCGACGACGCTGAAGACCGTGCTGGGGATCGTGCGCCCGCGCTCGGGGCGGGTGCTGATCGACGATCAGGAGATGAACGCCTGCGATGTGCCGACGCGGATCTCCCGTGGGCTGGCGATCGTCCCTGAGAACCGCCGGCTGTTCGGGCAGATGACCGTGCATGAGAACCTGGAGCTGGGAGCCGTGCTGCGCCGCGGCCAAGACCTCACCGAGGACTTCGAACGCGTCCACACCTTGTTTCCGCGCCTGCACGAGCGCCGCGAGCAGCTGGCGGGCACGCTGTCCGGCGGCGAGCAGCAGATGGTGGCGATGGGGCGCGCGCTGATGT
>CALAQT010000356.1 GCA_937888775.1 uncultured Actinomycetes bacterium | reverse complement strand
CACAGGCTCCTCAGCCGCCGGCACAGGCACAGGCTCCTCAGCCGCCGGCACAGGCACAGGCTCCTCAGCCGCCGGCACAGGCTCCTCAGCGGCCGGCGCGGGCGCAGCCTGCTCGGCGGTAGGCACGGGCTCTCCGGCGGACTCGGGCGTGGCCGGACCGGACTCGGGGGGCGCGTCCGGCTGCTCGTCGCTGCGCTGCTCGTCCTGAGGGTGCTCGGCTTCGGTCAATGCTCAGTCTCCATCGGTTGCGGCTGCTGGGCGGCGTGCGGATGCTCCGGGCCGGCGTATACCTTCAGCTTGGTCAGTTGCTTTCGCGCCAGTCGGTTGCGCGGCAGCATGCCCTTGACTGCGAGGCGGATGACCTCCTCGGGCCGGCGATCCAGCATCTCGGCGAGCGTGCGCGACTTCAGGCCGCCCGGATATCCGGAATGGCGGTAGTAACGCTTCTCGGCGCGCTTGTTGCCGGTCACCGAGATCTTCTCGGCGTTGACCACGATCACGAAGTCGCCGGTGTCGACGTGCGGCGTGTAGGTCGGCTTGCGCTTTCCGCGCAGCGCATCGGCGATCTGCGTGGCAAGCCGTCCGAGCGTCTGGCCGGAGGCGTCGACCAAGAGCCAGTTTCGCTCTCGGTCTGCAGGGGTGGCAACGTAAGTCTTCATGGCATGCATAAGCCGCGCAACTGTCGCGCGGCCGTGGGCCATGATAGAGACTCGTCGCGAGAGACGAAGACTTAGTGCACACCGCCGTAAATACGGTCGCGATGGACCGTACTTATGGCGGCAAGCACCTAGTCTGAATGCATGCAGCTCCAGATCATCGTCCGCCGCCTCATCTACCGCACCGGCTACCGCGTACTGCAGGTGTTCTGGCTGATCACCCGCCCCCACAAGAACGGCGTCAAGTGCGTGCTCGTCGAGGGCGACCGCGTGTTGCTGGTGCGCCACACCTACGGGCGGCGCAGCTGGGATCTGCCCGGCGGCGCATTGAAGCGCGGTGAACCGCCGCTGTCCGGCGCCCGCCGTGAGATGGGCGAGGAGCTGGGGATCAACGCGGCGCACTGGCGCGAACTGGGCATCGTGCAGGCCACGACGGACCATCGCCGGGACACGGTGCACTGCTTTGAGGCCAGACTGGCCTCGCCCGAGGTCACGATCGATCTCGGCGAGCTGGCTGTCGCCCGCTGGTTTGACCGCACCCGGCTGCCCGACGACCTGGGCCCGTACGTGGCGCCGGTCATGGCTGCGCTGGCGGCCGGCGCCGGTTAGTGGGCCAGGCCTATTCCCACTCGATCGTGCCCGGCGGCTTGCTCGTGATATCCAGCACCACTCGCCCGACCGGCCGGATCTCGTTGATCATCCGTGAGGCGATCTGCTCGAGCAGGTCGTAGGGCAGCCGCGCCCAGTCCGCGGTCATCGCGTCATCGCTGGTCACGGCGCGAATCGCGATCACATTCCCGTAGGTGCGCTCATCTCCCTGGACCCCGACGGTGCGGATGTCCGGGAGCACGCAGAACGACTGCCACAGCTCACGGTAGAGACCGGCCTTGCGGATCTCGTCCTGGAGGATCGCGTCGGCCTCGCGCAGCGTGTCAAGCCGCTCGCGGGAGGCCTCGCCGCCGACGATCCGGATCGCCAGACCGGGGCCCGGGAACGGCTGGCGCCAGACGAGCCGCTCGGGCAGCCCGAGCTCGGCGCCGACCGCTCGAACCTCGTCCTTGAACAGGGCCCGGAGCGGCTCGACGAGCTTGAACTCGAGGTCGTCCGGTAGACCGCCGACGTTGTGATGGGACTTGATCGTCGCGGCTCCGGTGCCGCCACCTGACTCGATCACATCGGAGTACAGCGTGCCCTGAACCAGGAACTGCACGTCGTCGAGCTTGGCGGCCTCTTCCTCGAATACACGGATGAACTCGGCACCGATCCGCTTGCGCTTCTGCTCAGGATCGCTGACGCCGCGCAGACGGGCCAGGAACCGGTCGGAGGCGTCGACCGCCACGAGCGGGACATGGAAGTGATCCCGGAAGGCCGAGATCACCTGCTCGCCCTCGTTCTTTCGCATCAGTCCGTGGTCGACGAACACGCACGTCAGCCGGTCGCCGATCGCGCGGTGGACGAGCAGCGCGGCGACGCTCGAATCCACCCCGCCTGACAACCCGCAGATCGCCCGCCCGTCGCCGACCTGAGCCCTGACCCGGTCGATCTGATCCTCGATCACCGAGGCGGCGCTCCAGTTGCGCTCGCAGCCGCAGATGTCCACCAGGAAGTTCGTCAGCACCTGCCGTCCGTAGGGCGTATGCACCACCTCGGGGTGGAACTGGATCCCGTACACGCCACGCGCCACCGACTCAAAAGCGGCCACCGGCGACGCGGTCGAAGAGGCCAGCGCGTCGAATCCGGGCGGCGGCGAGAACACCGTGTCGCGATGCGACATCCAGCAGGTCTGCTCGTGCGGGGTGCCGGCGAGCAGTCGTCCGGTTTCGCGCACCGTCAGGCGGGAGCGTCCGAACTCCCCCACCTGGGCACCCTGCACCTGGCCTCCGAGCTCGAGCGCGATCAGCTGCATTCCGTAACAGATCCCCAGCACCGGGATGCCGAGCTCGAGCAGCTCGGTCTCCAGCGGCGGCGCGCCGTCGGCATAGACGGACGCCGGCCCGCCGGACAGGATCACACCCTTGGGTCGTCGCCTGGCGACCTCGGCCGCGCCGACATGGTGTGGCAGCAGCTCGGAGAAGACCCCGCACTCGCGCACGCGCCGCGCGATCAGCTGCGAGTACTGACCCCCGTAATCGAGGACCACGACCTCGTCGAGGGCCGCCGGCACCTCGGCGCCAGAGACCATCGACTCCGGCGCGTCGCGCGCCCCATCACCCGTCGTGACCTCCGCAGCGGCGCTGGACGGGCTAGTCGGCGACACCGACCGCCGCTGCCCGACCGCTCGCGCCCATGCCAACACCCTGCTCACGCTGAAGGTGCTTGCCTTCGGTTTGCAGCGAGGGGGCGACCATCAGCTCGGCGCGGTTGAACTCGGCGATGTCGCGATACCCGCAGGTCGCCATCGAGGTGCGCAGACCGCCCATCAGGTTGAAGGTTCCGTCGTTCTCCCGGGCGGGGCCCTTGATGATCTCCTCGAGGGTGCCGTTCTGCTTGGTGGCGACTCGCGCTCCTCGTGGCAGCGTGGGATGGAAGGTCGCCATCCCCCAGTTGTAACCACGGCCGGGCGCCTCGTAGGCCCGCGCCAGGGCCGATCCGATCATCACCGCATCCGCTCCGCAGGCAACCGCCTTGGCGATGTCACCGCCGTTGCGCATCCCGCCGTCGGCGATCACCTTGACGTAGTCGCCCGTCTCGAGCATGTGCTGCGACCGCGCCGCGGCCACGTCGGCGATCGCCGTCGCCTGCGGCACTCCGATGCCCAGCACCCCGCGGGTGGTGCAGATGGCGCCGGGTCCGACGCCGACGAGCACGCCGGCGGCGCCGGTCCGCATCAGGTGCAGCCCGGTGTGGTAGGAGGCGCAACCCCCGACGAGGATCGGCGTGGGAGCGAGCTCACGGATGAATTCCTTGAGGTTGAGCGGCGGCCGGCTCTCGTCCAGGGAGACGTGCTCAGCCGAAACGACCGTGCCCTGGATCACGAGGATGTCAAGGCCCGCCTCGAGCGCGACCTCGTAGTGCGTGCGCACCTTCTGCGGGGTCAGCGACGCCGCCGCGACGACCCCGTGGGACTTGATCTCCTTGATCCGCTGTGCGATCAGCTCTGGCTTGACCGGCTCCCGGTAGATGTCCTGCATCTCTCGCGTGGCGATGTCACGGGAAAAGGTCGCGATCCGCTCGAGCTGCGCGTCGGCGTCCTCGTAGCGGCAGAAGATGCCTTCCAGGTTGAGGACCGCCAGGCCGCCGAGCTTGCCCACCAGCCCGGCCGTCTCCGGCGAAACGACGCCATCGAGCGCGGCTGCCAGCAGCGGCAGATCGAACCGATATGGACCCAGCGTCCAGGAGATGTCGACGTCATCGGGGTCCCGTGTGCGCCGCGACGGTACGATCGCGATGTCGTCGAATCCGTATGCCCTCCTGGCCTTCTTGCCGCGGCCGATCTCGACTTCCATTACGGCAGCGTAGAACGCGTTGCGGACGGGTACGTGAGACTGAAGGCGGCAACCATCTGAGCGACGATCCTAGCATTGCGCGACCCCCGCCCAGCGTGGCGCGCAGTGAGCCGGATGACGCGAGCGCGGCCCGATCGGGCGAGGCTGGATGCCGAGAGCCGGATGACTTGGGCGCCGGCCAATTCGGCGAGGCTGGATGCCGAGCGGCCGGCCCGCTCGAGCGCAAGCTCGTGCGCTGCAATGCGGGCGTACTTAGGGCAACGACCAATCAGCCGATTTGGGCCCCGATCTCCAGCCGCTCGGACTCGACCTCCCCCAGCAGCCGCTCGACCCGGCTCGGGTCGATGATCCCGGCCCCGAAGTGCTGGGTCGACTCCGCCCCGCAGGCTACGCCGAAGCGAAGGCAGTCGACCGGCGAGCGGCCCTCGTATCGCGCCGCCACGTATCCGGCCAGGAACGCATCACCTGAGCCGACCGCCGAGCGGGCCTCCTGCTCGGCGACCCGGACCCGATGCAGAGTGGGCGTCCCGTCCTCCATGACCCGGGCGTAGCAGCCATCGGACACGGTCATGATCGCTTCGCCGGCGCCCAGCCGGGTCATCTCGATCACCGCCTGAGCCCGGTCGTTGCCGTCGTTGAACTCGTGGCCGACCAGCTCCTCGCCCTCCAGCTCGTTGGGCGAGATCACGTCTGGCTCGGCCCGCACGCCGAGCCTCAGCGGCTCTCCCTCGGTGTCGAGGATCGTGGTTACACCGAGCCTGCTCACTTCGCGGATCAGCGAGCTGTAGATCCCCGGGTCGACCCCGCGGGGCAGGGAGCCGGCGAACACGCAGATGCTCGCGCCCTTGGCCAGGTAGAGCAGATTCTCACGAAACAGCTCCATCTCCTGCGCTGACACCGAGGGCCCGCGCTCGTTGATCTCCGTGTGCTGCCCGGTCGTCGGATCGAGCACGGCCGTGTTGGTTCGCGATTCCTCGCGGATCCGTACGAACCCGTTGAGGATCGACTCATCGTTGAGCGCCTCGACGATCCGCGTGCCGGTGGCGCCGCCGGTCAGGCCGGTGGCAATCACGGGCTGGCCCAGGCGCTTGATCGCCCGGGCGATGTTGACGCCCTTTCCTCCGGGCATCGTCTCCTGGTCAACCGTCCGGTGGCGTCGCCCGGGAGTGAAGATCGGGACCTCGAGCGTCTTGTCGAGCGCCGCGTTCAGCGTGACAGTGATGATCATGGCGTCGACCGTCGGACTTGGAACCCGCGCCTGTGCCGAACGAACGAAAGCCCGCCCGCCGCCAGCGCCACGACCGCGATCAGCACCAGCGGCAGCCGCCGCGTAATCGTCCGCGCCGCGATCGTCAAGCCGCTGACGGCGGGCAGCGAACGTTTCAGCACCAACGGGATCCGCGCCACCACGCGGTTACCGGCTCGCACGATCGCCGCGCCGACCACCGATCCGGCGGCCAGCGGCCCGCTCAGCTGATGCGGAGCATCGACGATCGTCCGGACGCTCATCGAACGCGGAAAGACCTGCGTGAAGGTTCTCGACGCGATCACGTCGGCTCGCACTCCCGCTCGATAGCGTACCGTCGGGCGAGCCAGGATGCCTCCGCTGCGCACGGGCGTTACGAGGTGGAAGGTCGCGAAGCCGTAGTCCAGCAGCGCCAGCGTATTGGCGTCACGGGAGCCTACATCGGCGGTCCCCAGCACGGCGCTGAGCAGAGTCATACCGTTCCGATGCCCTGAAGCTATGAGAACATAACCAGCCGCGGCGGTGTGCCCGGTCTTGACCCCGTTTATCCACGGCACGCGGCCGACCAGGTCATTGCGATTGACCACGTAGCGGACGTGGGCGCCGGAATGCAGCACGGCGCTCGGCAGTGCCACGATACGCGCCAAGAACCGTGAGTGGGTCAGGTCGTAACTGGCCAGCTTGACCAGATCCGAGGCGCTGGAGTAGTTGCCGGGCGTGTCCAGACCGCTGGGGGTGGAGTAATGCGTGTGCTTGAGCCCCAGCTGTCGCGCCCGGACATTCATCATCCTCACGAAGCGCCCCACCGAGCCGTGTCCCACGTTGTAGGCGAGGTCTTCGGCCGCGTCGTCGGCGCTGGGCAGCATCAGCGCCAGCAGCAGATCGTGGACGCTCATCCGTTCCCCGGGTGCCAGGCCGATCTGCGAGTCCACCGAGGAGGCGTAGTACTCGTTCTGGGTGAAGAGCTTGCCCAGTCGCCGCTCGTGCTCCAGGGTCAGCAGAGCCGTCATCAGCTTGGTGGTGCTGGCGATCGCCAGCTTCTGGTTGGGGTTGACCCCATAGAGCTCGCGACCGGTGCTCTGCTCGATCAGGATCGCGGCACTAACGCTCAGGTGCGGCGGCGATGCGGCCGGCGCGGGTGCCGTGGCGACGCACAGCCATCCCACCGACACCAGCGCACCGAGGACGAGGCGGCGAACCCCGTGCCGGATCACCGTCTGAGCCTTAACCGCTGACCGGTCGACAGGCTGTCGGGAGAGAGCTTGGGGTTCAGCAATTCAAGCTGCCCGAGCGACACGCCGGTCTTGACGGCGATCCCGCTGAGAGTGTCGTTGGCGCGCACGACATAGAACTTCGCCTTGGATGACTTCCGGTGCGCGATCCTGCGTCCGTGCACGACCGTGACGGATGCTGGCGCCGGGTGTTTCGTCTGAAGATCGGTCTGAATGATCTCGTAGGTTCCGACGGCCACCGCGGCGAGGGCGAGCGGCGCCAGGTAGCGCGCCAGATTTGGACCCCTCATCGCGCCCACGATCATACAAGCGCGCAGAGGCGGATCCGCACTGAGCGGGGAGCACCAAGCCCGCCAAGGCGTCGCGAGCCCTTAGCCGGCCAGTCCCCAGGCCTGCTCGCGCAGCCGCCCCGCTGCGGCCGCCGCGCACTGGGCCGGGTCCCCGCCGCCGGGCTCGTGAGCGAACACGATCCCCCGTGAGGCGGCGATCAGTCCTCCAGCCGGACCGGGCGCGAACGCCGGTCCCAGCTGTTGCACCTGACCACCCTGAGCGCCCACGCCGGGCAGCAGGAAGACCGCATGGGGCATGCTCGCCCGCAGCACCGACAGGCGCTCGGGCACGGTTGCCCCGGTCACGGCGCCGACGTCGGTGAGCCCCGCGGCGCCGACCCCGCCCTCCCCCAGTAAGGCCACCATTTCCGCCAGCCTGTCGCTGACAGTCCCTGAACCGGCGAGCGCCAGATCCTGCACGTCCGCGGCGCCGGGATTGGACGTGCGAACCAGCACGAACAGCCCTGCCGACCGCCCGCGGGCCGCCTCGACCAGCGGCATCATCGAATCGAGCCCCAACAGCGGATTGACGGTCAGCGCGTCAACCCCCAGCCCGGCCACGGGTCCGAACGGCGTCGGCGTCTCGCCGAAGTACGCCTGCCCGTAGGCCGCGGCGGAGACGTCGATGTCACCGCGCTTGGCGTCGGCGATCACCAGCAGACCGTGCTCGTGGGCGCGCCTGACGACCTCATGCAGCGCGGTCCACCCCGGCGCGCCCAAGCGTTCAAAGCAGGCGACCTGGGGCTTGACCGCAACGCATTGCTCTCCGACCGCTTCGATAACGAGTGAGCAATGCGCCGCCACGGCACGAGCAGCCCGCTCGACGGCCGGGGCTCCGTCCCCGCCCGCGAGCTCAACTGCGCGCGGCCACAAGCGGGCCGGGTCAGGGTCTAGCCCCAGGACCACCTGCGAGCAGCGCACCGCGACGTGGTCGGCGAGCCGGTCACCGAAACCCGCACCAGCAGATGCGGGCGACGGGACGTCAGCTGCCGCCGGCGCCGGTGACGAAGCGGGGCTTGCTCCCCGCCCGACTGGACTGAGCGGTGTTACTTGACCGCCTTCTTGAGGCCCGCGCCGGCAGTGAACTTGGGCACGCGGGAAGCGGCGATCTGGATCTTCTCACCGGTCGCGGGATTGCGCCCTTCGCGAGCGCTCCGATTTGAGACGCTGAACTTCCCAAAGCCTGAGAACACAACGTCGCTGCCGCGCTTGAGCGCGCCTTCGATGGTCTCGAGCACGGCGTCCACGGCGTCTGCGGCATCTTTCTTACTCAACCCGGCGCGATCTGCGACCTGGTCGACGAATTCGGACTTAGTCACTTGCTCCCTCCTTC
>CALAQT010000355.1 GCA_937888775.1 uncultured Actinomycetes bacterium | reverse complement strand
TTGATACCTTGCAGACACGGCGTGACCTCCAGGACGACCCGTTGGCGCGGGCCGGATTGTTGATGAGATTCCTGGAAGGCTACGCCGTCTTCATGTCCGGGTCGGCCGGGATGTCAGCGGCTATTTCCACTGGGATGATCCCCGGGTGTGGAAAAGCAGTCGTAGTCGCCGGGGGATGAGGGTGCGGGAGAAGGGGGTTTCGCGTCTGGTGATGTTGTGGATGACCACGACTCCGGTGGGCTTTCATCGCGAGCGAAATCCCCTGCAGCGACCGCGGTTGCCATGATCGGCACCGAGGAACCTCTCGCACGGGCCTGACCCATATTCCCACCGGCCTCTGTGCCTTCAACTTGATCTGTCGACCCGCACGCGTGAGGTTCCTTGGTGCTCGTCAGCGGGACGGAACGTGACTTGATAGAAGCGTGCTCGCAGCTCGTCCCAGTGCTGTCCGCCCGCCCCGCTGACTCACCAAACCAGTCAGACCCCGAAAACATGAGGACATCAGGAATGGCTTCACGCAGCATGGCGGGCAGCATTACGTTTCTTGGGGGAAAACGGATGCAACGCTTCCCCGCCGCGCACCGCGTCGACCGAGGTGGTCGAGCTCGCCGGCAAGGGAAAGCTCGAGTCCGTCCGGCTCCGTGACCGCGCCACCGGCGAGAAGCAGATCGTCACCCCGCGCGCGGCGTTCGTCTTCATCGGCCTCGACCCCAACACCGCGTTCCTCCGCGACAGTGTGGACCTCGATGCGCGCGGGTTCGTCGACGACAAGGGCGGGTTCACGACGTCGATGCCAGGCGTGTTCGTTGCAGGAGACGTCCGCCGCGGCTCGACCAAGCAGCTCGGGTCCGCCGTCGGAGACGGTATCGCAGCGCTGATCGCGATCCGCGAGTACCTCCAGGAGCACCACGAGGTGGCCCGGCACCCGGAGGATTGACACGTCACCAGCGTCCCAATGGCAGCGTGCTATAGTGCGGAACGCAATATGGAAATGCGCACGCAGCCCAAGGACATGGTGGCCCTGACCACGCTCGGCCTGCTCAGCGAGCAGCCCTGCCATCCCTATGAGATCCAGCGCCTGCTCAAAGAGCGCCACAAGTCGTACGCGGTGGGCAAGACCCGCACGCTCTACCGTGCCATCGAGGAACTGGAAGCCGCCGGCTACATCGAGCCGGTCGAGACGAGCCGCGAGGGCCGACGTCCGGAGCGGACCGTCTACCGAATCACGTCCGACGGCAGCGAGGAGCTCGAGAACTGGATCGCCGATCTCCTCTCCACCCCTGTCGACGAGACGCCCGTGTTCCGGGTCGCGGTCGGCCTTCTCGGATACATCCCCCAGGAGCGCGCCGAGACCGCGCTGGCCACTCGCGTCGTCACGCTCCGGGCCCACGTCAACGCGCTCGACACGACCCTCAAAATGGCCCAGAACGACCTCGGCCTTCCGAGGCTCGTCCTCCTCGAGCTCGAGCACGGCATCGCGCTCGCGTCGGCCGAGATCGACTGGATCCGGTCGATCTCCGCGGAAATGGAGTCCGGCGCCCTCATCTGGAACGAGGAGCTGATCAGAGCCCACTTCGCAGCGATGCACGCCGCGGACGCGGAGCGTCGCAACCGTCACCGAGAGAACCATCTCGCCAAGCTGCTGCACCCGGCGCGACGCGAGCACCCATCAGCTACCACCGGGGAGGAAACGCCTTGATCGAAACCCACGATCTACGAAAGACATTCAAATCGCGCAAGGGGGCGGTGGAAGCGGTGGCCGGGGTCGACCTCGACGTCAAGAAAGGCGAGATCTTCGGCTTCCTCGGCCCCAACGGCGCGGGCAAGACGACGACGCTGCGCATGCTGTCGACGCTGCTGCCGCCGACGAGCGGTCAGGCCACCGTCGCCGGCTTCGATCTGCTCCACGAGTCCGCCAAGGTGCGCTACGAGATCGGCTACGTGAGCCAGGAAGGCAGCAGCGCCCCTGAGGTTCCGGGACGCACGGAACTGGTCATGCAGGGCCGGCTCTACGGCATGACCAAGGCCAGAGCCGAGCAGCGCGCGGTCGAGCTGATCACCGCTCTCGAGCTCGCCGATTGCGCCGATCGACCGACCAAGACGTTCTCGGGCGGACAGAAACGCCGCCTCGACATCGGCATCGGCCTGATGCACCTCCCCCAGCTCCTCTTCCTCGACGAGCCGACAACGGGGCTCGACCCGCAGAGCAGGGCCCGGATGTGGGACGAGGTGCGCAAGCTGCGCGACACCGGAACGACGGTCTTCCTCACCACCCACTACCTCGAAGAGGCAGATGCGCTCTGCGACCGCATCGCCATCATCGACCACGGCAAGATCGTCGCCGTCGGCACTCCCGATGATCTGAAGCGACAGGTCGCCGGGGATGTCGTGGTCGTCGGCACCGACAACGAGAGTGACCGTGTGCTCCAACTGCTGCGCGGCCAGTCGTTCGTCCGCGAGGCAACAGCCGGCGACGGCCTGGTGCGCCTGTACGTCGACCGGGGTGAGACCGCGATGGCGCAGATCATCCGCGCGCTCGACGCCGAGGGCATCGTGCTCTCGTCACTTTCGTTGAATCGTCCAAGCCTCGACGACGTCTTCCTGCGTCAGACCGGGCGTTCGCTGCGCGACGCGGCATAGGGAGGGAATCGCCATGAAGTTGCTCAAAGACACCTGGCTCATGTTCCAGCGGTATCTGTTCGTCTTCCTGCGCAACCCGGCCTGGGTGGCCATCGGCGTTATCCAGCCGGTTCTCTACCTCGTGCTCTTCGCACCCCTGCTCAAGTCGCTGACCCAGACGCCCGGTTTCCCAACCGGCGGCGCGTACAACGTCTTCGTGCCAGGCCTGCTCATCCAGCTCGGGCTCTTCGGCGCGAGCGGTGTCGGATTCGGGCTGATCGCAGAGCTCCGTGCCGGCGTGATCGAGCGCTTCCGGGTCACGCCGGTGAGCCGTTTCGCCCTCCTTCTCGGGCGGGCGCTGCGCGACATCCTCACGCTGGTCGTGCAGTCGCTCATCCTGTTGCTGCTCGCGATTCCGTTCGGTCTGCAACCAACCATCTCCGGCGTGTTCGTGATGCTCGGACTGGTCGCCCTGATCGGGCTCGGCATGTCATCGCTCGCCTACGCCGCAGCGCTGGCATTGAAGAGCGAGGACTCGTACGCGCCGCTCATCTTCACGCTCTCGCTCCCGCTGCTCCTGCTCAGTGGCGTGCTCCTCCCGCTCCAACTCGCGCCGGACTGGCTGCAGCACGTGGCGCAGGCCAATCCTCTCTCGTACGCGGTGACCGCAGCGCGCGACGTCTTCAACGGACACGGCTCCGACCCGGACGTGTTCAAAGGGCTTGCCATCATGGCGGCGCTCGCAGTGGTCGGAGTTCTGGTGGGCGCTCGTCGCTTCAGCAGGGCGATCGCCTGAGCCCAGATCGCTCAGCACGACCCCACGTGATCCGGCGACAGAGGACCCGCTGGGTGACCGCCGGCGAGCGTCAACTGGCGAGAGCCGGCGCGTCCTCGAAGCAGGAGCGGACCACCGCACCGAGGCCCGGCAGGCTGAACGGCTTGGTGATGAGGTGATTCGCGCCCGCCCAGCGGGCGCGCTCCACGTCCTTGTCGGACGAGAGCGATGTGAACACGAGTACTGGCATCGACTGGGTGGCGGGGTGCGAACGGATGTGACGGCAGACTTCAATGCCGTCGACCCCGGGCATCATCACATCGAGGATGGCGAGGTCGAACTGCTCGGTCTCGAGCATCGCTATCGCGACGGCCCCGTCCGAGGCTTCTCTCACTTCGAATCCTTCCATGCTGAGACACAGCCCGACGACGTGCAGCAAGCGCGGTTCGTCGTCAGCGAGAAGGATGCGCTGCTGGGTCAACGGATGGGGCCTCCCGGGCGCGTGGACAGGTGCGTGATCGCAGTATCGAGCGCCGGACCGATCTGATCTCGGCGACCATCGTTCCGTCACCCGGTGGGTTGCATTACCTAATGGGGGAAAACGGATGCAACACGCCATCCTCGGTCTGCTTCCCAGCGGCACTGGAGCAGCATTACGTTTCTTGGGGGAAAACGGATGCAACTGTGCGGTCAGGAGGCCGGCGCGCGTCCCCGGCGGCGCCGCCTGCCCACCACGAGCGCGGCCCCGCCAATCGTGAGCGCCGAGCCCCACAGCAGCGCGGTCAACGACGCGCTGCCAGTACTTGGCACCGGCACCGGCACCGTGGCGGCCGCCACCGGCGGCACGTACGTCGACACCGAGGCGGCGCAGTCCGCCACCGCCTGCATCGAGCCGTCGAGGCCCGAACCCTGCAGCTCGATGTGGCGCGAGCTGCTGCCGACCCACACCGGGTGGCAGCCCGTCTCCGGCTGCCAGCTCTGCGACGTGGTATCCCAGTACGAGGTGGACTCCGGGTCCAGCGCGATGGTGACGTGCTGTGTCTGACCCGGCTGCAGGGTGACCTTCTGGTAGCCGCGCAGCTGGTGCAGCGGCTCATTGACGTAGTTGTCCGCCGGCGAGCCGACGTACGCCTGCGCCACCTCAGCCCCGGCGACCTTGCCGGTGTTGGTGAGGTCGAAGCTCACCGACGCTTGGTCACCGGGCGGGGCGGACGCAACCGAGTAGTTGCTGTACGCGAACGACGTGTACGAGAGGCCATAGCCAAACGGGAACAGCGGCGTCAGCCTCATGTCGTCGTACCAGCGGTACCCGACGTTCAGCCCCTCGGAGTACGACGAGTGCGGGCCGACTGAGTCACCCGGCTGGCTGATGCCCGGGTACTGCGCGGTGGTGGTCGTGGGAAGGTCGGCCTGCGACGCGGGGAACGTCTCGGTGAGGTGGCCGGCCGGGTCGGTGTCACCGAACAGGACGGACGCGATGGCGTCCCCCTCGTCCTGTCCCGGGTACCACGCCTCGAGCACACCCTTGACCTGGCTGAGCCATGGCATCAGCACCGGGCCGCCGGTCTCCAGAACCACGACGGTGTTCGGGTTCGCGGCGGCAACCGCGGAGATGAGCGCGTCCTGGTTGTACCCGGAGCCGGTCGTGCAGCCGATGAGCTCGCAGTGCGTGCCCTCGGGCGGCATTGACAGGCTGCTCATGTCGACGCCCTCGGTCTCGGGGGTGTACGCGAAGACCACCGCCACGCTCGCCGCCTTCGCCGCTGCGACAGCGTCTTCGAACTGCGGCCCGTTGCCGTTGGCGTAGATGACCGCGTCCGTCTTCGTGGCCGCGAGCGTCTGCATCCCGGTGAGCGGGGTGATGACGTTGGCCTTGTAGGCCGCCTCGGGGATGTGCCCGCTGCCGCCGCCGTTGTACGTGTACAGCGCATCGGGCGTGGTCGCCGGCCCGCCGATCACCGCGATGGTGTTCGCCGGCGACGTCAGCGGGAGCACGTTGCCGTCATTCTTCAGCAGCACCATGCCGTTCTCGGCCACCTGGCCGGCGACGGTGTTCTGCGCCGGCGTGTCGGTGGGCGTCGCCGCCGCCGCGGCCTGCGCCGCCGCTCCCATGGCGATGGGATGGTCGAACAGTCCCTCGGCGAACATCGGCCGGAGGATGTCGAGCACCATTGTGTCCAGCGTCGCCTGGCTCACCTGGCCGTTGGTGATCGCCGTCTGCAGCGCCGTCCCGTAGTAGGTACCCGAGCCCATCTCGATGTCGAGCCCGGCGTTGGCGGACGCGACCGTGGAGTGCGTGGCGCCCCAGTCGGCCATCACCAGGCCCGTGAATCCCATCTCGGTGCGCAGCGCAGTGGTGAGCGTGTCCCGGTTCTCACACGCGTACACGCTGTTGATGCGGTTGTACGAGCACATCACAGCGCCGGCACCAGCCTGCTGGATGGCGGCCTGGTACTGCGGCAGGTAGAGCTCGTGCAGCGTGCGCGCATCGATGTCGGAGGAGTCCGTCGAGCGGTTGGTCTCCTGGCTGTTGGTGACGTAGTGCTTGATGGTGGCGATGACGTTCTGCGCCTGGATGCCGCGGACGACGGCGGCAGCCGTCTGGCCGGCGAGGAACGGGTCCTCGCTCATGTACTCCCAGTTGCGCCCGTTGAGCGGGACGCGGTCGGTCTCGATGCCTGGCGCGAGCTGGATGTTGATGCCCTTGGCGAACGCCTGGGCACCGAGGGTGGCGCCATAGGCCTGCTGGGCGACGGGGTCCCAGCTCGACGCCTGCGAGATCGGCGCCGGGAATGCGGTGGTACCGGTCATCAAGTCGCCGACGCCCTGACCCGCGTCGTTGAAGACGAGGTCGGGGATGCAGAGGCTGGTGTCCGGCGACGGGATGTAGCCGGCGACGCCGTAGTGCGCCCAGCCGATCGACGCGTACTCCGCGGGCGCCTGGGTGAGGGCGATCTTGTCGGCCTGGGTCATCGCAGCGAGGAGTGCCTGGGCGCGCTGATCGGGCGTCTTGGTGGTGTCCATCCAGGCGCTGCACGATGTCGTCGCAGCGGCGGCGGTCGTCACGTGCCCGCCGACCGGGAGTGACGCGGCGACGACGGCGACGGTCGTGGCGAGCAGGAGTGTGCGGATCCTGGTCGCACGGAGGATCCGCCTGACGTGCTTGCTCATGAGAACTCGCTTCCAGCCTTTGTGCACCCCGGACATTGCCCGCGCGACGCATGGTACGCCGGTGGTGCCCTCCGCGGGGTTCGGAACGCTGCCGGCCCTGCTGCGGCAGACTTCGGTTCGCCGTGCCCGATCCCACCCTCTTCGGCCTCGTCGTCGACCAGCTCGCAGACGCGCCGCCATCGGTCGCCGGGGCCGACAGCCTCGTCCTCGCCGCACGAGGTGTTGCGTGACCAAGGGCGCACTGGAGACAGATTCAATGCCGGAGCCTATCTTCCCGCTGCGCAGGATTCAAGGCACCAGCGTCACCTTCGGCTGGCGCGGCGTTCCGGGCCGGAATCGCCGGTCCAGGCTCCCTCCGGATTTGTTGCCTGACGACGAACTCCCGTCGCCCGCTGAGTGAAGCCTGGGGCCCTGCTCCACCGGCTACGCTCAGGCGCGCTCGAGAACGTGCGCTTCAGTGACGCAAGGGCTTTGGCGGAAGCTCTCGGCTTCGAGTACGTCGGCGGGGAAGGAAGCCATCGGATCTACGCTTACCCCGGGCAGCCCGAGCAACTGAATCTGCAGCCGCTCAACGGGCAGGCGAAGCCGTACCAACTCCGGCAATTGCTCCGCCTCATCGATCGGTACGGGCTGGCGCTTCCCTAGGCCGCGCCGGATGCCTGTGGACGGAACATTGGCTCCGGCGCCTGGCGGCCGGATTGCGCGGCGGCGTCGAGCCATGCTCGGACCGCGATGCGGAGTTCCTTGACCGCCTCTTCAGGGGTGGCCGCAACCGCCGAGCAGTAGGTCAGGTCGGGAGCGTTGGCCACATAGCAGTCGTCCTCGGGGCTGTAAAAGACCTCGAAGAGGTAGTCACGGGCGCTAGGGGCGGGTGCTGTGGTGGTCATAGCTCGAGGGAAACGCGCAGGCGTCTGTGCGTCTTTCGCCAGTGTAAACATCCCGCGCCGGGCGTGCCCCGCTCCCTAGTGGCGGATCCATCACAACCCCGTAAATCCCGCCGCGTTCTCGGTGAACAGCGACCCGGAGCGGATGTAGCGACGCACCATGGTCACCGAGCGGAGAGTTGGTGAGCGGCATCGCCGACGTGCGGTTAGGCCGTGAGGCGTCGCTCGGCCGGCCCGCGGTTGCGCGCTTTGCGGAGGACGAGGGTCTGGTCGGTCCGGCCAACCCGCAATTCATACCCGGGAAACTCGTCCGGCGCCACCATGCACACCGCCTCAACGGCCTCGACCATCTTCCGTCGGCGGCGAGTGGAGTTCTGGTCAGAGCAGCCGAGTTGCTTCGCCAGGCGGCTGACCCCGTAGAAAATCCGACCCCGCTCATCGGGCCGGTGGGTCCGCGCCCACGCGTAGAGCTTCAACGCTAGGGGCTGGCGCCGCAGCGCCCGCAAGGCCTCCGCTCGGAGGAAGGTGAACTCCCCGGCGCGGATGAGGTCGGCCATTGCCTGGTCGAGCTGAACGTAGTTGTCGCGTTTGACGGCGACGCCCTTCTGCTTGCGCTCCCGCGAGCCGAAGTTGGCAAGGAACCCGACGGTCACCTCGCCACGCGTAGTGGCGGTCCCGCCGACCGCGGTCTTGTCGACGTCATGAACCTTGACCTTGACGCGGGCGGTGCTCAGACGCTCGATCGACGAGCGGATGAGGCGGGTCGCCCCCTCGGGGTGCATGCCGAGCTGGCGGGCGATGTAGCCGAGGGTCGCGTGGTCGCCGTGGATCTTGTTGTCGGCCGGACACCCGTTGGCAAAGAACGCCTGGGAGAGCACCGCCATGACCAGCATGTCGCGCGTGCCGAGCTCCCCGATCCGGCTGATGACCGTAGTCTGCGGGTCGTACTCGTAGGTGAGCAGCGGCAGCTGGTCCGCCGCGGGGTTGTCGAAGTAGCTTCCCGGCGGATCGTCCTCGGCATCGGCGCGCTCGGTCCGGTACACCGGCTGTCGCAGCAGCTGCGTTTCGTGGAGCAGCCAGTCGGGGTCATCGCCGTCGGCGCCGCGATGGGGCACGACGGTGCCGCGCACCTCGACGACGCCGATGATCCCATCCTCGCGGTCATTGTCGGCATCAACGGGCGGCCCGTCGCCGCGCACGCGCAGCGCTTCGGCGAGAATGTCACCCAGGGCGGTGGGACCGGCGGTGCGTGCCTCGCGGTTCTCCACGGTGACTCTCCTTGCTGCGACGGTTGCTGGGACGATGAGGTGACGGTGTGGTATGGGATCGAGTCGATGGCGACTCTAGCGGGTTTCCGTTGATGTGCAAGGGGTTGTCTCGGTCTGGAGATCAAAACCTGACCGTTGGTATGGGATGAACTGTTGACTCTCAGTATGGGATCCGTGGATCTGATTTCCTGGCTCCTTGGAGCCCTCGCTGACTATGAAGAAGACCCTACAGTTGGACCCTATCGAGGATGTCTATAAGGGCGAGCGACAAATGTGACCTCGGGTATGAGATTGGGTGACCGCAGGGATGGGACCGCATGACCGGCGGTATGGGATGCCCTGACCAATCGGCTCTGCCGCCGGCTCGGACCTGTGGATAACTGCCGCGACCGTGACCGGTGCTATGGGAGCCGTCAGCGGTCCGGCCCGTTTCGGCGGCAGCACCCCGATCTCCCCTGCCGCTGATCCCATACCTGCGGGCATTTCCGGGGACACCGGGCGA
Source organism: uncultured Actinomycetes bacterium (assembly GCA_937888775.1). The sequence goes on along the minus strand of CALAQT010000355.1, from coordinate 6,497 downwards.
TCCATCCCATACCTGTGGTCAGGCGGCTGACTGCTCATCGGTGATGGAGCGACCCATCCCATACCGACGGTCACGTGCGCCGATCCGCGCGCGAGTTCGCTGACCTCTCGTATGGGATCAACCGCGCTGGTGCCGGCCGCGTCGACGAGCAGCCCCAGAGTGGTCGCGCGGTGTTCACGCCGGGTTTCGAGAGCCACACCGCGGCGGGAAGAGGTGGGGGAGGGGAGGGGTCGATCCCATACCTTCGGTCAGGTCATTGGCAGCGGGGGAGAGGTGACGTACGATGTGGCTGCTCTGGACATGCAGAGCGCCCTCGATCCACTCCACGTCTTCCAGGAGGGCCCCCCCATGTCGCCGTCCGTCGCGTATCTCTCCGCGGACGTCATCGCGCTCACGGGAGCCAGCGAGTCCTACCTCGCATTCCTGGTGCGCGCCGGCATTGTTTGTCCGCTCAAGCACCGCAACGGCAGGACGAACCTTTTCCCGGAAGCCGAGCTCGAGCGGGTCCGCTGGGCAGTCGGGAATCGCGGTCAGCTCTCCATCGACGAGATGCGTCATGGCGTCCTGAGTGGGGCCGCCTGATGGAGAGCACCACAACGGTGTGTAAGCGCGGCGCGCTTACACAGAAGTGTGTACCCGAGGGGGAGGGCTCGTGAGGGCGATCGCAGTCACCAACCAGAAGGGCGGCGTCGCCAAGACCACCACGGTTCTCAACCTGGCGGTGGCGCTGACCCGCCTCGGTCGGCGCGTCCTGGTCGTCGACCTCGACCCGCAGGCGAACCTGACCCAGCAGGCTGGCATCGACATCCGTCGTGTCCGGCTGTCGGTGTACGACGTCCTCGTCAACAAGCGGGCGATGGCCGACGTGATTGAGCAGGGCCAGCAGGGCTTCTGGATTGCCCCGAGCGACGAGGTGCTGATGCGCGCCGAGATGGAAATGGGCGACAAGCAGCTGGGCTGGGTGCGCGAGCTGAAGAAGTCGCTCGACCCGGTGCGCTCACGGTTCGACTACTGCCTGTTCGACACCCCGCCCGTCCGCGGCTTCCTCACCGTCAACGCGCTGGTCGCCGCGGACCATGGCGTCATCGTGCCGTTCGTCCCAGAGATCGACGCGATCATGGGCATGCAGCTGCTCCTTGCCCGAATGGACGAGCTGCGCGGTGCCAACGAAGGGTTGCGGCCCATCGCCTGCGTGCCCGTCATGGTCGATCGCAACTGGAAGACGCACACCGACACGGTCGCCGAGGTGGTGCGCCGCTTCCCCGATCTCCCGGTGATGGAGGCGATTCCTCGAGCCGCCGACTTTCCCCGAGCGCGAGCGTTGGGGATGAGCATCTTCGACTTCGCCCCGCAGAGCGCGGGCGCCCGAAGCTACCGCGCGCTGGCCGGGCGCGTTCTCGACCTGTACGAACCGACAGTCGACGTGGTGGGCGTCGCCCGCCAGGAAGTGAGGAGCTGAAGTGGTGCTGAACACTCCGTCCCGCAAGGAGCGCGCGGCCGCCATTGCCGATGGGCTCTTCGCCCCGCTCGCCAAGCGCGAACTGCTCGCCGGCCTCGGTGAGGTGGTCAACAAGAAGGTGCCGCTGACATCCATCGAGCGCAATCCCCGGCAGCCTCGCCAGAGCGTCGACGAGACCTCGGCAGAGTTCCAGGATCTGGTCGGCTCGATCCGCCAGCAGGGCCTGATCCAGCCGATCTCTCTCTGGCAGCTCGATGAGGACGAAGACCGCTACGTGGTGATCGCCGGCGAGCGCCGCTGGCGCGCCTTCAAGCGGCTGGCCGAGGAAAATCCGGCCGACTACTCGCGCATTCCCGCCACGGTTACTGTCCTCGATGGCGAGCAGCCCGAAGCTCGCGCGCTGATGATGGGCCTGATCGAGAACGTCGTCCGTGAGGACCTCAAGGACGGCGAGCGCGCCGACGCCCTGGCGCGACTCAAGGGATCGACCGGCTGGACCTATGAGCAGATCGCCCAACGCATGGGTATGGGCGTGAGCCGCGTGGTAGCCCTGGCCAGCATTGCGCGGCATGAGGTCGTGCGCGAAGCGATAGACGAGGGGTCTCTGACGCAGAAGCAGGCCATCCTGATCGGCCAGGGCGTCAGGGACCCTGAGCTCGCCGCCGAGTTGGTGGCCGCTGCCCAGGGTCTCGACGAGCGTCAAACCCGCGCCGTGGTGCAGTTCGCCCGCGCTGCGTCAGCCGAGGTCTCAGCCGCCGAGCGCGTTCGCGTCGCCGCTGAGCAGGTGGCGCTGGGAGTCGTGGTACCGGACGTCAGCGTGCCTCCGGACCAGAGCAGCAGTTTGCCGAGACGGAGGGGTTCACCCACGCCTCTCACACCGCCCTTCGTGTGGCGAGCCACCGCAACCGGTCAGATGGAGGGGATGTACAACGCTCGCGGGCTGCAACTGACGTCAGTTCTCGCCAAAGGCCGCGGCCATGCCTGGGAGCTCCGAGACGCCCTCGTTGACGCGGTGATCGCTTTCCGCGACAGCTGCGCGCGCACTCCCGGGACCTCAGACGAGTGGGAAGCGCTCCGCTCCGCTCTCAGCGAGGCGGTCGAAGGCGAGCGATTTGACGGCTCTCGCGGCCGAGGCTAAGAGTCCGTCTCGGTCAGTCTGCCCACTCCTGCCCACGCCGCGCAGAACTGACCGGTTGACACCGGAGGCCCTCAAGCCCGCTGGCGCGGCCGAGGCTGGCCGAGCCGCTGACGCGGAGCACGCCGGCTGCCCTCAGTCCTGGCCCGTCCAGGCTCACGCCACCGCGATGCACCAGCCCGCTCGCGGCATCGCTCGTGGAGCCGGATCCGGAGCATGACTCGCGACGAGCTGCGGGCCATGATGCAGGCGGCCGCCGAGCAGCTGGATATCTGGCCCCAGCGCGAGTCGTGAGGGCAGACCTCCCCCGGGCCGAGAGCTGGCCAGGGTGGGACCCTGACTGTATGGTCGGGGCGTCCAGGGCGCGGCGCCCTGAGACGTCGGCCCGGGTTCAGCTGCGCAGTTGCACCACCCTGGGCCCGCATGTTTCGCGGTCAGGTGGTCCGGAGACCACCTGAGGCATGATCCTGGAGCTGACCTGCCCCTTCGCTCGAGGCACGCTCGCGCGGTGGTCAGGTGTTCTCGTCCATCGACGTCGCCACGACCTCGTCCAGTAGACGTGAATACACGTCCCATGCATCGTCAAAGGAAGGGAGGAGCTCGACGAAGCCTTGGAGGCGCCCGATCCATTGTTCGCGATAGAGGCGCTGCACTCGAGGGTCGCGAAAATCATCCACTGAGGTCCAGCCGATGTTCCGGGCTCGCGCTTTGGCCGGGAGCGCTCATCGAGCAGGATGCCGGCAGCGGATGGACCATTGTGGGTCAGCGAGCTCGACGGTTCCCCAACGAACAGGACATGGCCCCCATTTGAGGGCGAAGCTCGACCGTGCTGCCGACACATCGATCAGCATCGTGAGAGAATCTCGACCTCATCTGATGATCGGCTGTCCGGAGGACCGATATTGGTGGTCCGATCTTCCCGTCGATGTCCTCGTCTGATCAGGGTACCGGCTTCAATCTCAGACGGTCCGATTACGCGTCGTACCACGGTAGACCTCTACAGCCGAACGATCTTTTCCGCGAAGCCGACCAAGCTCCGCGCGCGCCTAAGTGCTGCCCTCTGATCGCCTGCACCCTCGTGAATAACACCGTATTCGGCGTCATCCTTGAGAGTGAGTAGACGCCGCAGGTCTTGGGACGCGTCGGCACCGCCTGGCCGAACCTCGGCAAGCAAGTCGACAGCATCGTGGTGATCCTGGGATCGAGAGCGGCGTCCTAGCGCAGCGCAACAGGAAGCATCGCTCGCTGCGATTCCCGCGAGCACCGCCAACGAGGCCGCGACGTTCCCATATTCCCCGAGTTCATCGCCTTCGAAGACAAGATCAGCCACCTCGATGAACCGCTGTGCATGGCCCAGGCGAATCTGGGCATCGTGTGGGTCGCATGCGCTGGTTCGCGCAGCACGTCCTCTGGTCATCCCGCGACCGAATGTTGGCGAGCCCGCTCCGGTTTTCGAAGAAGGATCTTGTCGAGATATTCGCCGCAGACACGAATCCCGTCGCGCCGGATCTCAGTGAGGAGGCGGTGCTTGTCGCGGTTCATCGTTCGTAGCTCTTCCGAGCTTAGCTCGACCAAGGCAGCCCGATTACCCGTCCACAGCTTTACCTCGTGAACCAACGTATCGAGCTGGCCGCGCCATACGAAATCATCGGACTCTTCGTCGACGAACCGAGGGCGCACTACGAGGAGATCAATGTCGCTGTCCCTTCCGCCATCGCCTCGCGCCATAGAGCCGAACACCGATACATGAAGTGGCGGGATCTCCCAGTGACTCACCGCGGCCGCCATTCGGTTTACGAACTTCGCCCGCACGTCGAAGATTTCGTCCACCGCCGCGACCAAGAGATGCTCCTCGTTGAGGCTATAGAGGTTCGCCCTCCCGGCGGGCTGTGACCAGACGAGGCCGTGCTCGACGAATTGCTTTAGAGCCTCGAGCACCGCTGGTTGGGACACGCCCGCCCTTCGGGCTACCTCCCGGCCGGTCATTGGCGCGACCGTCCGACGCAGTGCCAGTAAGGTCGCTGCCCGAACTGGCGGCAGGAGGGCTAGATAGGGGCGCGCTACGTCCATGATAGGGGATCCTATCACATGATCGGAATCGCTATCGCGTGAAAGGTATCTAGTTCGAGGCTGACTTCCGAGACTATGATCGATCACAACCCCGTAAACGCGGCGGCGTTCTCGCTGAACAGCGACCCGGAGCGGATGTAGCGGCGCACCATGGTCACCGAGCGGTGGCCGGTCTGGGCCATGATCGCCCGCTCGGACGCCCCGCCGGCAGCCGCCGACGTGGCCAGGCCGGCGCGCAGCGAGTGCCCGGCATACAGCGCGGGGTCGAGGCCGGCGTTCTGGGCCGCCCGCTGGACGATGCGGGCGACGCCGCGGTCGCTGAGCCGCTGTCGCGAGACCACCCCGTGCCGGGACACCGGCCGGAACAGCGGTCCCGCGGCGATCCCCGCGAGCGACCGCCACGCCACAACAGCGCGCACCGGGCAGGTGCTGGGATGGCGGCCGCGGGGGATGCCGACCTCGCGCCCCTGGCCCTCCTGGTCGGTCTTGCCCCGCCGGATCCGCACGCGGAGCCCGTCCTCGGTCTCCTCGAGGTCCTCGACGTCGAGCGAGACGAGCTCGCTACGCCGAAAGCCGCCGCTAAAACCGAGCAGGAGCAGGGCGCGGTCGCGGGCGCCGGCCAGGCCGGTCGGGTCGGTGGCGGCGAGCAGCTGGCGGAGCTCGGCGGTGAGCAGGGCGGTCTTCTGGGTCGGGGCGGTGCCGAGGGCGCGGCGGATCCCCGCCATCGTCGCCCGGACCACGGGATCGGCGGTCGGGGACGGCACACGGCCGGCCATCTGGTGGGCCTGGGAGAGCGCCGAGATCCGGCGCTGCAGGGTCGAGGCCTTCGCCCCCGCCTGGGCCAGGGCGGTGAGGTAGAGCGCGATCGTCGCCGGCGTCGCCGGCAGCGCCCGCACACCCTGGCCCTCGCACCAGTCCTCGAAGTCGGCGAGGTCGCTGCGGTAGGCGCGGATCGTGTTCGGCGCCTTGCTGCCGGCCGCGTACGCCCGCGCGGCGTCGTACAGGGCGGCCTGGGCGAGGCGGCGGTCGCTGCCGCCGCTGCTGATGACGTCCACGCCGGGACTCTACACCTGATGTCCGATACTGTTCTCTTATCGGACGTCAGAAGTACTGTTCATTATTCGCGACACCCTGGGAAAGGGAGGTACCATTGACGGCGGTGTCGAACTCGAATCCCGCGGCCGTGACGCGACACGAAAGTGCCAGTGGGCACGACACGATCGTGCCGGTGATCACCACGGCGGGTGGCGGGTCCTCGTTGGCAGCCGATGTCAGTCCCGAGCAGCGCCCGGTGCGTGACCGCGCCGTCGCCGCCGACGAGGAGGCAGTCGAGGTCACCGGGACGGCGCTGCCGAGGGTGGCCACCGAGCTGCGCCGGCGCCGCGAGCTGCTCGGCTGGAGCCAGGGCGAGGCGGCCACGCGGAGTGGGATCAGCCGCACCGTCATCAACGAGATCGAACGCGGTCGTCGGTCTCCCAGCACCCGCACCTACGAGCGCCTCCGCGACGCCCTCGGCCTCTCGCTCCCAACCGCGACCGCCCTCCTCCACCGGCCCGCGCCCGGATCCCATACCGAGCGTCAGCTGACCACCCTGGCGGCCTGTCTCGTGTCCACCCGGGGTGGGACCCTCGCTGCATACGCGCAGGCGCTGGGCGTCTCCGTTCCCGCGGTGCGCGAGCAGCTGTCCCTGCTCGGCGACCGGCTTGCCGCCGTGGGCGTGGCTGTCGTCGAGGATGGCAATGAGGTCCGCGTCGTCCCCGCGGACCACGTCGTCGAGGCGCTCTCCCATCTGACGACTCTCGAGGTGCAGCAGCAACTCACCGATGAAGCGGT
>CALAQT010000354.1 GCA_937888775.1 uncultured Actinomycetes bacterium | reverse complement strand
GAAGTGGGGCCACTTCAAGCCATCGCGCCGGGGCCAGTGCAAGCCATCGTTTTCAAACGTGCGCCGCGGGCGCGTCGACAAGTAGCACCGGATCCACAGCACCATCCTATGCCGTCAAGCATCCCAAGAGCCCCCCGGGCGACGCTCGCGAACCGTGGCAACGGCCCGACTGCTGACGCACCGATCGACGTCGCCCGCTGCAGCTCCGTTCGCCCGTCGGAGGCGACACTCTCGCCAGCTCGACCGCCTGGTGGCTCAACGTCCGCCGCGTCCCCGTGACTTCCTGTGGGCGAAACCAGGCGTCCGTTCCGGCGCTTCGGGGTGGACTCGGAAATCGTCGTGGAGCGGGTCTCGGCCGGCGAACCGGTGTCGGGCCTTGCGCTTGTCGATTGTGGGTGCGTGGCGGGCGCGCCGGCGAGTGGGCGAAATGTCACGAGCAGCCGTCTCGGCGCCGGTGAAGGTGCGAATCCCTTGCAGGCGCTCACCGGGCGCCGCGTGAGCGGTCGCCTTCGTGGCCGTGTCAAGGACTGCGCTCGGTCCGGCAGTCGTCCTGAAGGGGCGCTGAGCTGACGCCCGGACTCGTCCAACTGACCGCGACCCCGCCCGCGTGGAGTTGATTCGGGACAGGAACGCCGGTTACGGTTGCTGGGCAGACACACGACCGGGCACAGCGGTTTGCTGTGGGAAAGACGAAGCACGATGCCAACATTGCTTGTGTTCCACGAGGTAGATGACGTCGACCACTGACTCGCTTCACCGAAGCGAGAGGAACTCTTGGGGCCGATGGGAATGACGGCCCGCACTTTTCGGGACCCGGAGGGCTCGAATCGGGTCGGGCTGATCGTGGAGGTCCCCGACATAGACCCGGTGTGTCTAGCCGGGGAGCGGCGCACCCTCGTCAGTAAATGCCGGGCGCGCATACACCTTGCCCGGGGTCGCTCCGATCGCGAGCAGCTGTGCGGGCTCGTCATCGGTGGTGATCTTGCGTGTGACCCCAGCGCCCACGCGAGCGAACAGCCTGGCTCGAGACGGTGTGTCTGACCTTCGGCATGCAGTGTTGCTGAGCCCGACAGCGCGGTGTAGACCTCCCCTCGTCGATCCTCGGCGACATGTGATGCGCGGCGACGGCTGCTGACGAGGCGGGCGTGCGCGCTCAGCGGCTTCCGACGATCGCGTCACCCTTAGGGGTGACGGCGACGCAGAGGCGCGCCGATGCGCAGGCGAGCGATTCGATCGCGTCCTTGGCAGCGACGTTCTGGGACAGCCAGGCTTTCGCTCCGGCGGTCGGGTTGGTGGAGGTTTCGACCCTTCCCGAGTCGTCGCCGAGGACGCAGAACGAGACCGAGGAACACGCGACAGCATTGATCGACACGTTGTTGGCAAGCGTGGTGGCGTGCCATGAGGGGCCGTGCGTCGGATCGGTCGCAGTCATCACTTCTCCGGCGTCCGTCGGGGCTACGCACAGCGACTTCGTCGGACACGCGACCGCGTTGAACGAGTTGTCGGTGAACTCGGTCGTCAGGTTCCACTTGTTCGAGGCGGTCGGGTCGGTCGAGGTGAAGACATCGTCGATGAAGCCCTCGCCGGTGCTCTGATCGACCCCCACACACAACGACCTCAGTGGGCACGAGAACCCAGACATGACGCCCGGGCTGTCGCCGTTGGAGGGCAGCGAGGTCAGCTTCCAAGCATGCCGGCCCCCAGCTGGATTGGTCGAGGTGAAGGCGTTGCCCTGGTTGTCGCCAGTGACGCAGAGGTTCGATCGGCACGCAACAGCAGAAAGCTCACGCGGTAAGACCGTATCGACGAGCTTCTTGCTCCACGTCTTCGCCCCGCCCGCCGGCTTCCTGGACGTCAGGACGTACCCGTTTGAGTCGACCGCAACGCACAGCACGGTCGACGGGCAGGCGAGCGCGGTGAGTGACTTGTCCAGATGCGAGCGCTTCCAGCCCTTGGCGCCCGCAAGCGGACTCGTCGTGGTCAGGACGTTTCCGGCGCTGTCGATCGCGACGCAGAACGACGCCGTCGGGCACCTAATCGCGAGAAGCGCACGTTTGTCGATCGACTGCGGCGCTGACCAGGCGAGCAAAGGCGACCTCGCTGCGCCCGCCGATCGATGGGCCGGCGACGTCTGGGCGCGGGGGGTCGCTCCTGCCGAGCTTGCCCGAATTGCGACGGATGCGATGACGCCAACCGCAAGCGCCGCAACCGCGGTCACGCTGCCCAGCGCCAGTCGAGTTCGTGCCTTCGAGAGCACTCCCCGCACGCCGCGAGCATACCTCGCCCCACACGCGGCTTGCTTGAAAGCGACTTTGGCGAGCGTCAGCTAACGTCTGTCATCAGCGCGCCGCCGGCCTGTCAACGCCAAGAGCTAAACCCCCGACTGCCCCAACTGGGCGACAGGGGGAGCGGTGGGTTAGGGATAGAGGCGGCGGCGCTTGACGACTGCCGCTATCGGCTGGGGAAGCAACCCGAGCGCCCGCAGCGCGTGCGGCATGGCTCGTAGCTGGCCGGGGGGTTTAGACGTTCGGGATCACGACGTCGATCAGGTGCGGTCCGTGCTCGGCGACGGCGCGTCGGAGATGCACTTCGTCGCCGCTTTGGACTCGGTGCCCGAGATGCGGGCGGTCTGGTTCGTGAAGCACGTACTCACGCCTGAGTCGACAAGCGTTCGGATCAAAGCCTGGAGGCCGTTGGGCATGAGTTCTCCCTTCCGGGATCAGGATCGGTGATGCGCTGCGCCGAATCATGCGTCACGGTGCAACGGTCGGCTGGGCCCATAAGCCCGGCCGCGCGCACGTTTCTTGGAGCCACGGTGGCGCGCCGGTCGTCTTCGAGGCGTATGTCAATGGCGTGTCGATCCGGAAGGGCCGATCGACTCAGCGATCAGCTTGGATCGGCAGGATTACAACGACCGCGTGTAGGCGCTGTGCCGGGGGTTCAGAGCTAGGCGCGCTGGCGGGACAGGGAAGCGAACCTGCCCACAAAGGCCACTCCGCGTCTCAGGGATCGCGCTGAGCGACTATCGCGAGTGACGATGCCTAGCGGTCCCGGGCGTGATTTCGGTTCAGGTAGAACGAGTTTCGGCTACCGGGAGGGCGCGCAGCTGGCGCGCCGGCGGAGGCGCAGGATGGTCGGAGGAGATCTCCAGGATTCCGGAGCTCTTCAAGGAGAGGCGCTGGTCACCCGCGGTGGCGCTCACATTTGGCGTTGCGCGGCGCGGCATCGGGACCGATCACGAGGTCTGATGTGAGCGAGGCGATCAGCCGTGCGCGTCCCGCGGCGCCAAGCTCGATCGTCCGCGCAACCCGGGCACGCGCAGCCGGGGTTTGCGCTGCGATCAGGCGCTCGGCGTTGTGCCACGACTCGCTGCGCCACGCGCTGAGCTGTGGGCGTTCATCCCGAGGAGGATGTCGCCGAGCGTGGTCGCGGTCTGTCGATCGCCAGCATCAGCAGGCCGAGGATCACCGGCTGGAGAACCAGCAGGCTCGCGTTGGTCCGGTCGGCGGCGATCACGCGCACGTAGCGGCGGACCATGACACCGAACTGCGAGCTCCATCGCTGCGCGTCCCCGATCAGCGCCCGCGGTGCGGCGGTGAGCGTGCGCTGCCGCTCGCCGGTCTCGACCGCCGGCGGCTGCTCATCGACGGCCACCCGGCGGCGGCTTTGCCTACTTCGGCCCACCGCAGCTCGCGCCGGCGTTCTTCGAGTGCGAGGACCTCCAGGATGTCTTTCAGCTGCTCAACGACGAAAAGGGTCGTGACTGGAATGCCGCCCTGCGCGTTGACCCCGCCTACGCCCACAACTTCGAGGCGATCCCCGGCGGGATAGGGACCCTCTGGGGGCACGTGGCTGGGCAGGCCGATTTCGGACGATGGGCTTCGAGCCCGTGCTTTTCCCGCGACGCGCAGCAATGGCTCTCCTTCGAACGCTTCTGGCGCAACAAGCTGTCCGCCCTCAGCGAGTTCCTAGGCGATCCCGAACCACCCGCCCGCGCGACCGACCGCAAGACCGCACGACACCTCACGACTTGACGATCGAGCGAGCCATCCGCGCACACGGGCGGGATGCTGCAGCCCGAGCGTCGCGAGTTGGCCGCGCTTTGTGTTGCGGTGCTCGGTCACGCCTGTCCGACGCCCGGAAGCATCGCAGTGCATGATGGGTGCTCCGGCGACCTCGGCATCGACCGTCAGAACGGTTGAGGCGGCGTCACGGCTGCCCGCCTTGGGCTTGTAGTCCACCGGTTGCTGCGTGTATGCGTCGCTTGGCGGCGACACATGAGGGCGCGGCGGCTATCGGCGACGCGCGCGGGGGGTTGGCTCTTCGGCGAGGTCGCTGAGAAGGGTGTGCGAGTCCGTCAGCGCCGAGGTCAGGATCTGTTTTGCGACCGCGAGCAGCTGCGAGACGCGCGGATCGCGGATGCTGTAGTAGACGCTGGTGCCGGCCCGCCTGCTCTCCAGAACACCCTGCTGGCGTAGCGCAGCGAGGTGCTGCGAGGTGCCGCTGGAGTCGAGGCTCAGCTCGGTTTGCAGGTCTCCGACGGTGCGTTCGCCGTCGGATAGGAGTTCCAGTATCCGGATCCGCACGGGGTGGCCGAGGACCCGGAAGAGCTGGGCCTTCACGACGTAGACGGGATCTGAGCGCACGTGCATCGCGCTGCCGTCGATCGGCGTCGGGGACGGCTCGGATTGCTGGCGGCGCGGTGCCATCTTGCTGGAGGGTAGACGTCCTTGCGGTCGCTGCAGGCAGGATTCTACTCACGTCAAGACTTATAAGACGATAAGGTTTCAGGAATGCCACAGACAACGCCCAATGGGCACATGTTGGCGGTCAAGCGGTCCGAAGGGAGCATCGATGTCGAATGACAAACCCAACCCTCGACCCAACCCGCGGCGACCTCGCGCGCGACGAGTCTCAGCCGATGATCGCCACGACAGGCACTTGGAGCTGGTGACAGACGGATGGGTCGCTGAGCTCGCCGATCTTGTCGTGCTGCGCCCGCTCGCGGGCCGCCTGGCTGACCCTCGGCGGGCGATGATCGTACGAGCGGCCGATCGTGTCCCGCGGCCGGGTTCTGAGCATCGTTGAATCGCTAGACGAGCGTGCGATCGCCCGGCTCTCGCTCGAGCTCGGCTTGCGCGGCACCCGTCCGCTAGCGCTCGCCTGCTGGCATCCCCATTGACGACTTCATCATCCCGATATATCGGCATTGCGAAGACGCCGTCCTGCAGAGAGGACGACGGCGGATGAGTGACCCGGTTGCAGACGATCGGCGCCAGGCACTGTCGCAAGCCCGATCTGCTCTGGGGATCGTTCACGCCCAATACTGGCGGGCGCTAACGCGTGCGGCGGCGGGCGGGCCGGCTGAGCGCGCCAGCGCGCGCGAGGAGGCGCGCCGCCTGATCGGAGTCGCCGTGGCGCTGCGCGTCCGCGTCGCAGCTGCGGGCGCTGATGCGATCGCAGCGTCGGCGAGCGTAAAGACCGCACCCGCCGCGAACCGTGAGATCGCTGACCCTGACTCCGAGGCGTCTGACCCGTGTATGCCCGGGGGCCGTACGGGCTCCGACGGGTAACTGCCGACTGATTGTCGGCCTGCCGGCCGGTCATCTCCGCTCGACGGGCCTGGCCTCACCCGCGCAGCTCTTTGAATCTTATGGACGCGTAAGCGTCTAAGATCATGCCATGTCGTCCGCGGCGTCAAGCGAGGAATCCCCGCCCACGCCGTCACAATCCCCGCTCTGGACTGACCTCCTGGATCGCGTGGGAACGCAGATCTCGGGCAGGCGGCAGATCAGAGGATCGGGACCCTCGTCGCTTGAGGGGACGTCGAGCGCGTTGGCTCGCGCTCACTCCCAGTTTCTGGTGGTGCTCGAAAGCGGCTCGGAGATCGGCCAGGACACGGTCTCGCAGCTGGCTAGGGAGGCGGTCGAGCTGCTCCTCGCCGTCGCGAGGGTCTGGGCGACATTCGCGACGCGCGGAGAGGACCGACGCGGCGCGTTGGTGGATCAACTGCGGCGGCGACTTAGCTCACACGAGGACGCGGTGCTCGCGGGTGAGGTCACCTACTGCGTGTGGAGCGAGCAGGCCGAAGAGCCGTCCGTCCGCATGCGCCATGCCATCACTTGCCTATCTCGCGATGCGACCACATCCGAGGGTGACCTGCTGTCGTTGAGGATCGCCGCCGTGGACTTGGCATCGCTGCTCGTTCAGCTGGCGGCTAACGCTGCCGCGGGCGGACGCGCGGGCGAGGCGCGGGAGGAGCGATCGACGGCGCTTGACAGAACGCTCAGCGCAGTCACGGCGGAGCTGGCGTGCCACGCGCAGAATGTCGAGCGACCGGTAGATGACCGTGGCGATGTCGTCGCCCACCATCTCGCGGCTGGCCTGCGAGTTCGCGTATCGCAAGAGACGCTGCACGGGCTGAGTGCAGGCTCGCCGGATCGACCGACGGACCCAGCCGTTCTGTCCGGGTTGAGAGACGCGTGGCTGCGACTCGCGACGAACGAGTATGTGGCTGTCGCGGCGCTGGACGCGCAACGGGTTGCGCCGGCCTACGATGAGCGCTTCGGAAGCCTTCCCACGGCGATCGCCGAGGGGGCCGCAAACGTGATGTGTGGCGCGCGCTTGATTGGTCGCCCGGGCGCGTTTCGACACCGCCGGGCGTGGCGCCATCAAGCGGTCGGGCTGACTTACGCGCTGGAGGCCTATGTCGCGGGGCTTCGCGGTCACGCCCAGAGTCTCGCCCAGGCGCAGCTGATCACGCTAACGCGACTCGTGCGCGCCACGGTCGCAATCGCGCTGATCGACCTACGCGGGGACACGCTGCCCACCAACGGGAGTTCGAGGCGTTGATCGTCATCGAGCCCACATCGAGGAGGAGATATGCCTCAGGTCCGGTTCACCGCCAACGGCAGCGAAACGCCCGCCTACCTGGCTCGGCCAGCCATCCAGCGTGCTCCTGGCGTCGTTGTCTTACAGGAGTGGTGGGGTCTGGACGACCACATCCGCTCGGTCTGTGGCCGGCTGGCGAGTGCGGGCTTTTTCGCGCTCGCTCCGGACCTGTACCGCCAGGAACCGACGACCCAGCCCGACGAGGCGCAGCAGCGAATGATGGCGCTCTCGATGGATCGCGCCGAGAAGGACATGCTGGCCGCTGCCGAGTACCTCGTCGCACTTGACGGCGTAAACGGCGAGCACGTCGGCGCGCTTGGCTTCTGCCTCGGCGGAGGACTCGCGGTCTGGGCTGCCGCGGCGAGCCCGCTGATCGGCGCGACCGTGTCCTATTACTACGTTATGCCTCACGGCAAACCAGACTTCTCGAAGATCACCGGGCCGCTGCTCGGCCACTTCGGCCGAGACGACGAGTTCGTCTCGCTCGCCGACGCGCGAGCGCTCGAGGCCGAGCTAAGCGCCGCTGGCGTCGACACCACCTTTGAGTTCTACGAGAACGCCGGACACGCGTTCTTTAACGACAACAACCGGCTCGGCACCTACAACCCCGACGCCGCGGCGAGATCCTGGGAGCGCACGCTCGCCTTCTTGCGCAATCACCTGACACCTGCCACAGCGTGAATCAACGCACAAGCCTGCACACGACGTCCTGATCATCGGCGCCGTGCTGGCCGGTCAGCGTGCCGCAGTCGCTTCGCAGGCAAGGACCTATGTGAACCACTCCTCGTGGCGGTCCACTCCCTCGTGGTGCTTCATTAGCTGCTCGTAGAGCACGGGCAAAGCTAGGCGTTCAGGGTCGGCGCCAAGTTGAAGGACGTCTAAGTCTTAGGAGTTTGTAAGATGCCGAGAAGCTGATGCTATCGGTGCCGCGGGGCCAGCCCCCTATCTACACGTTCGGGGTGGTGTTCGTCGGGGTTCTGGGGCATCCCGCCTGTATCCGCGTGGACCGAGCGCGGTTGGCTCAGTTGGCGTTGGAGGCTCGCGGTCGGCGACCGCCGCGCTGGCAGGGTCGCGGCTGACGGTGGGCTGGGTGGCGGGCATCGCCCTCGTGGGCGCGGCGACGCTTGCGCTCGGCGGGATCGTCGCCGTGCTGCCGGGTCGGCTGCGCGCGGCGCTCGCGGTGCAGGCGGCGGGGATGGCGGCTATGGGTGTTGCCGGGATGGGCGCCCTGACCGGCGGGCACGGCGCGGGGGTGGCGTTTCGCAGCGGTGTTTCGCCCGCGTTGGGGCTCGACGCGTTGAGTGGATTCTTTCTGGTGGTGCTGGCGGTCACGGCTGTGCCGACGCTTGTGTTCGCGCGCGGGTATCTCGACGGGACCGTTGGGGGGCGCCGCACGGTCGGCGCGTTGACGGCGGCGTTCCTGCTCGCGCTGAGCGGTGTGCTCGCTGCGCGGGACGTGACGACGTTTCTCGCGTTCTGGGAGCTGATGACGCTCGTGCCGGCCGCCGCGATTCTGGCGGCGCGGCGCGACGCGCGGGTGCGCGGCGCGGTGCAGGCGTATCTCGCGATCACCCACTTGGGCGGCGCGGGCGTGTGGATCGCCCTGCTCGTGTTGGCGCGCCACGGCGCGATCGGTCACCCGGCGGCACTCGCCGCGGCTGGTGCCGGCGTGCAGACGCTCGTCGCGGTCGCGGCGTTGGTCGGGTTCGGCACGAAGGCTGGGTTGATTCCGTTGCATTCATGGCTTCCGCGGGCGCACCCGGTCGCGCCGGCGCACCTGTCGGCGTTGATGTCGGGGATGATGATCAAGGTCGCGATCTACGGCCTGATCCGGGTCGAGTTCGACTGGCTCGGCGCGACGCCGCTGTGGTTGGGGATCGCGCTGCTGGCGGTTGGCGTGCTGTCGTCGTTGGGGGGCGTGTTGTGGGCGCTTGTGCAGCATGACCTCAAGCGTCTGCTGGCGTATCACTCAATCGAGAACGTGGGGATCATCTCGCTCGGCCTCGGCGCGTCGCTGCTGTTCGCGCACGCCGGCAACGGACTGTGGGCGCAGCTCGCGTTCGCTGCGGCGCTGTTGCACGTCGCGAACCATGCGATCTTCAAGTCGCTGTTGTTCCTAGGCGCGGGCGCGTTCGAGCGGGCGGTCGGCAGCCTCGAGCTTGACGGTCTCGGTGGACTGTTGCGTCGGATGCCGTGGACCGGCGGGGCGTTCTTGATCGGCTCGATGGCGATCGCCGGCGTCCCGCCGTTGAATGGTTTCGCGTCGGAGTGGCTGACGCTGCAGTCGTTGCTGCACGTCGCGTTTGACCGGCCGCTGGGCGTGGCGGTCGCGGGCGCTGTCGCGCTCGCCGCGCTCGCCGCGACGGCAGCGCTCGCGCTGCTGTGCTTCGTGAAGGTAGTCGGTCTCGTGCTGCTCGGACCTCCGCGCCGGCCGGCGTGCGCAACGGCGCCCGAGGCGCCCGTGTCGATGCGCACCGGGATGGCGGTGCTCGCCGGCTTGTGCGTCGCGATCGGCGTGGTGCCGGGCCTGGTCGTGCCGACGCTGGCGGGGCTCGCCCCGGGCGCGCGCGCTGTGAGGATCGCGCGTCATACCGGGCTTGTAGTCCCGGGGACGAGCCTGCCGTCACTGGGGCTCGCGCTCGCGCTGGTTGGGCTGACGGTCGCGCTCGTGGGCGTGCGCGGCCGGCGTCGGGCGGCGCCCGCGCCGACATGGGCTTGTGGGCAGCCGGTCGTGCCGGCGCTCGGCTGGACCTCGGCCGGGTTCACCAAGCCGCTGCGGCTCGTGCTCGAAGGCGTGTTCCGCCCCCGGCGTGAGCTAGAGGTGCTGCGCGCCGGCGGGATGGTCCAGCGGATCACGTATTCGGGCGAGATCCCGTCGCTGGTCGACACGCTGCTGTATGAGCCAGCGATCCGGGCCGGGCTGCGTGGCGCCGCGCTCGCGCGACGTCTGCAGACGGGCAACGTGCGCACCTACGCGCTGTACCTGCTCGTGCTCGTCGTTGGGCTGCTGGTCCTGGTGAGGGTCGGGGTGCTTGGGTGAGCGCGCTGGCGGGAGCTATCCAGGTCGGGGCGGTGGTGCTCGCGCCGCTGCTGCCGGGAACGATCCAGACGCTCAAGGCACGGTTGCAGGGCCGTCGCGGCGCGCCGCCGTTGCAGCCGTATCGCACGTTGCGGCGGCTGTGGGGCAAGAGCGCGGTCGAGCCACTGGGCGCGGGGATCGTGTACCGGCTCGCTCCGGCGGTGGCGGCCGCGTGCCTGCTGATCGCGCTCGCGCTGGTGCCCGTCGGCGGACGCTCGGCGGACTGGGGTCTGGCCAACGACGCGCTCGTGCTCGTCGGGCTGCTGGCGCTCGCGCGGTTCGCGCTGGCCGCTGCGGCGTGGGACCCGGGGAACGGGTTCGCGCTGATGGGTGTCGCGCGCGAGCTCACGCTGGCGGTGTTCGGCGAGGCGCTGCTCGTGCTTGCACTGCTCGTCGCGGCGCTGCCGGCAGGCTCGACGAACCTCGTGGCGATGAGCCGGGCGGCTGCGGGCGCGCACGTCTGGGGTGAGCCTGCGCACTGGTGCGGAGCGCTCGCGTTCGCGCTCGTCGTGTTCGTTGAGACCGGCCGCCAGCCGATCGACAACCCGGACACGCACCTCGAGCTGACGATGATCCACGAGGCGCCGCTGCTGGAGTACGCCGGCCGTGATCTCGCGTTGCTGCACTGGGCGGCCGCGGCACGACACTGGGTCGTGCTCGTCTTGGGCGCCGAGCTGTTCCTGCCGCATTGGGGTGGTTTCGCCGCTCGCCTCGCGCTGCTTGCGGCCGGGGTCGCCGCGCAGTGTGCCGCGCTCGCCGTCGGCGAGACCGCGCAGGCGAAGATGCGGATCCTGCGGGTTCCCGCGCTGCTGGGCTTGGGCTGCGCGATCGCGCTCGCGGGCGCCGTCTCCTACGTCGCGGGGGTGGGTACGTGAGCAGCTGGCTCGTGACCGCGATCCTCGCGCTCGGGCTCGCGGTCGTAGCGGTGCGGCGACGGTCGATCGCAATCGGTCTCGTGGCCGCACAGTCGCTCGCGCTCGGGTTCGGCGCGCTCGCTCTCGCGAGCGGACGGTCAAGCGATTTCCTCGTCGCGAGCGTGGTGCTGATCGTGAAGGCGGTCGTTCTCCCGGTGCTGCTCGGCTGGGTGCTGCTCCAAACTCGCGAGCAGCGGCTCGTCCCGGCGGCCGCGGGGCCGCTGATGCGGCTCGCGCTCGCGGCGGCGGTCGCGCTGGTGGCGGCCACGCTCGTGCCCCGGCTTGGCCTCAGCAGCGCGCACACCGAGCGGACCGCGGTTGCGCTGCTGCTCGTCGGGATCGCGATTGTCGTCGCGCGGCGCCCGGTGCTGTTCCAGCTGCTAGGGCTGATCGTCGCCGAGAACGGCCTGTCGCTGCTGGCGATCTCGGTCCCGGGGGGACTGTCGTACGTGATCGAGCTCGGCGCCCTGTTCGACCTCGTGCTCGTCGTCACCGTCGCGGCCGCGTTCACCCGCCGGATCCATGCTGAGCTTGGCACCGGCGACACCGAGCTGTTGCGGGGCCTGCGTGACTGACCTCGTGCCGGTGCTCGCCGTCGTCGTCCCCGCCTTGCCGATCGCGAACGCGCTGCTGGTGGTGCTCGCGCGCACGCCGCGCCAAGCCGACGCGATCGGCGCCGGGACCGCCCCCGTGACCGCAGCAGCCGCGCTGACTCTCGCGGTGACCGCGCTGGCGCGCGGGGGCGCCGGCGCGCTGCATGGCCGCTGGTATGAGATCGACGGGGCGAGCGGCGTGTTCCTGGCGGTGATCGCCGTGATCGGACTGTGCAGCGCGCTGGTGTCGCCCGTCTACCTGCGCGCGAGCGGGCGCGGCTGGTTCAGCGCCAAACGATCACGCACGTGGTACTACGCCGCGCTGAACGTGTTCTGGGCGGCGCTGCTCGCGATCCCGATCGCCGGCAACCTCGGCGTTGTGTGGCTGATCGTCGAGGCGACGACCGCGACCTCCGCGCTGCTGGTCGCGTTCAGCGGCCGCCGCGATGCGCTCGAGGCCGGCTGGAAGTACCTCGTGCTCACGACACTCGGGCTGTCGGTCGCGCTGCTCGGGATCGTCGTGCTCGCGATCGCCCAAGCCCACGCCGGCCACCACGGCGTGCATGCGCTCGACTGGACCGCGCTGCAACGCGCCGCCGCGGTCCTTCCCCACCAGCCGACAGTGGTCGCGTTCGTGCTGATCCTCGCCGGCCTGGCCACGAAGATCGGCTTCGCGCCTGTGCACAACTGGCTGCCCGACGCGCACAGCGAGGCGCCCGCCCCAATCAGCGCGATGCTGTCCGCCGCGCTGCTGCCGTCAGTGCTGTTGGTCGCCTGGCGCGTGAAGGCGACGCTCGCGGTCACGGTCGGTGCTGGGACCGCCCGTGCGGTGTTCCTCGCGTTCGGCTTGGCGTCGGTGCTCGTCGCGGTCCCGTTCCTGTGGCGAGCGCTGGCGTGGAAGCGGCTGCTTGCGTACTCCAGCCTCGAGCACATGGGCATACTCGCGCTCGGGATCGGGTTCGGCACCCCGCTCGCGATCGCCGGCGTTGTGCTGCACGTCGCCGGCCACGCGCTTGCGAAAGCGCTCGGGTTCTACGCCGCGCTGCCGCTGCTGCGCGCCAACCCCGACGCCGCCCGCCACGCACCCCAAGGCGTCGCCGGCAGCTCGCCGGCAACCGCTGCCGCGATGGGCGTCAGCCTCGTCGCGCTGGCCGGGCTGCCGCCATCGCCGCTGTTCCTCTCCGAGTTGCTGATCCTGCTCGGCGGCGTCGCCGCCGGCGAGGTGGTGATCGCCGCGGTCGCCGCGGTCGCGCTCGCGCTCGGCTTCCTCGGCCTCCTGCACGCGCTCATCGAAGGCGTCCTCGGCGACCCGGCGGCGAGCAAACGCACGCGCCACCGACGCGCCGAGCGTCCAATCGTTGCGCTGACAGGCGTGCTCGGGGCCGGGCTGATCGCGCTAGCAGCCGCCGGCCTGCTGCTGCCCGGCTCTGCGTTCGTGGCAACGCTCGCACGAGGCGTGCTGTGAACCCAACCAGCGTCGAGCTTGTCGCCCTCGGGGCGTGGCGAGATGAGGTCGCGAGCGCGCTCGCGGGTGGCGCTCGCTTCGGCGGCGCGTGGGCGACCGGACGGATATGGCGCGCGCTGATGATCGCGCCGGGTCGGCGGCACGTGCTGTGGTGCGAGACGCCCGACGGCCGACTCGACACGATCATCGACCTCGTCGAGGCCGTCGCGTGGGACGAGCGCGAGGCGCACGACCTGCACGGCTTCGAGTTCACCGGACACGAGCCGATGCGTGCGCTCGTCGCGCACCCCGACGACCTCGACGCATGGATAACGCCCGTGACGGGCGACGGCGTGCACCAGGTCGCGGTTGGCCCGGTCCACGCCGGCGTGATCGAGTCCGGCCACTTCCGCTTTCATGTCGTCGGCGAGCGGATCCTGGCAATGGACGCGCGGCTGTTCTACAAGCACCGCGGCCTCGAACGGGCCGCCACCGGCCACACCCCCGACACCGCGCTCGCCTACGCCCGACGCGCGTGTGCAGCCTGCGCGGCGACCAACACGATCGCCTACGCGCACGCTGTCGAAGACGCGCTCGGCCTATCGCCCGACCGCGAGCTGCGCGTAGCGCGAACGGTGCTGCTCGAGCTCGAACGGCTCTACAACCACCTGCACGACATCAGCGCGATCTGCGCCGGCGTCGGCTTCGCGCCCGGCGCGATGGCGTTCGCCGCGCTGAAGGACCGCGCACAGCAGCTCAACGCTCAGCTCACCGGCCACCGCTTCCTGTTCGACGCCGTAGCAGTCGGCCGCAGCGACCTGACGCTCGAGAACCCGACCGTCGAGCAGGCCCGCTCCCAGATGCGAGACATCCGCGTCGACGCAGCCGCCGCCTGGCGCGAGCTCGAGTTCGCCGCCTCCGTGCAAGCCCGTCTCGACGGCATCGGCATCCTCTCCCACGAAGACGTGCTGCGGCTCGGCGCAGTCGGGCCGGCAGCCCGCGCCGCCGGCGTGCACCACGACGCGCGCGCCGACAGCCCGCGCCTGTGGTACTCCGGATTCGCTTCCGCGCGGCTGCCCGAAGCGACCGGCGACGTCGCCGCACGCCTACGAATACGCGCCGCCGAGCTCGAAACCACCTGCGACCTGCTCGAACAACTGCTCGCCGGACCGCTCGCGCCCGGTGTCGCGTCCGCCGACCGTGAGCCCCAAGCGCTCGGCGTCGGCATCGTCGAGAGCCCGCGCGGAGCGACCACCTGCGCCGTTGAGCTGTCAGGACCGCCCAGCAGCATCGCGCGGCTGCACCTGCGGACCGGGTCCTACGCGAACTGGCCCGCGCTCGCACACGCCACCACCGGCAGCCTCCTGCCCGACTTCCCGCTCATCAACAAGAGCTTTGAGCTCTGCTATGCATGCGTTGACCGCTGATGTTCATCCTCCTACGCCAGCTCGCCAGCATCCGCCGCACAGCCGCACTCGCCCGCCCCGACTATCCCCGATCGCTCGCGATCCGCCACGTCGACGCCGGCTCCTGCAACGGCTGCGAACATGAGCTCGGCGCCGTCACCAACCCCTACCACGACCTCCAACGCTACGGCCTCGACATCGTCGCCTCCCCGCGCCACGCCGACATCCTGCTCGTCACCGGACCCGTCACCACACGCATGGCCAGCGCGCTACGCACCGCCTACGACGCGATGCCAGAACCCCGACTCGTCGCCGCGCTCGGCAACTGCGCCCTCGGCCGCAACATCATCGGAGCCCACGCCACACATGCCGGAGGGATCGAAACCGTACTACCACTACACATCCGGATCCCCGGCTGCCCACCAACACCCGCCGCCATTGCCGAACACCTCCTCGCAGGCATCGCAGCCATAAGCTGAACGACACAGCAACGTGCGCGTCCCCGCGGGCGGTAGGGGAGTGGTTCATCCTCCGCTGGACACGGATGTGAGGTAACAACGATATAACGGCGTTACGTCTGTGTTATCGATCGTCCCGTACAAATGAGCTGTCGACCAACCGAAGGACCTCCCACGACAGCAAAGCGCGAGTAGCAGCAGTGCCCTGCAGGCCCCGCCACGGTCTTTCGATTGCGCTCGCGGCCGTGGGCTGCGCGGTGGCGATCGCCGCTTGTGGGCCCTCGGGCAGTAGCAGCGCCGCCGGGACGGGGAGCAGTGACACGCTGGCGATCAAGTTCGCGGACTGCATGCGCTCGCACGGGGTACCGAACTTCCCCGACCCGGGCTCGCCCGTCTCCGGGATCAACCAGCAGGCTCCCGCGTTCCAGTCCGCCCAGCAGTCTTGCGAGAAGCTGCTGCCGGGCGGTGGCAGGCCGCAACCGTTCTCGGAGAGTCAGAAGCTCGCGATAGTCGCCACCTCGAAGTGCATGCGCGCCCACGGCGTGCCGGACTACCCCGACCCGACGCTCAGCGCCACCAGGCCCCGGGTCAGCCTCGAGCTCCCCGCCACGATCAACCCGCAGGCGCCGGCGTTCCTGAAGGCCGCGAAGGCCTGTGCGGGCGTCGGGGACGGCCCGCCGCCGTGATCGCCTCCCAGCCGACGTCCAGCATCAGCACCCCGGTCCGGGCCGGTGGCTGCCACTAGCGGCGGACTGCCACTTGAAGGAGCCAGATGCCGGTACTGAGCATCATCCTGCGCCACAGCCCGCCTCGGTCTGCGATCGCTATCGCCCACGACCAAGCGCGAGCGAAAGACACGGCTGGGCGCGGGGGGTGCGAGGGATCGAGGTCCGAGCGGTGTTACTTCCCGAGCAGCGCGCACACCGCTGACGCCTG
>CALAQT010000353.1 GCA_937888775.1 uncultured Actinomycetes bacterium | reverse complement strand
GCGGTCAGCCCGTCTTCGGCACCGGCTGCTTACCCCTCCCGAGGATCGAGGTTAGCGACTAACGCGCCGTCCAGCCTTGGTCCAGCGTCACCGGCGCGCCCGTGAAGGCGCGCCCGGCGGGGCTGGCCAGAAACCAAACCACCTCGGCCACCTCGTCGGGCTCGATCAGCTCCTTGACCGCGTGGGGCGCGAGGATCACCTGCTCGAGCACATCCTCCTCCGACAGCCCGTGCACCCGGGCCTGGTCGGCGATCTGCTTCTCCACCAGCGGCGTGCGCACGTATCCTGGGCACACGGCCGTGGCCGTGATGCCCAGGCCGGCACCTTCGAGCGCGAGCGTCTTGACCAGACCCAGCAGTCCGTGCTTGGCTGACACGTAGGCGGCCTTGTAGGGCGAGGCGACGAGACCGTGCACCGAGGCGATCGCGATAAAGCGTCCCGCCGGGCTCTCCTTCAACGCCGGCCAGGCGTGTTTGGCGAGCAGGAACGGGCTGGTCAGCAGCACGGCGACGATCGTGTTCCAGCGCTCGACGGGGAACTCATCGATCGCGGCCACGTGCTGCAGGCCGGCGTTGGGAACCACTATGTCCAACCGGCCGAAGCGCTGTAGCGCGGCCGCCACCGCCCCGGCGTTGGATTCCGCATCGGTCAGATCGGCCTCGTAGGGGAAACCTGGTCCGTCTGGGTCAGGGTGCAGATCGACAGCCAGCACGTCGATCCCGTCGGCCACCAGCCGGGCCGTGACCGCGCGACCGATCCCGCCGGCCGCGCCCGTCACCAGAGCCGCTCGCCCATCACTCATCGCTCCGCTCCTTCCGCTCGTCTTCGTCGCCGCGGTGCGGCTCCGATGAACGCCTCGTAGACCTCTCGCAGCGCCGCCCGCTGGCGCGCCGTGAGGCGTGGGTCGCCAGCGATCGCCTCCAGCACTGCGCGATCGGCCGGCTCCTCGCCTGGTGGCGCCACTCCCGCCTGCTTGTAGAGCGCGTCGGCGGAGCTCTTCAGCGCGTTGGCGATACCGTCGAGCACCTGCTCCGACGGCGCGCGCAGCCCGCGCTCGATCTGGGACAGATATGGGTTGGAGATCCCCGCCAGCTCCGCGAACTGGCGCATCGAAAGCTCCGCGAGCTCTCGCTGCTGGCGGATGATCTCTCCCAGCGCTGCGGCTGAACGGTGGGCCATCGCAGCGCAGGATAGGCGTTACATGTCCTGGCCGCCGTTCACCCCCCAGGTCGCTCCCGTGATGTAGGACGACTGGTCCGCGGCGAGGAAGTGCACGACCCGGGCGATCTCGTCCGGGCGGCCCAGCCTCCCGACCGGGATCTGCGCCTTGATCTTTTCAAGCACCTTCTCGGGTACGTGCTCCAGCATCTCGGTGGCGATGAACCCGGGCGCCACCGTATTGACCGTGACGCCGATCGAGTCGCCGGTCTGCTTGCCCCCGCGCGCGAGCTGCTGGGCCGCCTCCCGGGCCAGCGTCTTGGTCAGACCAAACAGTCCCGACTTAGACGCGGCGTAGTTGGCCTGGCCGATGTTGCCGGTCTCCCCGATGATCGAGGAGATGTTGATGATCCGGCCTGAGCCGCGCTCGATCATGTGCGGTAGCACGGCCTGCGACATGAAGAAGGCGCCGGACAGGTTGACCGCGAGCACCTTGTACCAGTCCTCGTCGCTCATCTTCAGCACCGTCTTGTCGATCGTGATGCCGGCGTTGTTGACCAGCACGTCGAGGCGCCCGTGGCGCTCGATCACCTCGGCGATCGTGCGGCGGCAATCCTCCGCCGAGCCGACGTTGCCCTGGTGGACGCTGGCCGTGGTGCCGCCTTCGCGCAGCTCCTCCAGCAGCGCATTGGCATGCTCGGCATCCCGTCCGTAGCCGGCCGCCACGATCGCGTTCTGCTCGGCGAAGCTGCGGGAGATCGCCGCCCCGATCCCGCGGGTGCCGCCGGTGACAAAGACCACCCGGCCGTGCATCCGTGGCCGGCGGTGGCGTCCCGGAAAGCTCCCGGTCTCCGGAGGAGCATCCTGCTCGGATTCGCTTGACGTGATATCGGTGCTCATGATTCCTCTCCTGTGTCGTTTTCCCGTCAGCGCCCTCCCTGCGCCTGCGCTCAGCGCTCTGAGCGCTCGCTCAGCCAGGCCGCCATCTCGGGCCACAGCTCCTTCCGCGCGGCAGAGCCGGCGATCAGGCCGATGTGGCCTCCGGGGCGGGCCATGTGCGTCACGTCCTGGCTGGAGACGAGGTCAAACAGCGGCATCGTCCCGGGCCGCGGGGCGATGTGATCGGATCCGGCGGTGACGACCATCAGGTTTTGATCGACTCGGCCGAGATCGACTCGCCGGCCACGCAGTCTCACCGAGCCCGAGACGAGTGCTGCGTCGCGGTACATCATCGGAATCCACTGGGCCCAGGCTCGGCCGGGAAACGGGGGATTGTCCGTCACCCACTTGGCCATCGGCTGGTAGGCCTCCCGGCGCGATGCACCCTCCTCGACGCCCTGCCACAGCCGCCGGTAGGTGGTGAAGAAGTTGGTCACCGGCTTGAGCAGCTTGTTGGCGAAATCGACCGAGGATCCTGGGAGCACGCGCCAGGCCTCGGCGACCTGCTCGACGTCGAACTCCGGATCGCCCACCCAAGCCGCGTAGCCCGAGCCGCGCCCGTCGACCGGCATCGTCAGCAGGGCGAGGTTCCTGACGGCGGTTCGTTCCTCGCCGCGGTCCAGCCCGCAGTACATCGCGCACAAGGTCGCCCCGATGCACCATCCCAGCAGCGTCAGCTCGTCGGCGCCGCTCGCGCGCAGCGTCTCACGCACCGCCCAGTCAAGCTCGTCGCAGATGTAGTCGTCGAGTCCCATCTCGGCATCCTCCTCGTCGGGTACCCCCCAATCGACGAGGAACAGGTCAAAGCCCTCGTCGAGCAGGTACTCGACCAGCGAGCTGCCGGGACGCAGGTCGAAGATCTCCGGACGGTTGATCAGTGCGAACACCAGCAGCAGCGGCACCGGATACCGGCGCTCGGACGAGCGGTAGCGGTACAGCGTCGTGCCCCGATGAGTCCAGATGACGTCGCGCGGAGTGGCTCCCACCACCGCGTCGTCGGTGGTCAGCACGATGTTGGCGAACTCGAGCGCGTTCAGAGGGGATCTGGCCAGACGCTCGAGCACATTCATCGCTTGGCCTCCGGGCGCCGGCGCACCGGCCGGCTCGGGTCGCTGCCGTTGCCAGAGGAACTGGCGTTGCGCTCGACCATCTCGTCGCGGAGTGCCTCGATCTCCTGCAGCACCCGCTCGAGCTTGTCCTCGGTCCGATGTAGCTGCCGGGCCAGCCTGGTCACGTCCGCCCGTCCGGCGATCCGCAGGTTGCGCAACACCGTATCGGCGAGGTCCGCGCCGATCCGCGTCAGTGCGGCAATGTTCTCCGCGCTGCGGGCCATCACCAGGCCGAAGCTAGGCTTGGAGACGAGTTCGTCGAACGCCTGCGCGGTACGCGACTCGGCCTGCTCGTAGAGCGCCCGAACCTGTTGCTCGGGCGAAGGTGAATCCTGGTCGCTGCGCTGCTGGTTGCTACGGTCAGCCATGCCTCTCCTGCTCTTTGGGTACCCGTTTGCTGCGGCTCATGTCCTAGGTTGCCTCACGCAAGGTCACGATTCAGACGACCGTCCGAGCGTACGCCCCCGGCCCGAGCCACGCAATAGCGACGCACGCCAGTCGGCCGAGGTAGGCGATGCGATCTTGGCGGCCGCGGTTGCGCGTATCGTTCTGCGGACAGAGCAGCTAGGCGCGCAACCCAACCCAGCAAACGGGCCACGGCGACTCCGTCTCAGCGCGGCGCTAAGAGATCCGGTGGCTTGACGATCACGCGATGGGGGTACGTCAAGGGTGAAGATGGCTGACTTTGCGAACGACGGTCTGAGCACGAGCTACCCGGCGGTGGCCGATTCCGTCCACGTGGCGCGTCGTGAGTTGACTGCCTTTGCCTTGGCCTCGGGCGCCAATGCGCAGCAGCTGGAGGCCGTTCGTCTGGCGAGCTCCGAAGCGCTGACCAACGCCGTGGTCCACGCCTACCGCGACGAACCCGGCCAGATCCATGTCAGCGCCGCGGTCGTCTCCGAGGAGCTGTGGATCCTGATCGCCGACGAGGGCTGCGGCTTGGAGCCGCGGGCGGACCGCCCTGGGCTTGGGCTGGGATTGGGACTGATCGCCCAGCTCACCGAAGATTTCTCGATCGTCCCCCGCTCGTGCGGGGGGGTCGAGGTGCGGATGCGTTTTGACCTCGAGGGCGCCCAACTGCCCGAGCGCCCTCACGCTCCCGGATCGATCGAAGCCGCTTCGGCTCCCGCCTCGCCGCGCTTCTCCACTGGATTTCATCGTTGACGCTGCGGAACACCGCTCGTTGGCGGCCAGACGGCGTTTGAGCTCAGGATCCACAGCCCGATCCTCGTATGCAGGCGGCGCTACCGTTCAGGGAAGCGTCACGGTTTGACCCAGTTCGGCGGCTCGATATAGGGCCTCGATCACTCGGGCCTGGGAGACCGCGTCCTCGCGTCCCAGCAACGGGCTGGCGGTGCCGCGGATGGCGGCGCAGAAGTTCTCGGCCTCCAGCCGGTAGGAGTCGACCGGTTCAAGCTCGATCCCCTCCACCTTCCCGTCGCGCCGGAGCTCGATCATCGGATGGCGGCAGTGCCAGGGATCGTCGAGGAACAGTGAGCCTTCCTCGCCCACGACCTCCAGTTCGTCGCGGGTGTCCAGCGCCAGCCCGGCATCGAAGTGACCGATCACGCCGTCAGCGAAGCGCATCGTCGCGGCAAACGCCACATCGACGCCATCGCCGCCCAGCACCTGCTCGGCGCCGACGCGCTCAGGCTCGCCGGCGATCAAGCGGGCGCCGCTAACGCAATAGCAGCCGACGTCCATCAGCGCGCCCCCTTGCAACGCGGAGCGCAGGCGGATGTTGGCAGCGTCGCGGGCGGCGAAACTGAACGCGGCGCGGACCAGCCGCAGCCGTCCGATCGCCCCAGTGCCGACCAGCTCGGCAAGCCGGTGCGTCTGCGGATTGTGGCGGTACATGAACGCCTCCATCAATAGTCGCCCCTCGCGCTCGGCGACGTCAAAGGCCGTGTCCACCTCAGCGGCGCTCCGACCCAGCGGCTTCTCGCACAGCACATGCTTGCCGGCCTGCAGGGCTCGCACGCTCCACTCCAGGTGAAGCGAATTGGGCAGCGAGATGTAGACCGCCTCGACGTCAGGGTCAGACAACAGTGCGTCGTAACCGCCGTAGGCGCGCTCGATGCTGTGGACCAGCGCGTATTGCCTGGCGCTCTCGACATCACGGCTGGCGACTGCCAGGATCGCCAACGCGTCGGTCTGACGTGCGCCGGCCAGAAGCTTCTCGTTGATCTGAGCGGTGGACATGACTCCCCACTGCACGGGCACGAGTGGACCTCGCCGAGGCAGCTAGGCGACGCGGTCGGCCGGCTCGTTGGCCGGCTTGGGCGCCTCGGCGCTCATGACCTCGCCCTTGGGCTCGTCATGCTCGCCGTTGATCGCGTCCTTGAAGTCGCGGATGCCCTTGCCGACGGCCCGACCGACCTCGGGGAGCCGCTTGGGACCGAGCACCACCAGCGCGACCACGAGAATCAGGAGAAGATGCGTGGGCTGGAGAATGTCACCGACCATGAACAGGAGACTACACGGTGCGCGATAGCGCCATTGCGTTCGCGCCCGGACGCGTCAATCTGATCGGCGAGCACACCGACTACAACGAGGGTCTGGCGCTGCCGTTCGCGATCTCAGACGGGGTCACCGTGCGCGCCACCCGGACCAAATCGGGACGGATCGAGGCGGTCGCCACCGACCTCGGGCGCCGGGACTCGTTCGCCCTTGGACAGATCGCGCGGGCGGACGGGTGGCGTGCCTTCGTGCGCGGTGCGGCAGCGGAGGTGGATCGACACGGAGCGCAGCTGACCGGGGGCAGGCTGGAGATCAGCGGCACCGTTCCCCGCGGATCGGGATTGTCGTCCTCAGCCGCACTGGAGGTGGCGCTGACGCTTGCGCTGTTCGCGCTCAGCGACGCGCCGGTTCCCGGGCGGCTCGAGCTGGCGCAGCTGTGCTCGAGAATCGAGAACGAATGGGTCGGCGCGCGTACCGGCCTGCTCGATCAGCTCGCCTCGCTGTACGGGGAGCGCGACACCGCGGTGGAGATCGACTTCCGCTCACTGACCCTCAACCGGGTGGCCCTGGATCTTGGCGAGTTCTCGCTGGTCACGCTGGACTCCGGCGAACGTCATGCGATCGCCGGTTCGGGTTACAACCAGCGCCGCGAAGAGTGTGAGGGCGCGTGTCGCGAGCTCGGCCTGGCGAGCCTGCGCGATGCCACGCTGGAGATGGTGCAGCGGCTGCCCGAACCGCTGGCCGCTCGGGTCCGTCACGTGGTCAGCGAGAACGACCGCGTGCGCGCCGCCGTGCACGCCCTCGCCGAGCGCGACTTCCCGGCACTGGGGCGGCTGCTCGACGCCTCCCATGCCAGCCTGCGCGATTGCTATGACGTCTCCACCCCGGCGGTGGAGGCGACCGTGGAGCGTCTGCACCGAGCTGGCGCGTTGGGCGCGCGGATCGTTGGCGGGGGCTTCGGCGGCAACGTGCTGGGGCTGCTGCCGCCGGGGGTGAGCGCTCCGCGGGGGGCGGTCACGGTGACGCCGGGACCGGGCGCGGCGTTGATCGACTAGACCGGTTCCCGCCGCTCGCCGGCGTCGTCTCCGGCGCTGCGCTGGAACGGCGCCAGCGCGGGATACAGCTCCCTGAACCGCTCGCGACGCTCGCGGTAGACCTCCACCCATTCGGCGACGGGCTCAACCTGTGCACCCGGTTTGACCGTGGCTTGGACCGCGACGTGCACGTCGGGCCAGGTCCCCGCCGCGACGCCGCCCAAGATCGCAGCGCCGAATGCCGCGCCCTCGTCGACGGCCACGCGTTGCAGCGGCAGCTCGAGCACCGAGGCGACGATCTGCAGCCACAGCTCGCTGCGCGAGCCGCCCCCGGACACGCGACCCAGCGTCGGCGCCACGCCCAGGTCGGCGACCAGCTCCAGCGAATCGCGCAGTCCGAACGCCACGCCCTCCAGCACGGCCCGCGCCAACGCGCCTCGGTCATGACGCAGGCTCAGGCCGACGAATGCGCCACGCGCGTCGGGGTCGACGTGGGGGGTACGTTCGCCTGCCAGATACGGCGCGAACAGCAGTCCCTCGGTTCCCGCCGGCCAGCTGGCGGCGTCGGCGAGCAGCTCATCGAACACCACGCCGGGGCCGAGCGCCTGGGCCAACCAGGCCAGCGATCCCGCCGCTGACAGCATCACACCCATCGCGTGCCATGCGCCCGGCACGGCGTGGCAGAAGGCGTGCACGCGCCCTAGCTCGTCGGATTGAAATCGCGCCAGCGCGGCGAACACGACGCCGGAGGTGCCGAGCACGACCGACACCGGCCCCGGTGCGGTCACGCCGACGCCCAGTGCGCCCGCGGCCTGATCGCCGCCGCCGGCGGCTACAGGCACGCCCTGCCGATTTGCCCCTGACACCTCCGGGCTCTCCAGCACCGGGGGCAGGATCGCCGGATCGATCTCCAGCGCGACCAGCACCTCCTCGCTCCAGCGGCGCTGCGCGACGTCGAGCAACAGCGTGCCCGAGGCATCGGAGACATCGGTGGCGTGCTCACCGCACAGCCGCAGGCGAACGTAATCCTTGGGCAGGAGCGCTCGTGCCATCCGCGCGTGCAGATCGGGCTCGTGCTCAGCCAGCCACAGCAGCTTCGGCGCGCTGAAGCCGGGCAGCGCGCGGTTGCCCGTCAGCGCGATCAACCGCTTCAGGCCGATCCGCTGCTCGATCTGGCGGCACTGCGCGATCGTGCGCTGGTCATTCCAGAGGATCGCGGGACGCAGCACTCGATCCCGGCTATCGAGCGCGACCAGGCCGTGCATCTGTCCCGACAGTCCGATGCCCGCCGGCCTTCCCACCGCAGCCTCCAGCTGTTCCAGCACGCTCTCGGTCGCCCGCCACCAGTCCTCAGGGTTCTGCTCGGCCCATCCGGGTCGCGGAGTGTCAAGCGGGTAGCCGGCCTCCGCCCGCGCCAGAACTGTCCCGCCATCATCGATCGCCAGTCCCTTGACCGCCGAGGTTCCGACGTCGAGCCCGACGAGCGGGCCGCTCGCTTTCATCTCTCTCCCATGAGTTGGCGCCGCCGCGCCGCGGTCGCGACGAGGCGGCGGTTTTTCGGGCCGGGTGCGAAGATTACCGTCCGTTAGCGCTAACATTCGTGGCTGAGGGTCGAGGTCGCACGCCTATATGCGGTCGATGCGGTATCGCAGGCGCCACGGGGAGGCGAAATGGCGCCACGGGGATGCGAACTGGCACCACAGTGATTGGGGGAGGTGCGCAAGCGCGATGGACTTGGAGGGGGATGGGAGGACGCGGGAGCGTCCGCGGCGCGCCGCCGTGATGTCCGACGTGGGACGGCTGGCCGGCGTTTCGCACCAGACGGTGTCGCGCGTGATCAACGGCAGCCGCCACGTGCGCCCGGAGACGCGCCAGCGGGTGCTCGACGCGATGGTCCAGCTCGGGTACCGCCGCAACTCGATCGCCCGGGCGCTGGTGACCGGGCGCTCCAACACGCTCGGGGTCCTGAGCTTCGACACGACGCTGTACGGCCCCGCCTCGACGTTGTTCGGGATCGAGCGCGCCGCCCACGAAGCCGGATACTTCATCATCGTCGCCAGCCTCAAGGCGCTGAACCGCTCGTCGGTAACCGATGCCGTCGAACGGCTTCGCCGCCACGGCGTCGACGGGCTGCTGGTGATCGCCCCTTACGAGGACGCGGTTGACGCGCTGGCCCACGCGCCCTCCGACATCCCGCTGGTGGCCGTGGAGGCCGGCCCGGCGGACGCGGTGCCGCTGGTTTGCGTCGACCAGTATGCGGGCGCGGTCAGCGCGACGCGGCACCTGCTCGACCTAGGACACGAGACGGTCTGGCACATCACCGGTCCGGCTGACTTCCTGGAATCCCAGCAGCGCCTGCAAGGCTGGCGCGAGACGCTCCAGGCGGCCGGGGCCCCGGTGCCCCAGCATCTGGTGGGTGATTGGAGCCCGCGCTCGGGCTATGACCTCGGCGCGCGCCTGAGCCGCGATCCGGCAGTCACTGCGCTGTTCGTCGCCAACGACCAGATGGCGCTCGGCGTGCTGCGCGCGATGCACGAGGCGGGTCGCGAGATCCCTCGCGACATCAGCGTGGTGGGCTTTGACGACGTGCCGGAGGCCCAGTACTTCACGCCGCCGCTCACCACCGTGCGCCAGGATTTCGGCGAAATGGGCGGTCGCGGCCTGTGGCTGCTGCTGGCGATTATCGAGGCACAGACGACCGGAGCTTCAGCACCCTTGGGCTCACGGATCACGCCCGAGCTGATCGTTCGGGCCAGCACGGCGGTCGCCCCGGGAGCCCGATTGACAGCCGTCGCGTGTGATCGCTAACATGCCGCCCCGTCAGGACCAGAGGAGAGGATGAGAGAGCGACTTGGCGCCGACGCACGCGCCAGGCCTGGCTCGGCGAGTGCCGGGCTCGGCGCGATCAGAAGCGCGATCGGAGACGACCGGCGATGACCGTCGTGTCATCCGCTCGAACCACGACATTTATGGTCGGTTAAGCACGGTGGACACGCGCGGCCGAGTCTGAGAGCGTACGCACGCGTGCGGGTGCAGTTCAACTAAGAGGAGGTTGCAAATGTCTGAAGCGGATATCGTGCAGGAGGCGGTCGAGCGGCTCGAGTGGGACGAGCGCAAGCAGGATCCGACTCCGCAGTCGAAGTTCCGTCAGTTCACCCGGCGCACGGCGCTGACCGGTGGCGCGGCGGGGATCGCCGCGGTGATGCTCGAAGCCTGTGGCGGAAGCAGCAGCAGCAGTTCGAGCGGGAGCGCATCGGCGGCCACCGGCGGCGGTAGCGCCGCCTCGGGCATCTTCGGCTCCAGCAAGGCGCTGAAGTTCACGATGGTCAACCACGTGACCACGAACGTGTTCTTCACGCCGACCCAGAGCGGCGCCGCCGATGCCTGCAAGCTGCTCGGCTGCTCGTATCAATGGACCGGTTCGCCGACCAGCAACGTGTCCGAGATGGTCAGCTCGATCAACACCGCGGTCACCGCCGGCGTCGACGGAATCGCGACCTCGCTGATCGATCCGGTCGCGTTCAACAAGCCTGTGGCCGCCGCGCTGGCCGCCAACATCCCGGTTGTCGCCTACAACGCCGACGAGCCCAAGAGCGGGCGCCTGGCCTACATCGGGCAAGATCTGTTCGTCTCCGGTCAGCAGATGGGCGCACACATCGCCGCGCTCGTGCCCTCGGGTGACGTTGCGCTGTTCATCGCGACGCCGGGATCGGCCAACATCCAGCCGCGGATCGACGGTGCGCTGGCGACGCTTAAGAGCCATCCCTCGATCAAGACCCACGTTGTGGCGACCGGAGCCGCCGTCCCGGGAGAGTTGACGGCGATCAACTCCTACGCGGTCGGGCACCCAAACACCAAGGGCCTGTTCGCCGTCGACGCCGGCAGCACGGAGGGCTGCGCCCAGACGATCCAGAAGCTCGGTCTGGCCGCGAAGGGCGTCAAGGGTGGCGGGTATGACCTCACACCGATCACCGAGCAGCTGCTCGCCGCCGGCGCAATCCAGTTCACGATCGACCAGCAGCCCTATCTCCAGGGCTTCATTCCGATCCTGGAGCTCTACCTCTACAACGTGTCACAGGGGCTCAGCAGTATCGCCGACGTCGACACCGGCCTGAAGTTCCTCGACAAGACGACGGTTCTCCCGTACAGCAGCACCAAGAGCCCATACGAGGGCACCGGTACCACCCCCGGCGTCCAGAAGGGGTGATAAAAGGCCCCCGAGTCGTCCCAGCGCGATAGGCTGCTGTCACTAGCATGGCGGTC
>CALAQT010000352.1 GCA_937888775.1 uncultured Actinomycetes bacterium | reverse complement strand
GGCGCTTGCGGTGCTTGCCCAGACCGGCGGCCTCCTCGATCAGCAGCCGCCGGTCTCTCGGCTTGGAGGTGACCAGCGATTCGACCCGCCCCTGGGAGATGACCGAGTGCATCTCCTTGCCCAATCCGGTGTCCGACAGCAGCTCCACCACGTCGACCAACCGGCAGCGCGCGCCGGCCAGCCGGTACTCGCCCTCGCCGGCCCGGTCCAGGCGACGGTAGATCGAGACCTCCGGAGCGCCCAGGGCGAGCGTCCCCTCGCTGTCGTCGAGCACCAGTTCGACCTCGGCGTGCTTGGCGGCCTGGCGTCCGGGGGCGCCGCCGAAGATCACGTCCTGCATCGATTGGCCGCGGACGGCGACCGGCGACTGCTCGCCAAGCGCCCACAGAACCGCATCGGTGACGTTGGACTTCCCCGAGCCGTTGGGCCCGACGATCACGCTGACGCCGGGGCCGAACTCCAGCCGGGTGCGGTCCGGGAAGGACTTGAAGCCTTTGACGGTGATCGATTTCAGATACATCGGTTCACCGCATCCCGTCCAACGCCGTCTGGGCGGCCTCCTGCTCGGCGTCCTTCTTGCTGCGACCGGTCCCGCGGCCGATTTCGACGCCGTCGATCGTGGCGATGATGCAGAACGTGCGATCGTGCGGCGGCCCCTGCTCGGCGGTGACCTCGTAGTGCACCAACTCGCCGCGTCGCGCCAAGCGCTCCTGCAGGGCTGACTTGTAGTCGACCGGATGCTTGAGCGCCTGCTCGATCTCCGGCGTGAAGGCGGCCACGACCGCTGCGGCGGTCAGGTCGTAGCCGTGCTGGATGTAGCAGGCACCGATCACGGCCTCGATCACCGAGGCCAGCACGCGCTCGGTTGCGATCAATCCCTCGACACCGGACGCCACCCCGGGCGGGGCGGCCGCGCGCAGCCGATCGGGCACCCCGAGCCGCTCGGCGACCTCCCGGCACGAACGGCCGGAGACGGCCTGGGCACGGATCTTGGTCAGCTGGCCGGCGCCGAAGCGCTCGGCCTCCAGCCGCGGGTACAGGTGCGTCGTGACGGCCAGCGCCAGCACGCTGTCGCCCAGAAAGGCCAGCCGCTCGTAGGACTCCGAGCGCTTGGAGGTCCAGGACGAGTGGCGGAACACCGACGCGGCCAGGTCGGCCGGCAGGTCCGCCAGCAGCCCGTGCAATGTGGCGGGCCACAGGGAAGCGTGGCGCCCACTGCCGACCCGCTCGAGTTTCTCGCTCACTCAGGGTCAGGACCTTGGCTCGCGGTCGCTGACTGGTGCTGACCGGTCGCACCACTCGCGAGCACGAACTCGACCGCCTGACCGACGGTGAGTATCTTGGCCGCCTCCTCGTCGGAGATCCGCACGCCGTAGGAGTCCTCCAGCTCCTGCACCAGCGTGTAGAGGTCAAGTGAGTCGGCTTCAAGATCCTCTCTGAAGCGCGTCACCTCCTGGATCGAGTCGGGATCGACCTCGAGCTCATCGGCCAGGTGGGCGCGGATCAGCGAGAAAACCTGCTCGCGGTTCATCGGCCAGACACCGTAGCCGTCGGCTCGGACGAGGCACCGCCGCCTCCGTCTGGACCCCGGCCGCCCTCGCCGCCGCCGTTGCGCGAATCGCCGCCATCGTCGCCATCTTCGCCGGAACCCTGATGGGGCGAGCGCAGCGCACCCGCTGCCTGCAGCGCCGAGCGCGTCGCCCGGATCACGTCCTCATCGACGCCCCGCGCCGCGACCTCGATCGCCCGCGCAAAGCCACGCCGCGTGAAGCGCCCATGCGCCACCACGCCCAGCTGCCTCAGTCCCAGCATGTAGGCGCCCCCCTGACTTTCGGGGTCGATCTCGTCGCGCAGGCGCCGGATGGCCGGGCCGAGCAGCAGCCCCCCTAGCCTGCCGCGGGGCGAGCTCATGGCCGCGTCGCGGATCGCGCGCAGCGTGCGCCCAGAGACGCCCTCGATCAGCTTCAGCGTGATGTTGCCCGTGAACCCGTCCATGACCACGACGTCGGCGGCGCCACCGGTCACCTGCGTGCCCTCGACGTTGCCGATGAAGTTCAATCCGGTGCCACCGCTGGCGGCGAGCTGCTCGTGCACGCTGACCAGGTCCGGGGTGCCCTTGCCCGGCTCCTCGCCGTTGGACAGCAGGGCCACGCGGGGCGAGTCGATGCCCATCACCGCATGGGCGAACGCCGAACCCATGTGCGCGAACTGGACCAGATGCTCGGGCCGGCAGGTGACGTTGGCGCCGACGTCGAGCAGCAGCACCGGCGCCGCGCCGGGCATCGGGACCGGCAACGCGAGCGCGGGGCGGTAGATGCCCCGGTCCCGGCGCATGTTGAACAGACCGGCGGCCAGCGCCGAGCCGGTGGAGCCGCCTGAGACCAGCGCCTGCGCCCGGCCCTCGGCAACGGCCCGGGCGGCCTGGACGATCGACGCCTCGGGGGTCGATCTGACGGCGAAGGCGGGATCGGCCGCCTTGGCGATGGAGATCGGGGCGTCGATGACCTGTACTCCATCGGGCACCGAGCCGATCTCTCGCGCGGGGCCGAACAGCAGGACAACAATGCCCTGGGCTGCGGCGCGGGCTGCGCCCGCCGCGACCTCAGCCGGGCCGAGGTCCGCCCCGCCAGCGTCCACGGCAACCGTGACCATGAATCAGGTCGTCAGCCGCTCTGGTCGCCGGTGTCCGCGATGACCTCCCGTCCCTTGTAGCTGCCACAGGTGGGGCAGACACGGTGCGGAAGTCGGGGGCTGTGGCATTGGGGACAGGCGTTGTACGTCGGAGCTGTCAGCTTGTGCTGGGCGCGCCGCTGCGCGGTACGGGCATGCGACTGTTTCTGCTTGGGGACGGCCATGGAGGCATCAGGCTAGCAAGGAGCCCGCTTCGGGCGCAGCGCGCGCCGGTCATGCTCCTGAGCGGATCAGCGCGTTGCGTTAGTGACCTGGACTTGAATCGGAGCCACGCAAACTGCGGCTGGATCGACACCGGCTGGGTGCGCCGGCGCAGCCGTCAATCGAAGCGCAGCTCGGAGAGCTTGCCCCAGCGGGGGTCGGGCTCGCGCTCATGGGCGTGCCCGGGATCGGCGGCGTTGAGGTCGATCCCGCAGATCGGGCACAGCCCCGCGCACTCGGCGCGGCACAGGATCTGGGTGGGCAGCGCCAGGGCGAGCGCGTCGCGCGCCCAGGCGCGCAGGTCCAGCACTCCACCCGCGACGTAGGGCGAGCTGAGCTCGTCGCTCTCGCCCGGCTGGGACACCTCCCGCGAGTCGACGTCAAACGACGGCCACGCCGGCTCCAGGCACCGCATGCACGGCCCCTCCAGCTGCGCCGTAAAGCGCAGCCGCAGCGCGTAGCCGTCTCCGGTGGTGCGTGAGATGTCGAGCACCACGGCGACCAGGGGCGGCGCCACGGCGTAGAGCTCGTCGGCCAGGCCGAACGGATCGATTGCCACACTCAGCTCCAGCCGGCGGCCCTCGCCCGAGTGCAGGCGCAGCCCCCCGAGGTCGAATGTGTCGGTTCGCAGCGACATGATTCGAGCATAGGACTCGCGACGAAATCAGGGGCGGCCTGTTGGACGGTTAGACGAGCTCTCGCTTGAGCACCTTGCCGGTGGCGTTGCGGGGCAGCTCGTCGACGAACCGGACCTCACGCGGAACCTTGTAGCGGGCGAGATTGCGCCGCACGTGGTCCTGGAGCTCGCGCTCGGTGAGGGTCGCCTCGCGCTCGAGCGCCACGACCGCCCGTAGGCGCTGTCCGAACTCCGGGTCAGGTACGCCGACGACCGCCACCTCACGGATCCCTGGTAGGGCGGCCAGCAGATTCTCGACCTCGGAGGGGAACACGTTCTCGCCGCCGGAGACGATCATGTCGTCGTCGCGTCCGTCGACGAACAGCCGCCCGCGGTCATCGAAGTGGCCCATGTCGCCCGTCGACATCAGGTCGCCCAACCGGAGCTTGTCGCCGCCCCCGGTGTAGCCCTCGAACAGCATCTCGCTGCCGACGAAGATCCGGCCACTGACCCCGGCTGGGAGCAGATGAGATTCTGGATCGAGGATCTTCACGACGGTGCCCCGCGGTGGGCGTCCGGCGGTCCCGGGCGCCGCGCGGAGGTCCTGCGGCGAGGCCACCGTGGCCCAGGCGACTTCGGTGGAGCCGTACAGGTTGTAGAGCTTCTCGCCGAAGACATCCATCACGTCCTGGGCCAGCGGGCCGGGCAGCGCGGATCCACTGGCGGCGATCAGCCGCAGCGATGAGAGCTCGTAGGCGCTCACCGCATCGGCGCCGAGCTCGAGCATCCGGGCGAGCATCACCGGAACCACGATCAGCGCGCTGGCGCGATGCTCGGCGATCGCCCGCAACGTGTCGGCAGGATCAAACCGGCGGCGCAGAACGAGCGTCGAGGACAGCGCCGTGCTCAGGAACATGTGGGCAAAGCCCCAGGAGTGGAACATCGGCGCGGCGATCACCGTCGTCTCCCGGGCCCGCAGCGGGATCGCCGACAGCAACGCCGCGGCAGGTCCCAGGGAACCGGGGCTGGCCCGGTTTGCGCCCTTCGGCGTGCCGGTCGTCCCCGAGGTCAGGATCACCGTCCGGCCTGGGTCCGTGGGCGGAGTCAGCGGCGCGACCATGCGCCCGTCGATCACTTCCTCCAGCGTGGGATGGTCCACGCCGGCGCTGCCCCCGAGTCCGCCATGGCCCGCGTCGGTCGTGCCATCGCGCCAGGCTAGAAAGCCGAGGCGCCCAGCGAACGCCGGCTCCAGCGCAGACGTGAACTCCTGGTCGTAGATGACCGCCGCCGGATTCTCAGAACCAAGCACCGCTGTGAGCTGGGGGCCGGCGAAGGCGGTGTTCAGATAAACCGCGTGGGCTCCCAGCTTGGCGCACGCGACGCTCGCCTCGATGAACCAGCGATGGTTTCGGCACATCAGCGCAATCCTGTCGCCCTCTTGGACGCCGTGATCGGACAGGCCTCGGGCCAGCGCGTTGGTCCGCGCCTCAACGTCGGCGAAGGTCAGCACGCCAAGCTCGTCGGCGATCGCCGCCGCGCCCGGATACCGCGCCGCGGCGCCCAGATATCCGGCCGCCAGCGTGGGACCCCAGCGGCGCAGCCCCCACAGCGCGCGCAGCGAGCGATCAGGCCGCGAGGGCTTTGCCACACCGGCCCGGATCAGCGCGGTGGCGACGTGCAGGCTATCGGCGATGCGGTCTCCCATTGCGCCGATATCCAATCAGGCCGGGGGCCGCCCAGCGTCACACCGCATAAGGAGCGATCATGTGCGGCGTGTCGAACTGGTTTCGCACTTACGGATTCGCCGATGTCAATGACAAGCTGTTGATCGGCGCCTACCCACTGGATGCCGGCGACGTGATGACGCTGCAGATGATGGGTGTGCGGCGGGTGCTGAATCTGGTGCAGGACAGCGAGTATCGCCCCGGCGAGCGCGAGCAGGTGGAGGACGCACTCCAACGAGCGGAGATGGCCGAGCATCGCCTGCCGCTGACCGATTACGGCGATCTCCCGCCTGAAGTGCTCGAGTCGGCGGTGACCGAAGTGGCCGGCTGGCTGAGCTCAGGCCTGCGCAGCTACGTGCACTGCCGAGCCGGGTGGCAGCGCTCGGCCGCCGTCGCGGCGGGGGTGGTGGCGGTCACCGATGACATTGACGTCGACCAGGCGCTGGCCTACGTGCAGTCGCGCAAGCCCTCCGCCGACCCCCTCCCCCAGCAGCGCGCCGACCTCAAGCGCTGGTGGGACGAGCGTAACCGGCAACATGTTTAGAGCCGGCCCACACGCAGGCGGCCGTTTCAGAGGAGTGTCGCGGCGGGATCCCCTACTCCGCCGCGCGCAGGCGCCTGGCCGTCACCTCGTCGGCGCTGACCTCGGTCTCGAACTCCAGTTCCAGCTCCAGCTCGGCCGCGTGCACGGCGCGGGCGCTGGTGGTTACGTGCTCCAGCGGCGGCATCTCGCGACCCTCGGCGACGGCTCCGTGGTCCGAGAACCGGCGCGCGCTGGGTAGCACCCGCGCCTCGTAGGACCCGACGGTCTCGTTGTAGGCACGGACCGCACTGTTGAGTCGCGTGCCGAGCGTCGCCAGCAGCCCGGACAGCTTGACCAGGCGGCCGTGCAGCTCACGCCCCAGATCGGAGATCTCCTGGGCGGACTCGGCGACTCGCTCCTGCTGCCAGCCGTAGGCGACGGCCCGCAGCATCGCCAGTAGCGTGGTCGGCGTGGCGATCAGCACCCGGCGCGCCATCGCATCCTCGATTAGAGCAGGATCAGCGTCGAGCGCCGCGCCGTAGAGGTGCTCGCCGGGCAGGAACATCACGACGAAGTCGGGCGAGCTGTCAAGCCCGGCCCAGTAGGTCTTCTCGGCCAGCCCCTTGACGTGCTTTCGCAGTAGGCGGGCGTGGTCACGCAGATGGCGCTCGCGCTCAGCCTCGTCGCGCGCCTGGTAGGCGTCAAGCACCCCCTGCAACGGGGCCTTGGCGTCGACGACGACGTGCTTGCCGCCGGGCAGCCGGA
>CALAQT010000351.1 GCA_937888775.1 uncultured Actinomycetes bacterium | reverse complement strand
GCACTCGCGATGCTCTCACTCGGCGGCCTCTGCCCACCCCTACCCGGCCGGTGAAACAACCCACGGATGCGTCAGTAGGTTCGTATTTCAAACGGCTGAACCCGGCTTTCAAGCGCACCCTGGGTTGGTCACAGACCGAGTTGTGCGCTCGTCCGTTTATCGAGTTTGTGCATCCGGAGGATCGTGAGCGCACGGTGGCGGAGGCGGCCAGGCTCTCCGAGCAGGGACTGGACACGATCAGCTTCACTAATCGCTACCGCACCGCCGATGGGTCCTATCGCTGGCTTGACTGGAACGTGCGACCGGTGGCCGAGCAGGAGCTGCTCTACGCGCTGGCGCGTGATGTGACTGACCGGGTGATGGCCGATGAGGCGATCCGGGTGGCTCGCGATGACGCGCAGCGGGCCAATCTGGCCAAGAGCGAGTTTTTGTCGCGTATGAGCCATGAGCTTCGCACCCCGCTGAACGCGATCCTGGGCTTCGGTCAGTTGTTGGAGATGGACGGCCCGCAGGGACGCAACGGTGAGAGCGTCGCTCAGATCCTTGGGGCCGGTCGTCATTTGCTGTTGCTGATCGACGAGGTGCTGGATATCTCTCGCATCGAGGCCGGCACGATGCGGATGTCCGTTGAGCCCGTTGATGTTGTCAGTGCTTTGGGTGATGTGGTCGCCCTGATCGCCCCGATCGCGGTGCAGCGCGGCGTGGAGGTTTTCACCGAGCCGGGCGCGGTTGGGGATTGCTATGTGCAGGCCGACCGCCAGCGGCTGCGTCAGGTGCTGTTGAACCTGCTCTCTAACGCCGTGAAGTACAACCGGCCCGACGGCAGCGTGCATGTTGCGTTCGCGTGCGACGAGCACCAGGTGAAGATCACCGTCCGCGATACCGGACATGGCATCGCCGCGGAGAAGCTTGATCGATTGTTCGTTGCCTTTGATCGCTTGGGCGCCGAGCGCGGCGACGTTGA
Source organism: uncultured Actinomycetes bacterium (assembly GCA_937888775.1). Next base: position 10,773 of record CALAQT010000351.1, on the reverse strand, counting down.
GGGCACCGGGCTCGGGCTGGCGCTTTCTAAGAGCCTGGTCGAGCAGATGGGCGGAACCGTTCACGCCGAGAGCACGGTTGGAGAGGGGTCGGTCTTCACGGTGCAGTTAAAGACCGCGCCCAATCCGGTAGATGAGGACCGTTTGGCCAGTGCTTACAGCGACGGCGAACAGTACGCCAGCGTGGGCTCGGGCACGATCCTTCACATCGAGGACAACCCCGCCAATGCAAGGCTTGTGCACCAGGCCTTCGCGGGACAGCCCGACGTGCGGCTCATGCTCGCTATGCAGGGCAGCGTTGGTCTTGACTTAGCCCGCGCCCATCGGCCCGACCTGATCCTGCTCGACCTGCACCTCCCAGACATGGCCGGGACCGCGGTCCTCAAAGCGCTGCAAGCAGACGCTGATACCTCGGATATCCCGGTGGTCGTTATGAGCGCCGACGCCACCCCCAGCCAGATCCGGGCGCTGCTCGCCACGGGAGCGCGCGCCTACCTGACCAAGCCGCTCGATGTCCGCGAGTTCCTCGCTGTCATCGGCAAGCACCTCAACCAAGCCAAGAGCCCGCGATGACCGACCTGAAAGGCGCTCACATCCTGATCGTTGATGACCAACCGTCAAACGTCCTTTTCCTGCAACGGCTACTGGAGCACGAGGACTACACGCATGTCAGCTCGACGACGAGATCAAGTGACGTGGTCGAGATCTTTGAGAACACCCCTCCCGACCTGCTGCTGCTCGACCTTCAGATGCCAGCCCCCGACGGGTTTGCGGTCATGGAGCTGATCAAGCGCTGGACGGAGTGTGGCACCCACGTTCCGGTTCTCGTACTCACAGCCGACGCTAGCACGCAGACGCGCCAGCGGGCCCTGGCGGCGGGCGCGCGTGACTTTCTGACCAAACCTCTGGACGCGATCGATGTGTCGCTGCGGATCCGAAACATTTTGCACGTCCGCCAGCTCCAGCTAGAGCTTCACGCGCAAAACGAGGCGCTGGAGAGCCGGGTCCGTCATCGCACCTGGGAGCTTGACCGCTCGCGCCTGGAAGCCTTTCAGAAGCTCTCCCTCGCGGCGGAGTACCGCGACGACGAAACCCGCCAGCACACCCAACGCGTGGGGCGCCTATCGGCCGCCCTTGCCGCAGAGGCCGGCTTTGAGCCCGACATGGTCACGGTGATCGGCGAGGCCGCTCCCCTGCATGACCTCGGAAAGATCGGCATCCCCGACGCGATCCTGCTCAAACCCGGCAAGCTCACCGACGAAGAGTTCACCGCGATGAAAAAACATTCAGAGATCGGCGCGCAGATCATGGCCGACAGCCCATCGCCGCTGTTTGAGATCGCCGCCGAGATCGCGCTCAGCCACCACGAGCGCTGGGACGGAAGCGGCTATCCGCGCGGACTCGCGGGCGACGCGATCCCGCTGCCCGGACGCATCGTCGCGCTGGCCGATGCCTTTGACGCGATGAGCCACGAGCGGCCCTACAAGAAGGCGATGCCCTACGACGAGGTGATCGCCGAGATCGACCACTGTGCGGGCAGGCACTTCGATCCCACCATCGTGGAGGCCTTTCACCGACTCGACCAGGACACGCTCCGCCACCACGGCGCCTCATCACCCACGCCCCTATCGGCCGCCACAGCCTGGAGGGCACTGGGCGAGCGCAGTGACCCGATCAATCACGGCTCGAGCACCGCGACGGACGCCCTGCTCGAAGCCGTATTTGAAAACACCCCGACCGCCGCACTCATCACCGACGACCAACGCCACTACGTCGCCGCCAACAAAGCAGCCTGCGAGATGCTCCACCTCACCCTCGACGAACTACGGTTACGACGGTTCGGCGACTTCACCCCACCCGAAAGCCGCGCTGACCTGGACCAGAGGTGGATCCAGTTCCTGCGCGCCGGCGTCCAAGACACGAACTTCACACTAATGCTGGCAGACGGCACCAAGCTTGAGATCACCCAACGCGGCGTGGCCAACTTCCTGCCCGGACGCCATCTCTGGCTCCTGGAGCCGCTCCGCCCTGAAACCGCCACCGCGGCCTGACGCCGACGCGGCCTGATCCGCGGATGTCTCATAAGACCCGCCCCCAGACCCGTCCGGGGAAGGCACGCCCGGACATTGCGTGGCTACCGCATCTCGCAAAAAGCAGCCAGCCATCCGGAGCGCGTCTCGCCGCCGCCTACTACCGCATTACCGCGCGAGCAAGCGTGACCACCCTCGCGATCGAGACTTTCCAGATGGACGGTGGGTGTCGCACAAACCTGGGGTCTGTCCGGGCTGGTTAAGACACTTCCGGTCATGCCCCAGAACTTCCTTGAGTGTGATCGTGAGCAGGTGTTCTTGATGCCGCCGGATCCGCGTGATTGGCTGCCGGAGGGTCATCTTGCGTGGTTCGTGTTGGCGTCGGTGGAGGAGATGGATCTAGCTGCGTTCTACGCGTCGTATCGCCTGGATGGTTGGGGGCGTGCGGCGTTCGAGCCGTCGATGATGGTGGCGATGCTTGTGTACGCGTACGCGCGCGGTGAGCGGTCTTCGCGGGCGATCGAGCGCAAATGCGTGGACGATGTCGCCTACCGGGTGATCGCGGCCCAGCAGAAGCCTGACCACGCGACGATCGCGAGGTTCCGCGCCCGGCATGAGGACGCGCTGGCTGGCTTGTTCAGCTCGGTGCTGGGGTTGTGCAAGGCGGCGGGGTTGGTGAAGGTCGGGTTGATCGCGATCGACGGGACGAAGATCCACGCGAACGCGTCGCATCACTCGAATCTCGAGTACGACCATGTGGTGCGGGAGATCTTGAAGGAGGCCGCCCGCGTCGACGCGGAGGAGGACGAGCTGTATGGGGATGCGCGTGGGGATGAGCTGCCGGAGCATTTGCGGACCCGGGAGGGGCGTCGTGCTGCTCTGAGGGACGCGAAGCGGAAGCTCGAGGCTGCTTGTGAGCTCGAGCTCGACAGCGGCGAGATCGGGAGCCCGGAGTCCGAGGTGGCCGAGGTGGCCGAGGTGGCCGAGGCGGCGGGGTCTGCTGGGTTCGAGCTCGAGCTTGATACGGAGGCGATCGTTGCGAAGGCTGACGGCCGCGATGGATGGTTGCGGGAGGGGCGCCGGCAACTCGACGAGCACCGCCGGCGGGAGGCGAGGCCTGTCGAGCGGTCGCGTGCGGGGCGGTTGTTGGAGGCAGAGCGACGGATGCAGGAAGACCTTGCGGTTGAGCGCGAGGCGAATGAGGGGTATGAGCACTACCGCGCGACCGGCCGCGACAAGCTTGGGCGACGGCTGAGTTGTCCGCCGAAGCCGTATCAGCCGCCGGAGATTCCGGCGGGGAAGATCAATACGACTGATCTGGACTCGCGGAACGTGAAGACGCCGCGGAGCTATACCCAGGGTTACAACGCGCAGGCGGTCGTGAACGAGTTACAGATCGTGCTCGCGGCGGAGGTGACCGCGAGCTCCCCGGACTTCGGGCACCTCGAACCGATGGTCAAGGCGACCATCAACGAGCTCGAGGCGATCGGTGTGACCGAAACGCCCGGGGTCGTGGTCGCGGACACCGGCTACTGGCACGAGCAACAGATCGACAATGTCGTCAGCGACGACAGCTCACGACGATCGCGCTCGAGCCCATCCCGGACCCCCGCCGCCCGGCTCCTCGGCCGAGGCTTGACGAACCGTGAACCGCTCCAACCTCGGCACATTCCGTTGACAGGAGTCGCCGAGCGGTTGCGGCGAAGCGAAAGTCCGGCCGCGCCGGTGTCGGACGTTCGTTCCTAAGGCACGCGGCCGTACCTCGGCCTCAGGAGCACGAAGGGCAGCGTCCAGCCACAACAGAGCTATGCTTCCGGCAGCCACATCCAGGTGCTAATCCCGCCGGACGCCGGCAAACGCAAGCGCGACACGCCCCGCCCGGGATGGGACGGAGGCAGGCCGACGTGGATGCGCACGGTGCTCGCGAGCGACGATGCCGGCGGCATGTACCGAAGACGCAAAGCGATGGTCGAGCCAGTGTTCGCGCAGACGAAACACAACCGCAAGATCACCAGCTTCCAACGCCGCGGACGATCCGCCGTGCGGTCCGAGTGGCGGCTGATTACCGCGACGCACAACCTACTCAAGCTCCACAAGCACCAGATCGCCGCCGCCGGGGCCTGAGAAGGCCCTGGCGGCCACCCAGGGCCGCCAAACGGCACCGAGGAACCGGCCACCTCAGACGACCGGCGAGGGGCCGCCGCCACGAACGGCGCCATCACCGCGGCCGCAACCCTTTGTGCGACACCCACGACGACACGCGAGAGCGCTGGAGAACCGACGGCCTGCCGCCGCATTCGGTGGAAGGGACAGTCTCGACCGCTCAAATCAAGCCGCGTCACGTGACTGCTTTGGAACGCCAGGAGTCACGCCGACCGACGGGGCAACGGCTGCCCGTCTGCCCCGGGAATGCAGCACTCTGACGCCGCCGACGGGCCGGTCAGCGCTACCGTTAGCCAGATTCACGCCGGGTGCAAGCAGACGAGCAGCAGTGCCGCCGCCGTCGACGAGACTGCTGGTGCTGGTGCTGGTGCTGGTGCAAGGCAGCAGCCCGGCCGACCGCCGATCGCACGAGTTGCGGACGAACCCGCCGCTGCTTTTCTGCGCCGGGGATCACGTGGCTGGCTCTCGCTTTCGCGTGCGAGCAGCGGGGCCGACCGGGCTGTCGGCACCGGGCTCCGGAAACGCGGTCGCCGCCGCCCGTTCCACGCGGGAGCACAAGCGAGCGGCATGCTCCGGTTCGACCAAAAGCACAAGCGGGCCGAGCGCGACGTGCCCGGCTGTAGACAAGACCGTGCCGGCGCCGGCCGGGCGCCTGCATTTGGGCGATTGCGATCGTCCGACCCCGTTCGCGCTGACGAGTGCGTTCGTGGCATAGCAGGCGTCCGGCCGCAGACGCCTGCCACACGGAAGCAGCCGTCCGCTGGGCGCGATGCCGACCGCATGGGCGCCGCTAGTTCGCACCAGGAGCCGGCGCTTGGTAGGAGCGGCGCGCGTGGTCGCATTGCCGACGGAGCAGCAGCCGGCGGGACGCGGCCGCGGACTGCTGTCAGGGTGGCGGTCGACACCGCCGCGGGGAAGATCTAACGGGCCAACTACGACTACGACTACGACATCTCGTTCGCCAATCTCGACGGCTCGGGCGGCGGCGACCCTGAACACCACCGAGGCGACCGTGAAGGGCGCGGAGGGGGTGACGATCGATCCGGCCGCCGGGCGGCTCTACTGGGCCAGCGCGGGAGCCAGGATCTCATATGCCAACTTGAACCGCACCGGCGGCGGCGACGCGACCCGGCGCTGGGGCGACGCTGAGCAGTCCGCATACACCCCCGCCCTGCTTCACGGTGGGAGCGGCGCCGGTGCGCCCGTCAGCACGCGCCCGAGGCGCAAGCGGTCGTTCATCGATCCTGGTTGGTGGTTGGTCGACCGTGAGAAGCGCTTGCCGTCGTATCCGTGGTCCTCCGCAGGGCTGCGGGGGGCTTCTCGCGGATGCAAGAGCGGTCCGGGGGTCATAGCGTGCTTGGTAGGAGCTTGACGATTGGGCTTGACTTGGTGCGCGGACGGCGGCGGTATCGATATGCAGGACTGGGCGGGCGCGGTGATCACCAGATCCGATCGGGTCCGAGCTGGCGCGGCGCGCTGGTCGGCGCTCTGGTTGTTGTGGCGGTTGCACTGGGCGGCCCCGGATCGGCGTCGGCGGCCAGGCTGTACATCGCGGTTGGGGACTCGGTTACCGGCGGGAACGGCGCCACGCCGGGTCATAGCTTCTTCGATCTGTATTGCGCGTACCTGGAATCTGCCGCGGGCGGCTCGCTCGTTGATCAGTGCGTCCAGGCGGGAGTTGGGACCAGCCAGTCCGGGCTGGACAGCGGCACGATTCAGAAGGTCGTGAACGAGATCCAGGCGTCCACGGACACGCCGGTCGTCACCGTCACGTTGGGCGCCCATGATTCCATGGAAATACCGGCGTGCCTGCCGATCACCGGATCCGGCTGCATGTTCATGCACAACATGCGCACGATCCTCAACGAGCTCGAGACCGCGCTCGCGACTCATCCCGGACCGCAAGTGATCAAGTGGCTGGAGTACTACAACCCCAACCACGACAATCCTTTCGGCAGCCCGTCCGGCGACCACAGCACCGCTGTGGGGTTGTTGGGGAACGATCTCGCGTTCACCGACTGCTCGTCAGAGGACCTCAGCCTGATCGGGCTCGATGACGCGATCAACTGCATCGCGAAGGAGAAGGGCGCCACGCCGGTCGATGCCTACACGCCGTTTCAGAACAATTGCGCGAACGGAGACTGCTTCGCCGACTCGCTGCACCCCAATGACAAGGGCTATGGGCTGATCTTCGACGCGTTCCGCGACACGCCGGGAACCCCGGTTCCCGCGACCCCAGCGCCGGACACCAACTGGCCGTTCGCCGTGCCCGTGAACACGTTGGCGCCGGCCGTGACGGGCTCTCCGAAGCTGGGGTCGGTCCTGAGCTGTTCAGCTGGGACTTGGTCCGGCACCACACCCCTCAGCTACGCCGTCCAATGGCTGCGCGACCAATCCCCGATCCCGGGCCAGACCCGCTCCACATACCTCGTCCAAGCCAGCGATGTCGGTCACGCGATGAGCTGCCGCGTTACAGCCTCAAATCAGGCCGGAACCGCGACGGGCACGAGCAACGCGATCAGCACAAAGGCGGTCCGAGCCACGATCTACGCCCTCTCGGAAACGAGGAAGGTGTTCGCGCCGAGCGATCCTCACCACAAGCGCGGCACCGTGTTCTCGTTCCGGCTCGACCAGCCGGCAGAGGTCAAGATCGCGATTGAGCTCCAGGCCCCCGGCCGCCGCGTCGGCCACAGCTGTCAGCAGCCCACCGTTTCTTTGCGTCACAAGCCACCCTGCACCCGCACGATCCCGATTGCAGCGCTGATCGAGCACGGTCACGCCGGGCTCAACGAGATCGCGTTCAGCGGACGCATCCGCGGCCGGGCTCTGAACCCGGGCCCCTACCTCGCCGTGTTCACGGCGGTCAACCGCGCCGGGGAGTCCAAGGCGCTCAGCCTCCACTTCACCATCGTCTGACGCTGATCCGACGCCGAGCACAGACTGACGCTCCGGATGCAAGTCAGCCAAGCCCACGCCGCCAACCGACACAGGCCAGCGGTCCTTGAGCCGTGACGCGCGAGCGCGAGATCCAGCAGTCGCGGCCGCGTCCCGCCGGCTGCTGCTCCGTCGGCAATGCGACCACGCGCGCCGCTCCTACCAAGCGCCGGCTCCTGGTGCGAACTAGCGGCGCCCATGCGGTCGGCATCGCGCCCAGCGGACGGCTGCTTCCGTGTGGCAGGCGTCTGCGGCCGGACGCCTGCTATGCCACGGATCCGAGCGCCAGCATCGCCGGGTGGACGGTCGCTTTCGTCATTTCGGCGGCGTGCGCCGGGCGACTCCTATCAACGGATAGCGATCGTCGGGAGCCCGCGCCTCGTCGGAGCGACGAGGGCTCCCGTCTCGGGCGCTCGCTTCTCGCGCCAAGCACGCGCCGGCGCTCTCGGCCCCCGGCGCATCCGTCCGTGGCGAAGCGAGCGTCCGGCTGCCAACCGCCCCGGCACGAAAGGAGCAGTGTGGCCCCAGCCGTCGCCGACCGTGACGGCGTGACCGAAATGCACCAGATCCGGTCACGGTGCCGTCCCCCGATGGGCGACCGCTCTTGCCAAGATGCGGCAGCGTCGGGGTCGCGATCAAGGGCGGGTGAGACTACCGGATGTTCGTGAAAGGGGACGTCTGCTGGCTGGTCCTTCAGGCGGCTGGTGCTGCTCAAACTCAGAAGTCTGATCCAGAGTGCTGGTTGTCGATGTGGCTGTCGGACAAAGGAATGGCCTTGTAGAAAAGCCACAAACGCGCGCCGGCCGTCTCAAGACCGAGGTCGTGTAAGGCTGCCTCGCGGCAATCGACCGCTTTGCTGGACTGATTTGATCCCCGCCAAAATCGAGCTGTTGTCGATTTCGTACAATTTCGCGCCAGCCGCCGGGTTTGCCCGACAGCCTCCGATCAAACCACCACTCTCGCCAGCCGACTGCTTCGCTGCCTTTTCGTCCCTTCTCTAGTGCGTCGTGGCGGTGAACTTCTGCGGCAGGCCACCGTTGTGCGTACTGCTGCAGAACTGCCCTTGTTCCTTCTGCGTGAACACGATGGTCCCCGTGGCCTTCTTGGCGGTCGTGAATCGCCCGCTGATGGTGCTGAACGTGACCTTGGTCGGAGCCCCATGCGCGCCAGCAGCCGTCCACTTGACGTTCTTGACGGAGAACTTGCCGCTGCTCGACACCGGGATCGTCCCGACTTTGACGATGTTGTAGGGGTCGGTCCACGGGTTCACCCCTGGGGGTCCTCCGCCACCGAAGCAGCCAAAGCCGGCCCACTTGAACCCAAGCAGTCGCTTGCCGTCGCTTGAGACCTTGAAGCTGACCGGCGCCTTGAAGCCGTTCATCGTGACCCCCGCGACGAACCCGGTGTATGTCTTACCTGCCTTGGGGTGCGCGGCGAACGCGCCGACCGCCAGCAGCAGGCTGAGCGCCGCTACGAGTGCGGCGATCAGGATCCGAAATGTGGGTTTGCGACTCATGGGTATCTTCTTTCCGTCTCACCGTGGCCTGAGTTCGGCGCCGACCAGCACGGTTTCGTTCATTGGTTCGTGTTGCTTTCGATCGTAGGACCCGACACCCATGCAGCCAAGTGTGGAAAGCCGCGCAGCCATCCGCGGAAACCCGCAAACGGAATTGGTAATTCCCCCACGGCCCGACAGCCGCCGATCACTCTCGCCCGCGCCCCCACCGTCACTCGCCAGATCCGGCGTCCTGCACAGGCAGGGCCGTGTAGCGTCACGAGCCCCACTGAGCCCAAGGCCCACAGGCCCGGCTTGCGCAAGCGCGAAACGGAGCAGCCATCGGCTGACGGCCAGACTGCTCAGTCGGGCTATTTGCAGCAATCTCGATCCACGCGATCGGACTCTCCGACGCTGGTCCTCTGGAACGCGACCAGCCACCTCGCTGGCTCGGGCGAGACTGCTGGAATGTCGCCAAGTCGGTCACGAGGTGGCCGCTGCTCCTTCCCGCTGACAGGAGTCACGGGCTCGTGTCCGCCGCCGCCGTTGCTCCTGGTGCGACCCGGCAGCGTCGTCGCGGCCTCGAGGCCGTCGTTGCCCACGCCTGCTTTCAGTTGGCAGGCGTCCCCAGGCGCGCGCTCGCTTCGCCACGAACGCACTCGTCAGCGCGAACGGGGTCGGACGATCGCATTCGCCCACAAGCGCGCGTCAGCGAGCGCGGCGCCGGACGATCGGTTTCGTGCTCCGGGTGACCCGCGGCTGGCGAGTGCTTGGGCGGCATCTCGATAGTTGCGCGCGCAGGCCGTTTGGAGCGTCCAAGCAGGCCGCAGCGGCGTCGACGCCGACCGGCTCTGCGTAGGCAGATCGCGAATTCTGCATGCCGTTGCGCCCGCCTCGCTGTCGGCGATCTCCGAGCATTCGGCGATGATGACCCGCCGGCTCGTTCGGCGCTCGCCTTCACGCGGACGCACAAGGCAGCCCCGCGCTCCGGTTTCGAGCAAAGATGGCATGAGCAGTTGACGTGGCGGCCGGTGAAGGCGGCCGGCTCTCCGCGTCGAATGACATGGGTTGAAGGCGCGCGCGGTAGCAGCCGCGCGGCCGGTCAATCGAATACGAAGGGCCGACCGTGACCTCCACGGTATGTGGTGGGTCGGGCTGAACGCTGTTCGCGCGTCGGGTTTGACGCGAGGAGGGATGACGTATGGCGATTGTGATGGGGTTAGATCAGCATCGGGCGCAGATCACTGCCGAGTGGGTAGATACGGTGACGGGTGAGGTGTCGCGTGGTCGGATCGTGCCGGCGGACCGCGCGGGCGTGCGGAAGTTCTTGGCGCGGTTCGGTGGCCGGGAGCTTGAGGTGGCTTTGGAGGCGACGACCGGCTGGCGGTTCGTGGTCGAGGAGCTCCGCCGGGTCGGTGCCGAGGTTCATCTCGCGGAGGCGGCGCAGACGAGCGCGTTGCGTGGGACCAAGCAGCACGCGAAGAACGACCGGGCCGACGCCAGGCATCTGCGGGAGCTGTTGATGGCCGGCCGGTTGCCGGAGTGCTGGATCGCGCCCGATCATCTGTTGGATCTTCGCGCCCGGGTGAGGTTGCGTCACACGCTCGTTGATCAGCGTGGCGAGTGGCAGCAGCGGATGCAGGCGGTGCTGTATCACCACGGGCTGCCCAAGCGTGCCGGCCTGCTCACCGGCGAGAACCGCGCATGGGTCGCGCAGTTGGGGCTGACCGGCGCCGCGCGCGAGCAGATCACGGTCGCGCTAGCGATGATCGACGCCGTCGACGTTCGGGTCGCGCCACTCGAGCGGGAGCTGCGCTCCTACGCGCGCCGCCAGACCGGGTGCCGGGCGATCCAGGGGCATTACGGGATCGGTCCGCTGACGAGCGTCGCGGTCCTCGCCGAGCTCGGCGACGCACGCCGGTTCTCATCCTCACGAGAAGTGGTCCGTTACGGCGGTCTGGACATCACCGTGCACGCCTCCGACAAACGCCGCGCGCCCGGGCATCTCTCCCGGCAAGGACCGCCCGTGTTGCGCTGGGCGCTGTACGAGGCCGCGCAGACCGCGAGACGCAAGACCAGCCCCGACTACGCCTACTATCGGCAAGCCGCCGAGCGCCTGGGCGACAACCGCGCCCTGCTCAGCATCATGCGCA
>CALAQT010000350.1 GCA_937888775.1 uncultured Actinomycetes bacterium | reverse complement strand
GCGTACTCCATCGGGAGCTCCTTGGTGATCGGCTCGATGAATCCGTTGACGATCAACTTGGATGCCTCGTCCTCCGGGATGCCATGCGACATCAGGTAGAAGAGCTGGTCGTCGCCGACCTTCGAGACCGTGGCCTCGTGGCCGACGTTGACGTCGTCCTCGCCGATCCTGATCGTCGGGTAGGTGTCAGAGCGCGAGTGCTCGTCGAGCAGCAGCGCGTCGCAGACGACCTTGGAACGGGAGCCGTGAGCGCCCTTGGCGATCTCCAGCAGGCCCCGGTAGGAACCACGCCCGCCGTCCTTGCAGATCGACTTGGCGAAGATGTTCGAGGTGGTGTTGGGAGCGGCGTGGACGATCTTGCCGCCCGCGTCCTGATGCTGGTCCTTGCCCGCGAAGGCGATCGAGAGGATCTCGCCGTGGGCGCGCTCACCCATCAGGTAGACGCTCGGGTACTTCATCGTCAGCTTGGAGCCGAGGTTGCAGTCGACCCACTCCACGGTCGCGTCGCGCTCGGCGACCGCGCGCTTGGTGACCAGGTTGAACACGTTGGTCGACCAGTTCTGCACGGTCGTGTAACGGATCCGCGCACCCGGCTTGGCGATCAGCTCGACCACCGCCGAATGAAGCGAGGATGAGCTGTAGGTCGGCGCCGTGCAGCCCTCGACGTAGTGCACGTAGGATCCCTCGTCGGCGATGATCAGGGTCCGCTCGAACTGGCCCATCGACTCGGTGTTGATGCGGAAGTAGGCCTGCAGCGGCATCTCGACGTGCACGCCGGGAGGCACGTAGACGAACGACCCACCCGACCAGACGGCGCTATTGAGCGCGGCCAGCTTGTTGTCGTTGGGCGGGATGATCGTGGCGAAGTACTCGCGCACGATCTCCTCGTGGTCGCGCAGCGCGGAGTCCATGTCGAGGAAGATCACGCCCTGCTTGGCGAGGTCCTCGTGGACCTGGTGGTAGACGACCTCCGATTCGTACTGGGCGCCCACCCCGGAGAGGAACTTGCGCTCGGCCTCGGGGATACCGAGCCGGTCAAAGGTCTTCTTGACGTCTTCGGGCACGTCGTCCCATGAGCGCTCGGCGCGCTCGGAGGCGCGCACGAAGTAATGGATGTCGTCGAAGTCGACCTCGGCCAGCATCGGCGAGCCCCAGGTGGGCATCGGGCGCGCCAGGAAGTAATCGAGCGCCTTGAGACGGAAGTCGCGCATCCACTGCGGCTCGGATTTGAACTCCGAGATCTTCGCCACGAGCTCGCGCGTAAGGCCCTTAGGCGCCTTGTACAGGTAGTTCTCGGCATCGTGGAAGCCGTAGCGCTCGGTGTAGTCGGCGTTGATGTTCGCCAACTGCTCGTTCTCGGTCAGGACCGGCGCCTCGGTGCTCAGGGTGTCGGGAGTAGCCACTACTCCACCTCCAGCTTGATGGTGTCTGCTTCGATGATGACGGTGAATGCCTCTACGGGAACGTACGCGGGCAGGGTCTTCGGCTTGCCGGTCGCGATGTCAAACAGCGAGCCGTGTCGAGGGCATTCGATCGTGCACGCCTGCTCGTCGAACTCGCCCTCGATCAGCGGACCGTTGTCGTGCGAGCAACGGTCCTCGATCGCGTAGACCGTGCCGGCGCAGTTGAACACGCCGATCTCCAGATCCTCCCATTCGACCAGGCGCTTCTCGCCGGGTGGGAGCTCACTGAGGGGGCAGACGTCGATTACTGGGGGCACGGTCGTGTAAAACCTAGCGTGGTGATCGGATTTAGATGGGAGTCTAGCGGTCGCACGTTCATGGGGCTCACGCTGCGGCGCCGTTCTCCGGCGACTCGGACTCCCAGCCGACGGCGTGCCCGAGTGACGCGCTCTTGAGCACCTTCAGCGACAGCAGCGCGCACTTCATCCGCTGGGCGGAGATGTCGATTCCGAGCAGCTCGAGCACGAATGAACGGTCGAGCTCCAGCAGTTCCTGCACCCTCATCCCCTTGACCTCGTCGGAGGTCATCGAGGCGGCGGCCTGAGAGATCGCGCAGCCGTGTCCGATGAAGCGGATCTCCTGGATGCGGTCATCCTTGCCCACCGCCAGCTGCACCGTCAGCTCGTCGCCGCAGAGCGGGTTGAGGTCATGGAACTCGAGGTCGACGCGTTCCAGCGCGGGTGCCGGCGGGCTCCAGTTGTGGGGCCGCTTGTAGTGCTCGAGGATGTTCTCCCGATACAGATCGTCCATGGCGCAGACGTTAGAGCTGCAGGACCCGAGCGACGATCGCGAGGCCGTCGATCAGGCTGTCGATGTCGGCGAGCGAGTTGTGGACCGCGAACGACGCCCGCGTGGTCGCGGTCGTTCCGAGCCTGCGCATCAAGGGTTGCGCGCAGTGGTGGCCGGCGCGCACGCAGACGCCCTCACGCCCGAGGATCTCGCCGACGTCGTGGGGATGGGCTCCCTCCAGCGTGAACGAGACCAGCGCCCCGCGCTCGGCGGCCTCGGACGGTCCGTGGATGGCCAGCCCCGCAACCTCGGACAGGCGTGACAGCGCATGGGCGACGAGCGCGTTCTCGTGCGCACGGATCTGCTCGATGCCGAGCGACTGGATCCAGTCGACGGCGGCGCCGAGCCCGATCGCCTCGGCGATCTGGGAGGTGCCGGCCTCGAACTTCCACGGCAGGTCGGTCCAGGTCGACTCGTTGGCCGAGACGGTGCGGATCATGTGACCCCCGCCGATGAAAGGCGGCATCGCCTCCAGCAGCGAAGCGCGCCCGTGCAGCACACCGATCCCGGTCGGGCCATAAGCCTTATGCCCGGTCCAGGCGTAGAAATCGGCGTCGAGCGAGCGCAGGTCGACGGGCAGCTGAGGGATCGCCTGCGAGCCGTCGACGAGCACCACGGCACCGGCGTCGTGGGCCCGCGCGACGATTGACGCGATCGGATTGATCGTGCCGAGCACGTTGGAGACGTGCGTGACCGCCAGCAGCTTGGGCCCGCGCGCGAGCAACCCGTCCAGCGCCGCTAGATCGAGCTGACCATCGTCGAGCACCGGCACGTACGCCAGCTCCGCCTCGCGCTCGGAGCAGAGCATCTGCCAGGGCACGATGTTGGAATGGTGCTCCATCTCGGTCAGCACGACGAGGTCGCCGACGTTGACGTTCTGGCGACCCCAGGTATAGGCGACGAGGTTGATCGCCGCTGTCGCGTTGGCCGTGAAGATCGTCGCCTCGACGGTGCTGTGGAGCCAGGCCGCGATCCGCCCCCGGGCGCCCTCATAGAGATCGGTGGCCTGCACCGCGAGTGGGTAGACGCCGCGGTGTACCGACGCGCGCGTCTGCGTGTAGTAACGCACCATCGCATCGATCACCGGCTGGGGGGTCTGCGAGGTCGCGGCAGAGTCGAGGTAGACGATCGGATGACCGTCGATTTCCCGGCGCAGGACCGGGAATTCGGACGCGACGTCGCGCAGGACCTCCACCGTGCTCATCTAGGCAGGCGCCTTCTCGAGCTCGTCGGTGATCCAGGCGTAGCCCTTGGCCTCAAGCTCGTCGACCAGATGCGGGCCGCCTTCCTTGACGATGCGGCCTTGATACATAACGTGCACGTGACTGGGTTTGACCAGGTGCAGGATGCGCTGGTAGTGGGTGATGATCAGCACGCCCATCTCGGGCCCGGCGACGGCGTTGACCCCGTTGGCCACGACGCGCAGGGCGTCGATGTCCAGCCCGGAATCGGTTTCGTCGAGAATCGCCAGCTCGGGCAGCTGGAGGGCTAGCTGAAGGATCTCCATGCGCTTCTTCTCCCCGCCGGAGAAGCCCTCGTTCAGGTACCGGCTGGAGAACGCCCTGGGGACGTCGGTCAGCTTCATCGCCGCCTCGACGGTCTGGCGGAAGTCCTTGAGCGCGATCGGCTCCTGGCCGTGGGCCTCACGGTGGGCGTTGAGCACCGTGCGCAGATACTTGGTCACGGTCACGCCGGGCACCGAGACCGGGTACTGGAACGCCATGAACAGGCCCATGCGGGCGCGCTCGTCAGGGGCGGCCACGGTGATGTCCTGACCGTTGAAGATGATCTGGCCATCGGTCACCTCAAAGCCCGGATGCCCCATGATCGCGTTGGCGAGCGTCGACTTGCCCGATCCGTTGGGGCCCATCAGGGCATGGATCTCGCCCTTGTCGACGGTCAGTTCGAGGCCGCGCAGGATCTCCTTGTCACCGGCGCGGACATGAAGGTTTCGAATCTCTAGCTCTGCCATCTCCAGCTTTCGGTCGTTTCGTTTAGGCGACCACCGACGGCTCGCGCTCGGGGCGGCGCGAGAACTCGACGAGCTCGGCCAGCGTCGTGGTCTGCAGCGATCGGATGATCCCGTTCTGTACCCGCGTCCACAGCAGCTTGGTCGCGCAGCCGTGACCCGCATCGGGCTCGTGTGAGCAGAGCACCCGCTCGGTGTGGTCGTGGACGAAGCACTCCATCGGCGCGATCGAGCCCTCGAGCGCCTGGACCACCTCGTCCATCGCGATCTCCTCGGCGGCGCGTGACAGCCAGTAGCCGCCATGCGCGCCGCGGGCGCTCATCACGAGGCCGGCCTTACGCAGGCGGGCCACGACCTGCTCGAGATAAGCCAATGGCAGCCCCTCCGCGTCGGCGATCACCTTCAGGCTGGTGGGGTGCTCAGGCGACTGACGCCCCAACTCGATCATCAGCCGAACTCCGTACTCCGCTCTGGAGGAAAAGATCATCGCGGTAAATCCTACCAGCAGAGTAGGTTATTGTTCTGACGGTCATCGGGCCCCGGGCCGGTAGGGTCAGGTGATGGACGGTGACGGAGTGACGATGGACGGTGACGGAGCGATCGTGCTCGCCAGCTCTGCCGATATCGCACAGGCCGCGGACCGCGCGCGTGCGGCGGGGAGGCTCGGGATCGACACCGAGTTCATGTCCGAGGGTCGCTACCGAGCCCTGCTGTGCCTGGTTCAGGTCGCTGTCGATGATCCCGACCCCGGTGCCGCGCCGCAGATTATCCTGATCGATTCGCTGCAGGATCCCGATGTCGATCCGCTCGCGGCACTGCTCGCCGATCCGTGCATCGAGGTCATCCTGCACGCCGGTCGTCAGGACGTCGCGATCCTGCGCCGCGCCTGGCGCACGGAGCTGACCAACGTGTTCGACACGCAGATCGCGGCCGGCTTCGCCGGCGCCAGCGCGCAGGCCGGATACAGCAACCTGCTCGGCGCGATGCTCGGCCAGCGGGTGGGCAAGACCGCCAGTTACACCCGCTGGGACGCCCGTCCGCTGACCACGGAGCAGCTCAGCTACGCGGCCGAGGACGTGGCGCACCTGCTGCAGCTCTCCGACGAGTTGCAGCGCCGGTTGGCTGACAGCGGCCGTCTGGACTGGGCGCGCGAGGAGTGTCGAAGACTTGAGTCGGCCACCGACGAGCGCGATCCCGAAACCGCCTGGGAGCGCCTGCCGCGTATCGGTCAACTTGATCCCCGCTCGCGGGCGATCGCGCGCGAGGTGGCCGCGTGGCGTGAGCGCACGGCGTCCGAGCAGGATCGCCCCGTCGGCTCCGTGCTGGCCGATCCGGCGCTGGTGGAACTGGCCAAGCGGCGGCCGTCGAGCGTCGATGCGCTCGGTCAGATTCGCGGCATCCATCCGTCGACGATCAAGCGACGTGGGCCGGCGATCTTGGAAGCGATCGCGGCGTCGCTGCAGGCGCCCCCAATACCGCGCGATGAAGCGCGGGGCCGCTCGGAGCCCGGCGACGCACCGCTGATCGCACTCGCCGAGGCCCTGCTGCGCGCCCGTGCGATGGAAGCCGGGCTCGCCTACGAGCTGATCGCCTCCCGAGCCGAACTGGAGCAGATCGTCGGCGCGGCGCGGCGCTCGGAGCCCGAGCCTGAGGTACGGACTCTGAGCGGGTGGCGCGAGGAGCTCGTGGGCTCTGACCTGCGCGATCTGCTGGCCGGGCGCAGCGCCGTGGTGGTTGGGCCCCAGCGGCGCCTGGAGTTAAGGGCCCACGACTGAGTTACTGACGGATTGTCCGCCACCAGTTTCCTCGCGGGCCCTCAGGACGAGCTCGTCTCCAGCATGAGCGAGATCGCCGGCGCGCGATCGAAGATCATGCGGCTGAGCGCCAGCGCCGTCCGGCGGGAGCGCTGGATCCAGCCCAGGTCGACCCCGCGCAGATCGCCGTCGGCGGTGGCGTAGGTCAGCCTCAACGGGTGCGAGGGCGAGTTGGCCGCCAGCTCCTGTCCCGTGTCGCCGCCCGTCGACGTCCAGCCGCTGGCGGTCAGGTGCATCTTCTCGCTGGTCAGCAGGTCGCTCGACGACCGGTAGCGCGGATCGACCACGACCAGCTCCAGCGCGCAGTACGGGTTGGCGCCGCGGTCACACTGCTGCGCCGAGCTGACGATCTTCGCCCCGCCGACCAACGGCACGCCGGAAACCGCCGGCGGGTGACCGGCGCCTGCGTGGCCACAAGCGCACAGGATGAGCGCCGTCGCGATCGGCGCCGGCAGCAGCCGTGATCTGTTCCCGCTCATGGGATGCCCGGCAAGGGTAGCCCAGCACCCCGTCCCACGACCCTGCCGGCGCAGGCGGCGGATAATCTCCAGCGTCGATGTCCACTACCGCCGATCATCTCAGCGACCCGGAGCTGCTGGCCACCGAGTGGGACCTCAGCCCGTTGGTCGACGGCCAGGAGGAGACGGGCGTGGAGCGCCTGCTCGACCAGGCACGCGACCTGTCAAAGGATTTCGCCAAGCGCTACGCCGGGCGACTGGCCGACCTCGATGCGGCCGGTCTGCAGACGGCGATGAGCGCGCTGGCCGAGATCTACGAGCTGGTCGGCAAAGCGGGGTCCTACGCGTCGTTGCGGTTCTCGACCGACACCGCCGATCCGCCTCGCGGGGCGCTGCTCCAACACGTCCAGGAGCGGGCCACCGAGATCGAAACCGAGTTGGTGTTCTTTGAGTTGGAATGGGCGTCGCTCGACGATCAGCACGTGGAGCGGCTGCTGGTCGACGAACGGCTGGGCTTCTGCCGCCATCACCTCCGCAGCGCGCGGCGCTACCGGCGGCACCTGCTCTCAGAGCCCGAGGAGAAGTTGCTGGCCGAGAAATCGATTTCCAGTCAGAGCGCCTGGGCGCGGCTGTTCGGTGAGCAGGTCGCCGAACTGCGCGTCACCCTTGGCGACGAGAAGCTCACGTTGGACGTTGCGTTGAGCCGGCTGTTGGCCCCCGACCGTGAGGCCCGGCGCCAGACGGCCGAAGCGGTTTCGGCGGCGCTGGAGCCGGGGCTGCGCACGCGCGGGTTCATCTACAACACCCTGATGCACGACAAGGCGGTCGAGGACCGGCTGCGCTCATATCCGCACTGGCTGGCCAGCCGCAATCTCGCCAACGAGGCCTCGGATCAGTCGGTGATGGCGTTGATCGAGGCGGTGCGCGGCCGCTACGACATCCCGCAGCGCTGGTACGCGCTCAAGGCCCGCCTGCTGGGGATCGAGCGGATCACCGACTACGACCGATCCGCGCCCGTGTCCGCCAAGGACGTCACTTACGCCTACGGCGAGGCGCGCGAACTCGTGCTCGACACCTATGAGTCCTTCTCGCCCGAGGCCGGTCGGATTGTGCGGCGCTTCTTCGACGAGCACTGGGTCGACGCCCCGGTCCGCCCGCACAAGCGCGGCGGCGCGTTCTGCTCCTACACGGTGCCGAGCGTGCACCCCTACGTGCTGCTGAATTACACCGCGCGGCGCCGGGATGTGCTGACGATGGCCCACGAGCTCGGACACGGTCTGCACGCCGCGATCGCCGCCCCCCAGGGCCTGTTTCACCATTCGACGCCGCTGACGCTGGCCGAGACCGCGTCGGTCTTCGGCGAGGCGCTCGTATTCGGCCGCCTGCTGGATCAGGCGCCCGACGACGACTCACGCCTGGGTCTGTTGGCCGATCGGATCGACGGTGCGGTCGCCACGGTCTTCCGTCAGATGGCGATGAACCGCTTCGAGCATCTCGCCCACACCAGCCGGCGCGACGAGGGTGAGCTGTCGGTGGACCGGATCAACCAGCTCTGGGTCGAGTCCCAGGCCGAGCTGTTCGGCGACTCGGTGGAGATCACCGAGGGTTACCGGACCTGGTGGTCCTACATCCCGCATTTCATCAACACGCCGGGCTACGTGTACGCGTACTCATACGGACTGCTGCTGGCGCTGTCGGTCTACAGCCGCTACCGCGAGCAGGGCGAAGGCTTCGCCCCCCGGTATCTGCAGCTGCTCGCCGCCGGAGGATCGCGCAGCCCGGAGGGCCTGGCCGCGATCGTCGGCATCGACCTGACCGATCCTGGCTTCTGGGACTCCGGCCTGGCCCTGGTGCAAGAGCAGCTGACCGCCGCCGAGACGCTCGCCGCAGAGCGGACCTGAGGGTCGTCCAGGCACAAGCCCGCCGTCGCCGGCATTGTCGCCGGCGATCGTCGCGCCGGTTAGCCGGAAGTTTTTGAGGGTTTGAGGCCCGATCTCCAGTGTTTGTGGGGGTCGGGCCT
>CALAQT010000349.1 GCA_937888775.1 uncultured Actinomycetes bacterium | reverse complement strand
CCATCGTCGTCGAGCTCGCCCACGTCGCCGGTGTGCAGCCAGCCGTCGATCAGCGTCTCGGCGGTGGCCTCGGGGTTGCCCCAGTACTCGCGGAAGACGTTCGGGCCTCGCAGCAGGATCTCGCCGTCCTGCTCGGCGATCTTGACGTGAACCCCGGGCATCGGATGGCCCACGGTGCCGAACTTGAAATGTTCAAGCGTCCCGACCGTTCCGACCGCCGTCGTCTCGGTCATGCCCCAGCCCTCCATCACCGGCACGCCGCAGGCGTAGAAGAACTCGAGGATCTCGGGCGCGATGGGTGCGGCGCCGGTGACCGCTTGGCGGATCCGGCCTCCGAACAGCTCACGGACACGGGAGAACAACCGGTCGTCAGCCTGATCGAAAGCCCGTCGTAGCTGGTCAGGAACATCCTCGCCTCGCTGACGTCGCATGCGAACGTCGATGCCGAGCTTGACGGCCTGCTTGAAGCGTTGGCGATCCTCATCGCTTGACTGCGACTGCAGCTTCATTGCTGCCGTGTAGAGCTTCTCGAAGATCCGCGGCACCGAAGGCAGATACGTCGGCTTGGTCTCGACCAGCTCTTTCAGGATCTGCTTGGAGTCGCCGCCGTAATACACGATCGTCGTGCCTTGATCAAACGAGGCCAGTTGCGCGGTGAGCGCGAACGCGTGTGCGAGCGGCAGGAACAGGTACGTCGTCTCGCCGGGCTTAACGAATTCGAGCTCCTCGACCATCTCGCAGACTGACATCGCGTTGCGGTGCGTGAGCACTGTGCCCTTTGGCGGACCGGTCGTGCCCGAGGTGTAGATGATTGTGTAGGCATCATCGGGGGTCACCGCCGACTGACGCTCGAGAAGTTCGGCCCGGTCGCGATCGGCACCCCGCTCGCGCAGGTCCGTGAGCGACAGGTCGCCGGCCTCCGGCTCGATCGAGAGCGTGCTGGCGAGCTCGGTCAGCTCGCCGCGAACCCGGTCGATCTTGGCGAGCTGGAGTTCGTTCTCGCAGACCACGGCACGCGCGCCCGAGTCGCCGAGTACCCATTTGCACTCCTGGGGTGAGTTGGTTGGATAGACCGGCACCACAACGCCGCCCGCCGCGGAGATCCCATAGCTGGCGAGCGTCCACTCCACGCGCGTGTCGGACAGGAGCGCGACGCGGTCGCCGGGCTCGATCCCAAGCTCTGCCAGCCCAAGGGCGATTTCGTCGATCGCCTGGACGACTTCGGCGTAAGTCAGCTCACGCCACTCGCCGTCGACCTTGTGGCGCGCCGCGACCAGCTCGCCATAACGCTCGGCGGCCGAGCTGGGCAGCCCGGCAACGGTCGCGGAGATTGCCTTCGGGTCCGACGCCGTCTCGCTTATCCTCACTCCTCCTCTGCCGGTGTCCAGGAGCGAACTCTCGCAGGCCTGTGAAGGCCAGCGTCGAGATCAGCTTGCCGGCACGCGTGCGTCAATTGCAACGACGACCTCGTCGGCGACCTTGAGCGCTCCGAACAGCGCTGAGTACGGCTTCATGCCCCAGTCGCTCTGCTTGACGGTGGCGCTGCCGCTGAGACGTCCGTCGGAGCGGACCTCGAGCTCAAACGCGATCGGGTTGGCTCGGCCGAACAGCTCCAACTCGCCGTCGACGCTCAATCGGCTGCCATCGTCGCTGGTCCGAACGGCGGTCGAGCGAAACGCGATCGCTGTCCCCCTCAGAACCTCGTCGTCGATCGTCTGCCTGATGTTGTCCTTGTCGTCGTCTCCGAGTGACTGCATGCCGCCGCTGCCATTGCGCACGCGCAGCGATCCGGCCTCCGCGGTGAGCTCCAGCCGGGTCTGGCCCGAATCGGCGCCGGCTTCAATCGTCGCGCTCCATGAAGTCACCTCGATCGACAGGTCATGTCCCGCTTTCGCCGCCGCGCCTTTGCGGCCGGTCTTCACCAACAGGGTGCCGGCGTCCGGTCCAAGCGTATGCGTACCAGGCGTGATCAACATGCCCAACCTCAATTCTCTCCGCGTCTGGAATCATGCGGACATACCTACCAGAACGGCCAAGTCCGCGGCTCAGCGGTCGCCGTTGGCCTGCAGCCCGGCGGCGACAGAGCTCCAGAGCGTGACGTGAGGTCGCGGACGGGCCCTCGAGGAGGTTGTGCCCGCGCGGCCGGTGGAGATCGCCTGCGTCGCCTCCGAGCTGGTGGCGAAGCGCTGCATCGCCAGGGCCGCGGGCAGCGCGCGGCCGAAGCCGAGTGTGCTTGCGTGCCATAGCTCGACCATCGGCGTCCCGCGAACGTCGATCCGGGTCAAGGCCCGGCGGCGGATCTCCTCCACAACCGAGTGCGCGAGCGTGAGCACGATCCCGTCGCCGGCGGCGGCCGCGGCGATGGCCGCTGCGTGACTCGTATAGGTCACCACGTCGCCGGGTTCGATGGCCGCCCGCGCGAACAGCAGACCCGCGCCGGTGGTCGGATCGAGCTCGGGCGGTCCCAGCAGCCAGCGCTCGCCCGCCAGTGTCGACGGCGCCACGTCCCGGATCCCGGCGAGCGGATGGGTGGGGGCGGCAACTACGATCAGCCGGGCGCGCAGGAACGGAACCGAAGCGATCGTCTCGGCTTTGTCGGGACCGGGAGGTGGGCCGAGCACGATGTCGGCGCGGCGCCACTCGAGCAGGTCGGCCAGGACGCCGCCGGGAGCCAACTCGATCGCGACCTCGAGCCCGGGGTCACGGGCCGTGAACGCGTCGACCAGCGGGCCGATGTGCTCGGCGAGGATGCTGGTGACAGCGATCTGCATCAGCCGGGGCTGACCGGGCGTCTCCCCGACCGAGCGCCTTGCCTGCTCGGCGAGGCTGAGGATCTCGCCCGCCAGTGCTGCGAGGCGCCTCCCGCCCGCGGTCACGGCGATCCCGCGGCCGTCGCGGACGAACAGTTCGTCCCCGAGCTCCTTGCGCAGCGCGGCGACCGCCACCGACACCGCGGGCTCGGTGACGCCGAGCTCGGCGGCTGCCGCCTTGACGGAGCCAAGCCTGGCGACGAGCACGAACGATTGCAGCTGAGCGAGGGTCATGTGGCCTGAGCGATCACTAGAATTCGGCTGCGCCGAGCTCGCAACCCGGCAAGAATCCTAGACATGCAGAAGAGTTCCGAGCGCGCGTCGGGTCGGTGGACACTCTTCTCGATCACCGAGCGAGAGGACGGCGGTGCAGGTACCGGCACCATTTCAGTACGAGCGCGCGACGAGCGTCGAGCACGCGTTGACGCTGCTGCGAGACCTCGGTCCCGAGGCCCGCATCCTGGCCGGCGGCCACTCGCTGCTGCCGATGATGAAGCTGAGGCTCGCGACGCCTGACTACCTGATCGACATCGACGACCTGGCTGGCGAGCTCGGGTATGTCCGCGAGCATGGGGGTTCGCCGGTGACCAAAACCGGTCGGGAGGGTGACGAGATCCGGATCGGCGCGATGACTCGCCATCGCGACCTTCTCGAGTCGGGCCTGCTCGCCGAGCGCGTGGCGATCTTCACCGACGCCGAGCGCGTGATCGCGGATCCGGTGGTGCGCAACCGCGGCACGATCGGCGGCGCGTTGTGTCAGGCGGATCCGTCGGAGGACCTCAGCGCCGTCTGCGCCGCGGTCGGCGCGCGGATGGTGATCCTCGGCCTCGACGGCGAGCGCGTGCTGGGCATGGACGACTTTTACCGCGGTCCCTACCGGACCGCGGTCGGCCATGACGAGCTGCTGGTGGAGATCCGCATCCCGCTGTGCGAGCGGTCCGCAAGCGCCTATGAGAAGGTCGACCGCCGGGTTGGCGACTGGGCTGTCGCCGCCGCCGGCGCGTCGGTGACGCTCGCCGACGGCGTGATCACGGGAGCCGGAATCGCGCTTGCCGCCGTCGGCGCCGAAGTGACTTGCGCCGAGGCGGAGCGGGAGTTGCGCGGAAGCGAGCCATCCGAGGAGATGTTCGCCCACGCCGGTGGCCTGGCCGCGGCCGCGTGCTCGCCGGTGTCCGACCAACGCGGATCGGCCGAGTACAAGCGCCACGTGGCCGGGGTGCTCACCACTCGGGCGCTGCGCCGGGCGGCGGCCCGTGCCGCCAGGCCGGTGGCTTGATGCAGGTGACCGTCGCGGTCAACGGCGAGGAGCACACGCGCGAGATCGAGCCCCGGCTGCTGTTGGTGCATTTCCTGCGCGACGAGCTTCGTCTGACCGGCACGCACTGGGGCTGTGATACGTCTAACTGCGGCACCTGCGTGGTGCTCATGGACGGCGATCCTGTCAAGTCTTGTACGGTGCTCGCCGCCACCGCCGCGGGGCACGAGATCCGGACCGTCGAGGGGCTTGAAATCGATGGCGTACTCGATCCGAGTCAAGCGGGATTCAGGGAGGAGCACGGGCTCCAGTGCGGTTTCTGCACATCGGGCATGATGCTCACGGCGCGGGCGCTGCTCGACCGCCGTCGCGGTGGGCCACCGCTCACAGACAACGAGATCCGGGAGGCGATCTCCGGCCAGATCTGCCGCTGCACGGGCTATGCGACGATCGTGCGGTCGATCCGCTGGGCAGCCGAGCACGCATCGCCATGAGCTGGCTTGGGCTAAGTGATCGCTTAACTACGGTTGCGGCAACCACCGCAACCGCGCCACAGTTAGGACAGGAGAGGAGAACGTCCGGCGCCGCCGGCCGTCCGCTTCCGTTTAGCAGTCGAGGGAGGTGTTGATGCCTATCGTGGTTGGTGCTTCGACCGGTTGGGCCATAGGGCTGGTGCTAGGCGTCGTCGTCGTGCTCGTGGCGGCGGCGATCGTGATCACGATCGTCGTGCTGGCGTCGAAGATCGCCAAGCAGGCGCGGGGGGCCGTAACGGGGGTTGAGAAGGTGCGCGAGCAGACGATGGGGCTCAGCGGCGTTGGTCAGATCAATGATTCGGGGGTCAGGATCCTGCATGCGGCGCGGGCGTTGCGGAAGGTGGCGGTGGGTCGATGATGATTTCGCTGGCTGCGCTTTCGAATCACGGAGCGTGGGGGATCGCGCTCCTAATCGGCTTGGTGGCGGCGCTGGCGGTGGCGGCGCTGTTGATCGTCCTGGTTCGCACGGTGATGGACATCGACAAGTCGGTTGGCGCCCTGCTGGAGGTGGCCGGGAAGGTGGCGGGCAACACCGCGAATATCCCGCAGCTGGAGGCGACGGCGCCGGTGCTCGGGTTGATCGTGCAGGAAGCCGTGGTTCAGGACCGATACATGAACGCGCTCACAGACGGGTTCGGTGGAAGATGAGCGCCACGACCCTCACCATCCTGAGCGTCCTGCTCGCCGTGGTCGTCGTGGTGGTGCTGGCGGCGGCCTTGATCTTGATCCGGACTGGCCTGGAATCGGCGTCGAAGAATCTTGAGACTCTTGCGGGGGCGCTCGAGGGTGTGGAGTCCGAGCACCTGCGTCCGCTGGAGCCGGCGGTGAAGGCGATCAACGCCCAGTTTGACGTGATCGTCGGGGCGCTGCCGGGAATCGCGTCTAAAGCCGCGATCGTGGCTGAGCGGAGGCCGAAATGACGCTCGAGTGGATCGGCGATGCCGTCCTGCTGGTGGGGTTGGCGCCGGTGGTCGTCTACCTGCTGCGCGGCGTGTTGAACGCTGCCAATCGGATTGTGCCGAGCGTGGAGCGGGTGGTGGCGGCGGCGCGGGCTGGTTCGGCTGATTTGGATGCGGTTCCGTTGCTGTTGACCACGCAGGACCGGGTCATTGCGACGATTGAGGCGGCCGCTGACTACGGCGGGTCGCTCGACGTGATCCTCGACGACGCATGATTGGAGGTTGAGCGATGCCGGCTGCCGGTGTGGTGATGATCATCGCGGTACTGCTGATCGTCTTAGCGGTCGTTTACTACCTCGTCTCGACGATCTTGGCGCTGCGCAAGATCACCGCGGGGCTTGATCAGGCGATCGCGGGGGTGGTGGGGATCATCGAGAAGAGCGCGCCGGTCGGCGACGTCGTCAACACGATCAACGCCAACCTCGACGCGGGCGTGGATCTGCTCGAGGGACTGCTCGTCAAGAAGGCCGGGATGCGCGACTCGATGGGTCTGCTCGAGGGCCTGTATCCCGGGTCCGCCTCGGCGGGGTTGCGCAACTTTCCAAAGAGCTCTGAGACCAAGGCGCCGCGGATCAGCGAGGTCTATACGCGCGGCACGTTGACGCTGGCGCGCCTGGGCCGTGAAGCGCCGATCGCGGCGGCGTCCCCCGACGGTCCGGCGCTGCGCAATCCAGCCTATGGGAGCAGCGCCGCCGGGACTCTGTATCCGGATGTTCGTAACACGCGGCCGGCGCGATTGCCGCGGTCGCCGGTGATCGGCGTCGATTCGCCGGTTCAGTACGACCCTGATGAAGAGGTCGGCGCGCCGCGCAAGCGGATGCCGGTCCGGCAAGAGAGGACTTGACCAGTGCAGACTCCAGCCCCGTTTGAGTACGAGCGCGCGACCAGCGTCGAAGGCGCGATCGCTTCGCTGGCGCGGCTCGGGTCTGACGCGCGGATCATCGCCGGCGGGCACAGCCTGTTGCCGATGATGAAGCTGCGCCTGGCCAACCCCGAGCATCTGATCGATATCAACGATCTGACCGAGTTGTCATACATCCGTACCGCCGACGACGAGATCCGGATCGGGGCGCTGACGCGCCACGTGGAGCTGTTGAAGTCCGAGCTGCTCGCGCGTCACTTCCCCGTGTTCGCCGACGCCGAGGAGGTGATCGCCGACCCGGTGGTCCGCAACCGCGGAACGATCGGGGGCTCGTTGTGTCAGGCCGACGCGGCCGAGGACCTCAGCGCGGTCTGCTCGGCGGTCAAGGCCAGGGTCGTGATCCGCGGTGCTGACGGGGAGCGCATCGTGGACATGGATGACTTTCACGTAGGGCCGTATATGACCGCGGTCGGCGATGGTGAGATGGTGACCGAGATCCGGATCGCGTTGCGGCCCGGTGGCGGCAGCGCGCACGAGAAGGTCGAGCGGCGCGCGGGGGACTGGGCGATCGCCGCGGCGTCGGTCGCGGTCTGGATCGATGGTGGCTCGATCACCGATGTCGGGATCGCGCTCAGCGCGGTCGGTCCGACGACGGTTCACCTCGCGCGCGCCGAGGAGCTCCTGCGCGGCAGCACACCGTCAGAAGGGCTGTTCTCGCAGGTAGGGGAGATCGCTTCGGCGGACTGCTCGCCGTCGGCCGACGGCCGCGGACCGGTCGATTACAAGCGCCATCTCGCTGGCGTGCTGACCGGGCGAGCGCTCCGGCGCGCGATCGCCCGAGCGCTCAAACAGGAGGCCTAACCCGAGTATGCAAGTCACGATCACGATCAACGGCCAGCAGATCACGCGTGAGACCGAGGCGCGCCAGCTGCTGGTGCACTTCATCCGCGACACCCCGGGCCTGACCGGCACCCACTGGGGCTGCGACACATCCAACTGCGGCGCCTGCGTGGTCCTGATGGACGGTCAACCGCTGAAGTCCTGCACCACGCTGGCCGTGATGTGCGAGGGCCACGAAATCCGGACCGTCGAATCGCTCGAGGTCAACGGCCAACTCGACCCAGTTCAAGCAGGCTTTCACGAACTGCACGCGCTGCACTGCGGTTTCTGCACGCCCGGGATGCTGATGACCGCCCGCGCGCTCCTAGACGAGAACCCAAACCCCACAGAACACGAGATCCGCACCGCGATCTCAGGCGCGATCTGTCGCTGTACCGGTTACAAGAACATCGTCAGTGCGATCCAGTGGGCGGCCGAACATGGAAGCCGCGATGACATCCGCTCATCGAACACCCGACAGGAGGCGTGAGCATGGCGATCGCCGAGAACCTTCCCAGTCCGAGCACGGAGCGTCCGATCGGCTTTGGGCGGCTCAAGCGCAAGGAGGACGCGCGGTTCATCCGTGGGCAGGGCACGTATCTGGACGACATTCGTCTGCCGGGGATGGTGCACGGCGCGATTCTGCGCAGCCCGTACGCGCATGCTCGGATCGTCTCGATCGACACCTCGGCGGCGCTGGCGCATCCCGGCGTGGCGGCAGTGGTCACGGCCAAGGATCTGGAGACGCTCGGCCTCGCCTGGATGCCGACGATCTCCTATGACACGCAGGCCGTGCTGGCGGGCGACAAGGTTCGCTTCCAGGGCCAGGAGGTCGCGTTCGTGATCGCCGTCGACGAGTACACCGCGCGCGACGCACTGCCGCTGATCGACGTCGAGTACGAGCCGCTACCGGCGGTGGTCAACGCCCGCAAGGCGCTTGACCCCGACGCGCCGCTGATCCGCGACGATAAGCACGGACAGGTCGACAATGTCGCCAGCCCCACCTGGGAAGCCGGTGATGAGCAGGCGACCGACCGCGTCTTCGCCGAGGCCGACACGGTCGTGACGCGCGACATCATCTACCCGCGCTGTCATCCGGCGCCGCTGGAGACCTGCGGCATGATCGCCGACTTCAATCCCAAGACCGGCCAGCTGGACATCTATAACGGCAACCAGGCCCCGAACGTGCACCGGACGGTGTACGCGCATGTGGCCGGACTGGCCGAGCACATGATCCGCATCCGCTGCAACGACATCGGCGGCGGCTTTGGCAACAAGGTGCCGATCTATCCGGGCTACGTGTGCGCGATCGCCGGCTCGATCGTCGCCGGCGTCCCGGTCAAGTGGGTC
This sequence comes from uncultured Actinomycetes bacterium, assembly GCA_937888775.1. Next base: position 37,673 of record CALAQT010000349.1, on the reverse strand, counting down.
GAAGACCGCTCGGAGAACCTGATGTCGACGGGCTTTGCCCGCGACTACATCATGCACTCCGAGATTTGCTCCAAGGACGGCAAGATCACCGGCCTGCGGGTCGATGCGATCGCCGATCACGGAGCGTTTGACTCGACCGCCCAGCCAACCAAGTTCCCGGCCGGCTTCTTTCACATCTGCTGCGGCTCCTACACACTGGAGGCCTCGCACGTCAAGGTGAAGGCCGTCTACACCAACAAGGCCCCGGGCGGAGTCGCCTATCGGTGCTCGTTCCGGATCACCGAGGCCGTGTATCTGGTCGAGCGGATGGTCGACGCGCTAGCGCTCGAGATCGGGGTCGACCCGATCGAGCTGCGGATGAAGAGCTTCATCGCTCCCGATCAGTTCCCGTACGAGACGACGACTGGCTGGACGTATGACTCGGGTAACTATGCCGAGACGATGCGGGTCGCGATGGAGATCGCCGGCTACGACGACCTGCGCCGCGAGCAGGCCGAGAAGCGAGCCCGCGGAGAGCTGATGGGGATCGGAGTTTCGTTCTTCACCGAGGGCGTCGGCGCCGGTCCGCGTAAGCACATGGACATCCTTGGCATGTCGATGAACGATGGCGCCGATCTTAGGGTCCACCCGTCGGGCAAGGCGATGGTCTCGATCAGCGCGCAGACGCAGGGTCAGGGCCACGAGACGACGTTCGCGCAGATCGTCGCGGAGGAACTCGGGATCCCGCCGGAGGATGTCCAGGTGCGTCACGGCGACACCGACCGGACCCCGTACGGGCTTGGCACCTACGGCAGTCGCTCGACGCCGGTGTCCGGCGCTGCGGTCGCTGTGGTGTCACGCAAGGTGCGTGACAAGGCGCGATTGATCGCGGCAGCGATGCTCGAGACCCGGCCCGAGGACCTGGCCTGGGAGAAGGGCCGCTGGTACGTCAAGGGCGACCCGGAGCAGGGCGCGCTGATCGAGGACATCGCCGCGTACGCCTACAGCGGCCAGCCGATGCCGGAGGGGATGGAGGGTGGCCTGGACGCGCAGGTGATCTACGACCCGCCCAACTTGACCTATCCGTACGGCGCCTACATCGCCGTAGTCGACATCGACCCGGACACGGCGCAGGTCACGGTCCGGCGGTTCATCGCCGTCGACGATTGCGGCGTACGGATCAATCCGATGATCGTGGACGGGCAGATCCATGGCGGTCTGGCAGAAGGGATCGGGATCGCGCTGATGGAGCTGATCTCGTTCGACGCGGAGGGGAACTGCCTGAACTCCTCGTTCATGGACTATCTGATCCCGACCGCGCTCGAATGCCCCGACTTCGAACTGGGGGAGACGGTCACGCCGTGTCCGCACCATCCGCTGGGTGCCAAGGGCGTCGGCGAGTCGCCCAACGTCGGCTCGCCGCCGGCGATCGTCAACGCCGTGATCGACGCGCTGCACGAGACCTACGGCGTCACCCAGATCGACATGCCGTGCAACCCGGCGCGGGTGTGGGCGGCGATGCAGGGACGCCCCGAGCCGCCGCAATGACGGTGGCTGGGGGGAGGGTGGGCGGGTCCGATCCCGGCGATGGACCTGAGGCCGTCGGCGGCGTCGATGACCATCTTCCCGATCACCTCGAGGCGGCGGCCGAGGTCGGCCACCTCGTGCCCGATGTCGAGACGCTTGCCCGCCGGCTGGCCGCTGTGGATTATCTGGTCGACGAGGGGCTGGCGACGTCGATGTTCCTCAGCCTGCGCCTGCCGCAGCCGTTGCTGCTCGAGGGCGAGGCGGGCGTCGGCAAGACCGAGGCCGGCAAGTCGCTGGCGGCGGTGCTCGACACGCCGCTGATCCGGCTGCAGTGCTACGAGGGCATCGACGCGGCCGAAGCGCTCTACGAATGGAACTACCCCCGCCAGCTGCTCTCGATCCGGCTGGCTGACGCGCGCGGGACGGAGCTGCGCGAGGACGACCTGTTCGGCCCCGATTACCTGACCGCACGCCCGCTGCTGCGCGCCCTGCAGCACCCCGGACCGCGACCTGCGGTGCTGCTGATCGACGAGATCGACCGCGCTGACGACGACTTCGAAGCGTTCCTCCTTGAGCTGCTGGCCGAGGCGACCGTGACGATCCCCGAGATCGGCACGATCCGAGCGACGCACCCGCCGATCATCGTGCTGACCTCCAACCGGACTCGCGACCTCCACGATGCCGTCAAGCGCCGCTGCCTGTATCACTGGATCGACTACCCGAGCTCGGCGCGCGAGGTCGACATCATCCGCCGGCGCGTCAAGGCCGCCTCGGCGACCCTCGCCGTGCAGGTCGCCGACGCCGTCTCACGGATGCGTGACGGCGACATCCAGAAGCCACCGGGCATCGCCGAGGCGATCGACTGGCTTGCCGCGCTGCACCTGCTGGGCGTCGAGACGCTCAGCGAGGCCGCGATGGACCGCACTCTTGGCTCGGTCCTGAAGTACCGCGAGGACCAGGAAGTGATCCGGGCCGCCGGCCTGGCCAAACTGATGGCGGGGGTGCAGTGAAGGCACCTGCATCGGGTGAGGCGTTCGCGGTCGAGACGGTCCACCTGGATCTGCCGGCGCTGGCCGGTGCGTTCAGCCGCCGCCTGCACGAGGCAGGGGTGCCGGTGAGTGCCGAGCGCGCCACACGCTTTGCCGAGTCGCTGACGCTCGTACGCCCGGTCGCGCGCCGGCGCCTGTACTGGACCGCGCGGGCGGTGTTCGTCTCAGACGTCGCGCAGGTCAGGGCATTCGACGCCGTGTTCGCGTCGGTGTTCGGGCGCGAACGTGGGGGCGAGACCCTGGTGCCCGACGATTCCCGGCAGGTGCCCGCACCACCCGACGAGCGACCACGTTCGTCACGGCCCCCGACGCGCGAGCCGGCCGGGGCCGACGACCTGTGGTCGGCGGGATCCTCGCCCTCCCCGCGACGTGGTGCTCGTGACCAGGACGAGCGTGAGCTCCCGGTGCCGGTCGCCGCCAGCGACGAGGAGCTGATCCGCGGCAAGCGCTTCGACGCGTTGGGAGCCGACGAGCTCGCCCAGCTCTACCGGCTGATGGCCAAGCTCCGGCTCGCCACGCCGCAGCGACGCACCCGCCGCGCCGAGCGTTACCGCCACGGCGCCCGCATCGACATGCGGCGGACCCTGCGCGAGAGCATGCGCACCGGTGGCGATCCGATCCGGCTGGCGCGGCGCCGGCGGCGGATTGTGCGCCGGCGGATCGTCCTGCTGTGTGACATCTCCGGCTCGATGGAGCCCTACGCGCGGGCCTATCTGCAGTTCGTCACCTGCGCCGCTGGAAACGGCCGGGTGGGTGGGACGAATAACGAGGCGTTCGCGTTCGCCACGCGGCTGACCCGCCTGACCCGGGCGCTGCGCTCGCGCAACCCAGATCGCGCCATCCAGCAGGCCGCCGCCACCGCTCCGGACTGGTCCAGCGGTACCCGGATCGGCGATGCGCTGAAGAGCTTCAACGACCGCCACGGACGGCGCGGGATGGCCCGCGGCGCGGTGGTGGTGATCCTCTCTGACGGCTGGGAGCGGGGTGACCCGAGCCTGGTCGGGCGCGAGATGGAGCGCTTGGCGCGGCTGGCCTACCGGATCGTCTGGGTCAACCCGCGCGCCGCCGCGGCCGGCTTCGCGCCGCGGGCCGGCGGCATGGCCGCGGCGCTTCCCTACTGCGACGCGCTGGTCAGCGGCCACAGCCTGGGCGCGCTCGAGCAGGTCGCCGAGGCGATCGGGGCCGAGCGCTGGCGCGACCGAACGCCGGAGGCGAGCTGGCGGCCCCCCGAGCCGGTCACCCAGCCCGACCAGCACGACGAGCCCTGGGCGAGCGCCACGGGGTGGGCGGGTTCGCTTCCTGGCAGCTCGGTGGCGATGCCGAGCGGCTACGGGCCGAGCCGGGGTCGGACCACGCCCGGCTGGAAGACGGCGCCATGAGCGAGTCGCCGCCGAAGCTCTGCATCTACCCCGGTTGTGAGCGACCCGCGGTCCCGCCCCATCTGCTCGGCGGCCCCCAGCCGAGCTTCTGCGACCTCGAGGCGCACAACGCGCTGACCGCCCACCAGGAGCGCGAGCGCCTCAAGGGCGAGGAGCCGCCACGAGCTTCGTGAAACCTGTCGACCGTATCTGGAGGAGGTCCAGCGATGGCCAATGAGGCCTACCGAGCCGTGTTTCTGCGCGTGCACCCGACCGGGAAGATGGTGCTCAGCCTGACCACGGAGTCAGATGGCCACGAGGCCGAGTACGCCCAGCTGGTCGCCGATCAGCTCGGGGTTCCGCCGCTCGACGTCAAGGTCGTGCCGGCTGATACCGATCGCTTCGGCGTCGGCCATGGGTTCAATACGAGCCCTTCGGCCGGCGCCCCGGCGGCGATTGAAGGTGCGACCGGCAAGATCCTGGCCAAGGCCAAGTTGCTGGCCGGTATGGCGCTGGACGTCCCGGCCGAGAATCTGCGTTGGGACAACGGCGTGTTTGAGTCCCAAGCGCCGGCCGAGGCCAGGACGATTGCTGATCTGGCGATGTACGCGCATGGCACCGGGGCGCTACCACCCGGCGTCGAAGGCGGCCTCGACGCACAGACGGTCTATCTCGGCTGAAAGCTCCCCACGAAAGGAAACTAAAGCCATGGTTGAACTCGACCATACTTTCAGCACCGCCAAGCCGCTCGACGAGAGCTGGAACACGATCCTCGACCTCGAGCGGCTGGTTCCCTGCGTGGAGGGCGGCAGCGTGATCGAAAAGACCGGGCCGGGGACGGTCAAGGCAGAGATCAAGGTCAAGATGGGGGCGATGTCGATGAAGTTCACTGGCACCGTCAGCGTCATCGAGCAGGACGCCGAGAGCCATCGCGCGGTGATGCAGGTCAAGGCGCGGGAGGCCGGCGGTCAGGGCCACGCCAACGCGGACGTCGTCTTCACGCTGTCTGACGGAGGCGGCAAGGTGCACACGGCCGCGCAGATCACCGGCAAGGCCGCCTCGATGGGCGAGGGTATGGTCTCGACCGTGCTCGACGCGCTGATCACGAACTTCACCGAGAAGCTCGGAACGATCTAGCGGGGAACGGGTGGCGACGCTCAGGAAGATGAGAGCGGTCCGCGACGGCGAGGTGCCGATCGACGGGGGGACCGCCGTGCAGGAGAAAGTCGACCGGCCGGTCTTCCGCGGCAACGGCGAGTATGACTACGTGTGCGTGTCGTGCGGGAGCCTGCTCGCGGCCGCGATGGACCCCCAGTTCATGACCCGGCGGGTGCGGGTCCGCTGTGCACGCTGCCGGACGGTGAACATCGCCGCCGAGGTTTCGGTCGAGGCCGCCAGGCGCCCACGGGAACAGACCTGAGCCGCTCGGGCGGTAACTAAGCGATAACTTAGGTGTCGTTGACCGGCTTGCGAATACCCTGCATATTTGACAGTTGCTAGACGTAGGCCCGGATCCGCAGCGAAGGAGAGCGTGCTGGTGGCCACCGTTGAGGAACGCCCGATCGGCTTCGGGCGCTTGAGGCGTAAGGAGGACGAGCGGTTCATCCGCGGGCAGGGCCATTACCTCGACGACATGCATCTGCCGGGGATGCTGCACGGGGCGATGCTGCGCAGCCCGGTCGCGCACGCGCGGCTGGTCTCGATTGACGCCTCGGCGGCGCTCGCGCACCCGAAGGTCCATGCGGTGATCACCGGCAAGAACCTGTCGGAGCGCGGCCTGGCCTGGATGCCGACGCTGTCGGATGACGTCCAGGCGGTGCTGGCCACCGACAAGGTCCGCTTCCACGGTCAGGAGGTCGCGTTCGTGATCGCCGACGATCACTACTCGGCCCACGACGCGCTCGAGCTGATCGACGTCGAGTACGAGCCGCTGCCGGTGGTCGTCGACCCGCAACGGGCGCTGCACCCGGACGCGCCGGTGATCCGCGACGACAAACCCGGCCAGCGTGACAACCACATCTTCGACTGGGAGTCGGGCGACCGCGATGACACCGAGCACGTGTTCGCGCGCGCCGATGTGGTCGTCGAGCAGGAGATGGTGTTCCCGCGCTCGCATCCGGCGCCGATGGAGACCTGCGGCGCGGTGGCTGATTTCGACCGGGTCAGCGGCAAGCTGACGATCTGGAGCACCACCCAGGCGCCGCATGCTCACCGCACCCTGTACGCGATGATCTTCGGCCTGCCCGAGCACAAGATCCGGGTGATCTCACCCGACATCGGCGGCGGCTTTGGCAACAAGGTGCCCATCTACCCCGGCTACGTGTGCGCCGCCTTCGGCGCGATGACAACCGGCCGGCCGGTCAAGTGGATGGAGGACCGCTCGGAGAACCTGATGTCGACCGGGTTCGCGCGCGACTACGTGATGCAGGGCAGAATCGCCGCCACCGCCGAGGGCCGGATCCTGGCCGTCGCGGTCGACGTCCTGGCCGACCATGGCGCCTTCAACGCGACCGCTCAGCCGACTAAATATCCGGCTGGCTTCTTTCACGTGTTCACCGGCTCCTACGACCTGGAGGCAGCCCACTGCCACGTCCGCGGCGTTTACACCAACAAGGCCCCGGGCGGCGTCGCCTACGCGTGCTCGTTCCGGATCGCCGAGGCGGTGTACCTGATCGAGCGGCTGGTCGACATGCTCGCGCGAGAGCTCGAAACCGACCCCGCTGTGCTGCGTCTGGCCAACCTGATCGCGCCCGAGCAGTTTCCGTACACCTGCAAGACCGGCTGGGTGTATGACTCCGGCGACTACGCCACGACGCTGCGCAGGGCGATGGACGTGGCCGGCTACCACAAGCTGCGCCGCGAGCAGGCGGCCAAGCGCGCCAGGGGGGAGCTGATGGGGATCGGCATCTCGTTCTTCACCGAGGCGGTCGGCGCGGGTCCACGCAACCACATGGACATGGTCGGCCTGGGGATGAACGACGGAGCAGCACTGCGCATCTCGCCGACCGGCAAGGCGCAGCTCGGGATCAGCGTCCAGACCCAGGGCCAGGGCCACGAGACCACGTTCGCGCAGATCGTCGCCGAGGAGCTGGGGATCCCGCCCGAGGACGTCGACGTGATCCACGGTGATACCGACACGACTCCCTACGGACTCGGCACCTATGGCTCGCGCTCCACGCCGGTCAGCGGTGCGGCGACGGCGATCGTGGCGCGCAAGGTCCGTGATAAGGCGAGGCTCGTCGCCTCGGCGATGCTCGAGGTGTCGCCCGCCGACCTGGAATGGGAGAAAGGCCGCTGGTTCGTCACCGGCGATCCGGAGCAGGGCGCAACGATCCAGCAGATCGCGATGGCCGCTCGCGGCTCGATCGAGCTCCCCGAGGGGGTGGAGACCGGGCTCGACGCCGAGAGCGTCTACAACCCGCCGAACCTGACCTTCCCGTTTGGCGCCTACATCTGCGTGGTCGAGATCGACCCCGGCACCGCCAAGGTCAAGGTCCGCCGTTTCGTCGCGGTCGATGACTGCGGCACGCGGATCAACCCGATGATCATCGAGGGACAGGTGCACGGCGGCCTGACCGATGGCGTCGGGATCGCGCTGATGGAGATGATCGCCTTCGACGAGCATGGCAACTGCCTCGGCGGCTCGCTGATGGACTACCTGATCCCGACCGCGGTCGAGGTGCCCGACTGGGAGACCGATTTCACCGTGACCCCCTCGCCGCATCACCCGTTCGGGGCCAAGGGGATCGGCGAGTCAGCCACGGTCGGCTCGCCACCGACGATCGTCAACGCCGTCTGCGACGCGCTGGCGCCGTTCGGGGTGCGCCACATCGACATGCCATGCGCGCCCTCGCGGGTGTGGGACGCTATGCAAGGAAAGGCGGTGCCTGGGCAATGATCAAGGGCAAGCAGGCAAATCACGTTGAGCGCCTGATCGCCGAGCGCCGGCCATTCGTGCTCGCGACCGTCGTGCGGGCGCGGCGACCGACCAGCGTCCGGCCCGGCGCCGCCGCGGTGATCCTCCCGGACGGCACGATCGACGGGTTCATCGGAGGGGTGTGCGCCGAGTCCTCGGTGCGCCTCTACTCGCTGCGGGCGATGGAGACCGGCGAGGCGCTGCTGCTGCGCCTGGTGCCCGGAAACGGCGAGGACGGCGACGGGCGGGAGGGGGCCGATTCGATCGAAGGCGCCGTGGTGCAGCGCAACCCGTGCCTGAGCGGCGGGTCACTGGAGATCTTCCTCGAGCCCCACCTCCCGGCGGCGCGGGTCGTGGTGATCGGGGGATCGCCGATCGCCGAGGCGATCGGACAGCTCGCGCATGCGGCCGGCTACGAGAGCTCGCTCACGGCGGCCGGTGACGCAGGCGACGTCGGCGACGCGGCGGCGGTGATCGTCGCCTCGCACGGCAACGGCGAGGAGGCCGTGCTGGCCGCGGCGCTGACCGCCGGGGTGCCGTACGTGGCGCTGGTGGCGAGCCCCAAGCGCGGCGCCATCGTGCGAGCCGAGCTCGACGTTCCCGGCGAGCTCAGCGCGCAGCTCCACACTCCCGCGGGGCTGAACATCGGCGCCGGGACGCCGAACGAGATCGCCATCTCGATTCTCGCTGAGATGGTCTCCGAGCACCACTCCGACCCGGCTCCGGGACGCCCAGTGGCCGAGGTGCCGGTGCCCGTCGTGACGCAGGTTGCGACCGACCCGATCTGCGGGATGCGGGTGGCGGTCACCGACGCGACGCCACAGCTCGAGGTTGCCGGTAAGCGGGTGTTCTTCTGCTGCGATGGCTGCCGCGACCGCTACGCCGCGCAACGCGCCGAGGACGTTGGCGCCCGGTAGCAGCCGCGTCACCGGCCTGGTGCTGGCGGCGGGCGGCTCCAAGCGCCTAGGACAGCCCAAGCAGCTGCTGCCCTACGGCTCGGGGCTCTTGCTCGATCACGTTCTCGACACCGCGCGCGAGTGCGAGTTCGGCCAGCTTCTGTGCGTGCTCGGCGGCGGCTCGGACGAGATCCGCGAGCGCGTCGACCTCGACGGCGTCGAGATCGTCGAGAACGTTCATTTCGGTGAGGGCTGCTCGTCGTCGATCGCGGCTGCGCTGACCGCTGTCGACCGCCGGTCAGAGGTGCTGGTCCTGATGCTCGGAGATCAGCCTGGCGTCAGCGCCGCGACCATCGCAGCGCTGCTCGACGGGCGGGGGAGCGCGCCGCTGGCGGCGTGCGGTTACGCCGACGGACGCGGCCATCCGCTGGCCTTTACGCGCAGTACCTTCTCCGAACTCGCTGTTCTGCACGGCGACCGGGGCGTATGGAAGCTGCTGGACGGCGCCGGAGACGACGTCGTCGACGTGCCGATCCCAGGGCCGGCTCCGCTCGACGTCGACACCTGGGAGGACTATCGGGCGGTGCTTGCGGCGGGGAGCGCCTAAGCACCTGGCACACACTGCCGTCCAGCAACAGAGCGCTGCGGCTGCGGCGCCGGTCTGGACCTCCTCCCGCTGTTGGCCAGCCGTACTGTTTCCAGTGAGCGGCGATTGCTTCGATTTCGTCGTGGACCCACCGTGATACGCTCTTGCAGCCTCGGCGAACAGCAGGACGGCCGCTCGTCGGCTTAGGCAAACGGAGGGGTGGGGCATGAAGGGGCGACCGTTCAGAGGGCTGGTGGTGAACGCGCTTCTCGCCGCGAGCGTCGGCTCGCTGCTGAGCGCCCCTGGCGTCAGCGCCGCGAACCTCATCACTGACCTGTCGTGTCCTAGTACGTCGCTGTGCGTGGCGCTTCCGGCCAACGGTAACGCGGTTGAGGTCGCAAACCCCCTTGTCCACTCTCGCTGGACCGAGAATCTCGTGGACTCTGAGGGCGGCCTTCTGCAGTCCATCTCGTGTCCCTCGGTCGGCTTCTGCGCCGCGGTTGACCTGCGGGGAAATCTTGTGACCTCATCGAGACCGGGCGACCCGACGGCGCCGTGGAGGCTGGCGCACATCGACGGGCCTTTTACGGGTAAATCCGTCGAACTTGAGGGCGTCTCGTGCCCGAGCGCCGGCTTGTGTGTCGCCGTGGACAACGTCGGCAACGTTCTGAGCTCGCAGGCGCCCGGCAGCGAACCGGGAGCGTGGCATGCCGCGCACATCGAGGGGGCGAACGAGTTTGACGCCGTGACATGCGCCCCGTCGTCCTCCGTGTGCGTTGCCGTTGACGTCAACGGCACCCCAGCCGAACCATGGCGGCGGCATCGACGTCCTGCTAGAGGGCGAGTTCTTCGGCCAAGAGTGGGCAGCGGGGACGGTGACGGTGACGGCGACGCCGAGCGACGGCTCACAGTCCGAGACGGCTACGGTCGGCTACGACTACGTGTCAGCGGGGCACTTCGGCCCCTGGCCGTGCGGAACCACCACCACGCTCACAGCGACGCCGGCCAGAGGTAATCACTTCGATCGTTGGCAATCCGATGAGGGACTCTGCGCGGGCGCCTCGACCACATGCACCGTGCCGATCACGACGACCGGGTATCAGCTCACGGCGTACTTTGCGCCAACCGTATACATGCTTTCCGTCACCAACGCACAACCCGACGGCATCGTGTCCGGTGGCGGTGGTGGTGGTTACGTCAACCCCAGCATAGATTGTGGCTCGCAGCCAAACGGCCCTACCACCGAGGTCTTCACGAGCTGCACGGCCGGAGCGATCGCCCAGCGCTCGGATACTGACGTCACCTCGCTGTTCGTCGTCGCCGACGCTCCCGGCCCGGGCAATGACATCTACGGCATCGCGTCGATCGACGGCTGCGATCGCTCGGTCGCGACCAACGACCCAGTGCCCGGAGGGGGCGGTGGCACCTACGTCCGGTCGCTGCAATGCTTCATCGACATGAACAGCGACCGAACCATCACGGTCACCTATAAGAACGTCGGTCCGGAATAGCCTGTAGAACGTCGAGTCGCCACTCCGAGCAGAACTTGACCCACGCTCGGATGAAAGGCACGCCGGGCCGATGCCTCGGCCGCGCGCCCGCAGTCGATTGCTGAAACTTTGGGGGTGAAGCGCAGGACTGCGCCGGACGGAATGAAGGACCTCCCGCGGCTGGGGCCGGCTGCGCGACCCGGGCCGGAGGTCTCTATCGGACTGTCTGGGCACCCGACGCCCGATCTCGCGGGGCCTCTTGCTGCTCTCGGTGCTTGCGTGGCGTCGGCCTCGACTGCCCCTGATAATGCGAAAGCCCTCGTCGGAGGGGCTTTCGTGGGAATGCGCCCGGCAGGATTTGAACCTGCGACCTTCCGCTCCGGAGGATACATCCGGCGGAGTGGGGGAGAGGCCGGATCGTCAGTGTTTACGGGCGATTCGGCCTCTCGGCCGTCGCGGCCGAGTCCGGCGATTTAGGGCGATCCGGGGGGATTTGGGCAGCGGAACCGTGTTGCTGCCCAATGCGGTAGCTACTCGGACGAAGCGTCGTTGATGGCCCAGCCGGCGTGCTCCGCGAGGGCGCGCGCGAACTCCTCTACGTCGCTAGGTCCGTCGTCGGCGATCAGTGATTCGAGCCGGATCGGTTCGTTGCAGCGTTTCAACTCGAACCTCCACGAACTCTTGCGGCCATCGCGCCAGTGCTCTACCCGGCGCACTCGGCACGTCGTCCGGGACACAACGAACAGCGATTTGTCACGGAGGAGCTGTATGACAAAGAGGGCCTCGGCGGCGAGCACGAGCAGGCGCGGATCCTTTCCCTTCCGGGTTGTTACCACCCATGCGGCGGGCTCTGGCAGCATCGATAGGAGCTGCTTTAGCTGCGGGTCGAGATGCTCACGCATGCCCTGGCTCGCGCCGAGTTGGAGCGCATCGAGGAGCTCGCTGCACATCCGGTCGACAGTTGGCGATCCTGGTTCCACCGAAGGGGCTCCTTTGTCGTTGGCGCGATCCTACGCCGGCCGAGCGCTGGCACGAGGCTCTGCTTGCTCGTGACCGGTCGGCGGCTGCTCCTCTAGAAGATGGTTTAGCGCGGCACAGAACTCCCGCAGCGCGGCGCGACTAGCTTTCCCTACCGGCGCGAAAGAGCCCTCGAAAGGCCCTCGAGCGCCGTGCAGGTCGAGATTGATCCAGCCGGCAAGTGGGGCGGGGAGAGCCGCTTCCCCCTCGCCGCGACCGTCTTCCGCCCAAACCCGCGGAAGACGACACCGCCGCGCAGCGATCAGATCGGGATGCGTTGGACCGGCGAAACGCTCGGCCACGGACATACCGGGGCCGTCGAATCGTGGGTTGCCCTCATCGACACCCAGCGGGTCGGTTAGCACGCCATACATCTGGTCGGCTTTGTCGAGGATTTCGCGGTCGCGCAGATCGTTGCGGGAGCGTCCCGGCATCGCTACGATCATCGTCTCGTAAGAGATCCCCATGCTGCGGGCTAGGGCGAGTACGAAACCGAGCGCCTCCCGATTTGTGCGGTTGCCCCGGCGCGGGCGCCAGATCGACAAGTGGCGATGCCAGAAGTCTCGGTGTTGCTCATCGCTCCAACTGTCCTGTTCGCGGTGGGCGGACGCGACCAGTCCGTAGCGGTCGTCCTGCGGGTCGATGGTCTCGCGGCGGTCGTCCAGAGCGCCGGTACGGAGTCGCAGAGGGAGCAGCTCCTTTTCTTTTCGCCGCAATGGGAAGGGGCTGGAGCGATCGGCGAGCATCTTCGGCATGACAGATTGCACGCAAGTATGCACGCCGGGGGGGATGCCTTCGCCCGTACGCGGGTTGCGACACGCGCACGGCTGGACGGTCGAAGACCTGGCCGCCCGCGCCGGCATCAGCGCGAGAACGATCTACAACATCGAAGGCGGCCACAGGCAACCGCACCGCTCGACGCGGCGCCTGCTCGCCCTTGCGCTCAACTGCCAACTGGAGGAGCTAGCACCGGAGCAACCGCCCGGCATGCTCCCCGACGACGCGCGCCCGGCGGCGAATCCGGGCGCGGTCACGGCTCATCACGCCGGGGTCGGCGGCGGAGATGCTTACTCGGCCTGAGTCTACGCGCGCATCGGCGGAAGGCTCCTGCTCGCCGAAGGTCGCCACACTCGGGATCGCGCTGCTCTGCGAGCTGCGAGCAGCGATCGACGCGGCTCGCCACCCGGTGCTTGCCGGCGAGCTCGACTACCTCATCGCCGTCGCTGAGGAGCGCTCGTGGGGGCTGTGACCGAAATCACGGCGGGCCGTGAAAACGGGGCCAGGCGGCCGCGAGGGTACGACCTCGACTACAACCCGCACAGCAAGACGCGCGTGCTTCTTGGATACGTCGAGGAGATCCTCGAGGAGTACGAGGACCACCTACCGCTGACTGTCCGGCAGATCTTCTACAGGCTCGTCGGCAAGTACGAGTACCCGAAGGACGACAACGCCTACGAGCGGCTGGTGGAGGCGCTCGTCCGTGCGCGGCGGGCGAAGATGATCCCGTTCGACGCGATCCGCGATGACGGCATCGTCACGATCGAGAACACGTACTACGGCGGGATTGAGGACTTCCACGACGAGACTGGACGGCGGGCGACGCGCTATCGGCGCGATCGCCAGGAAGGGCAGCATCGGTACATCGAGCTTTGGTGCGAGGCGGGCGGGATGATCCAGCAGCTCGATCGCGTCGCCCGTCTTGCCTCGATCCCGGTCTACTCGTGCGGGGGGTTCGGTTCGCTGACCGGGAACTACTCGATCGCCCGCCGAGCGCTTGACCGGAACGTGCCGACGGTTGTTCTGCACGTTGGCGACTTCGACCCTTCCGGCGTCTCGATCTTCGAGTCGATGGCCAGTGACGCGGCCGCGTTCGTTGAGGCCGACCGGGTGATCCAAACGCAGTCGCTCACGGCGGTCAGGGTCGCGCTCACGGTCGAGCAGATCGAGGCGTACGAGCTTCCGACCGCTCCGCCGAAGAAGTCGGACCTCCGGTCCAAGAACTGGTCCGGCGGGACCTGCCAGCTGGAGGCGCTCGCGCCTGACGTGCTGGCGAAGATCATCGAGGACGCGATCGTAGAGCGGCTCGACATGGACGCGTTCGCGGAGGTGCTCAAGCGGGAGGAGTTCGATCGCGCCGAGCTGCTGGCGCTGCCGCCGGGGGCGGGGGCATGAGCGTCGCCTCGAGCATGCGCCACGCCGCGATGAACTACGCCAGCCTCAACTGGCCGGTCTTCCCGCTGCTGCCGATCGTCGAGGACCGCTGCACGTGCGCGGGAACGGACTGTGCGGGCAAGCATCCCGCATCGAAGGGCTGGCAGCGCACGATCGCGTCCGTCGAGGCCGCCGAATCACTGTGGTCCGACCGTCACGGAGTGCGCGGGATCGGCCTGGCGTGCGCCCGCGAGCCGGGCTGTGGGGGCTCGACGTCGATCCTCGCCACGGCGGAGAGCGGACGCTGCGACAGCTGCAGAATCGCCACGGCCCGCTGCCGCGGACGCTCACCTCGCGCACCGGGTCCGGCGGCTGGCACCTGATCTTCACGTGGCCGCAAGAGGGCGACGATGTCCCCACCCGCAGCGCTCTGGCGCCCGGCGTTGATGTCAGGGGCGCGGGCGGTTATCTGGTGCTGCCGCCCTCGCCGCACGTCAGCGGGCAGAGCTACGCGTGGGTCGTCGGGCCCGGCGAGCAGGATCCGGCGCAGGCGCCCGAGTGGCTGCTCAAGCTCGTGCGCCAGAACGGACGCAGGATCGCGCACCCTGGCGCGGACGGCGATCTGGCGCTCGTACCAGCCGGCCGGCGCCACGACGCGCTGGTCAGCTTTTGCGGCCTGCTGCGCTCGACCGGTCTCGGCGAGGAGGCGATCGTCGAGTGCGGGCACGCGTTCCTGCGCCACCAAGTGCAGCACGACCCCGCCCAGCCGCTGGACCTCGAGCACGCCGAGCGGACGATGCGCAGCATCGCGCGCCGCTACCCGCCGCACCACAACCGGAGCGCGGCGTGACGTTCAACGTCAACAACTTCGCCGACGACGCGACGGAAGGCCGACAGCTCGTGCTCACGTCAGCAACGTCGATCCTGTCCGAACGGATCCGGTGGCTCTGGCGCCCCCGACTGCCGCTCCGCAGCCTCTCCGTGATCGCCGGCGAGAAGGGACTCGGCAAGTCGATCCTGACGAACGCCAGACTCGCCGCTGAGGCGACGAGAGGACAACTGCCCGGCGAGCTAGAGGGTCAGCCGATCGACGTGTTGATCTGCACCGCAGAGGACGACTGGCGATCGGTCGTCAAGCCGCGGCTGATCGCACACGGCGCTGACCTCGACCGCGTACACCGCGTAACCGTAAAGGACAATTCCGGCGAGTCGCTCCTGACGCTGCCCGACGACGTTGCGTTGCTCGAAGCACAAATAGAGCGCCTGCGGGCCGAGGGTCGCATCGTCGGGATGATGGTGATCGACCCCATCAGCGCCTTCCTGTCACAGGCCACGGATACGCACCGCGACGCGTCCGTAAGGCGCGCGCTCGCCCCGCTTGCCGCGATGGCTGAGCGGCTCGATCTGGTGGTCGTGGTCGTCGCCCACCTGACCAAGGACGAGGGCACCCGGCTCATCAACCGCGTCAGCGGCTCCGGCGCGTTCGTAAACGCAGCCCGCTCCGTGCTCGTCCTCGCACCGAGCCCCGACGACCCCGACGGCGAACAAGGCAACGAACGCGTACTCGTCCACGTACGCGGCAACTGGGGTCGGCCCGCACCAACCCTCGCCGCCCGCGTCGACTCGCGCGACGTCGACCTCGACGACGGCTCGCGCACCAACGTCGGCTACATGGAGATCACCGGCGAGACGAGCATCAACGTCGACGACCTCCAACGAGGAGGTGACCAAGCGACCGGCGCGGACGTCGAAGACGCGATCGGAGCAGCGCTCGTGGACGGGCCCAAACCGAGCCGCGAAGTCAAAGCGCAGGTCGCTGGCGAGCTCGGATGCGTGAGAAAAACCGTCGAACGCACGGCCGTCAGGATGAGCGAGCACGGCGAGATCCTCATCACGTCCGAAGGGTTCCCGAGGACGACGACCTGGACGCTCTCCAGCAGGGACACCAAGCCGCAGCGCAGTAGGGACAGCGCCCACAGCACAGTAGGGCCTCTTACGAACAACCCCCATGTCCCTACTGTAAGAAGGGCCGTCCCCACTGAAGATTCGACTCCCAGTAGGGACAGCAGGGACAGCCTCCAACGACGTGTCCCTGCTGACGCGACCAGCAACGGCCACCAAGCCCCAGGCGACGGGTGGACCGACGAGCAGCTCCAGGCCCTCGTCGACCAGGAGCGCGAGGCATGAGGCCTACGCGCCCGTCTCTTGGTCCCGATCGGGCCTGGACCGCAGAACATGAGAGGGCGCCGCAGCCCTGTGCGCTCGCGACCGGCAACGTCCGTGATGACCGCTGCGTCGCGTGCGGAGCCCCGGTCCGGCGGTCCCGCCACGGCCTGGCGGCGTGCGCCGCCAGCGCCTGCTTCGTCTATGGCGATCGGAAGGCGGCGTGACCGGGGTGCTCACGGCGCGGGACCTGGCACTCGTGGAGGCCACCGCTCAGCGAGTCGTCGAGCTGCTCGACCAGCGCGCCGAGGCGCCCGCGCAAGCGCTCGTGGACTCGTCGACGCTCGCGCGCCTGCTCGGCATCAGCCGCAGCACGGTCTACGAGCACGCGGACGAGCTCGGCGCGGTCGAGGTCGGCGGCGGGAGCCGGCCGAGGCTCCGCTTCGACCCGGAAACCGCACTCGAGGCGTGGAACCGCCGCTCGTCAAGCGAGAGGTCGCAAGTGCCGCAATCGCCTGTAGCGCCTGGCGTCAGCCGCCGTCGCCGGCCGGATCGTTTAGGCAGCGGTGCGCGTCTGCTGCCCGTAAAGGGCCGATCCGACAGTCAGAAGCGTGCGGCATGAGCGCCAACGCCCGGGGCACGGGGCCAGCTGCGATGGATATCCGAGCAGGAGCGCCCGTCATGAGCTTGCGCGACCCCGAGCGCGAGCAGCGGTTCCTTCGCGATGCCGCACGCCACCACGAGCCGTTCGCCGAGCACGCCGCAGCGCGCCTAGCAGCCGGCGAGGAGCCGTTCGGCGACTCGTGGGCGTGGATCGGCATCCGCCGCCACCTGGCCGAGCTGCTCGAGGAGGCCGCCGACGTCGGCGCATGGGCCGTGCTGGCAGAGCAGGCGCTCGACCGCGAGCCGCTGGCTGATGTCGACCGGCGGCGCATCGGCGCGGTGCTCCAGCTCGTGGCGCGATGTGGCGCGCAGGCGCACGAGGCGCTGACGGGCGCCGTGCGAGCGCTCGACGGCCCCCACGCCCCGAACGGTCCCGAGCGGGCCGCTGAGCCGCCCCGCGCCGCCAGAGCACCCCAACAGCACGCCGGACGCTGCGAGAGGCGCTCCGAGCCGGTCGAAGCAGCGCAGGAGGCCACGCGATGACGCACGAGCTCCAGAGCCAGGGACCAGCGGACGGCAACCGTGTAAACGCTCGCCTCGCCGCCGCCCGCGGCCACGTGCAGGGCTCCCGCCAGGAATTACCGTCGATGTGTTCGGCCAGAGGCGGGGCGAGCCTCTTCCCGGCGAGCTCCATTTTGCGGGGGTGTCCCGTTTGGGTGGGTCTCAGCCGGGGCGCTTTGGTGTCCCGTTTCGTCTCATTGTCCCGGGGGGCCTTATGACGCCGTATGAGCAGCGTGTCGCTCGTCGTCGTGCTCGTGCGCGCGGGTTGCGTGATGAGGGGTTGAGCGTACGTGAGATCGCGGCCAGGCTGGAAGTCGGCCGGTCTACGGTGGCGCGTGATCTGCTCGTGCGTGATGTTGAGTCAGCCGGCCGTGGGGTTGTGCCGAATCGCGCGGAGTCGGGGAATGAGCGGGCGATGGTTCACGGCGTGTACTCGGAGCGGCGGATCAGTCCTGTTCGTGAGCAGCACGTGCTCGACTTGGCCGAGCGTTTTCCTGGCTTCGATCGCGCGCGGATCGCGTTGCAGGCGCAGCGGCTTGCGCAGATTGATCTCGGGTCGGCGTGGCTCGATCAGCAGGGCGGCGTCGTGCGCTCTGAGCATGGACAGGTGTTTGACATTGCCGACAAGGTGCTGCGGTGGGCTGCGCAGGCTGAGGCGTGGTTCGAGCGGGCGGAGGCGGAGCGCCGGGAGCACGGCAAGCACGACGCGCTGGCCGAGGTTGTTGCGGAGGGCCGGGAGGCGTGGCGTCGGCGTGAGCAGGCAGACGGTGAGGAGGCGTCGTGATTGCGCGTGACGTGCTTGGCGGATTGCGGCTGGAGGACGGTCGGAAGTGGGTCGATGCTGCCCATGAGTTTCAGACCGAGGACGCGCTCGCGGTGCTCGAGGGCGAGCAGCCGTACAGCTTCCTGACGCGCTCCCGAGGCTCGTCTAAGACAACGGATCTCGCGGCGGTCGCGCTGGCGGCGCTGTTGGCGGCAGAGGGCCGGATGCGGTGCTATTGGTTGGCGGCCGACGCCGATCAGGGTGCGCTCGCGGTCGACTGCATCGCCGGGTTCGTCGCTCGGACGCCGGCGCTGGATGGGCGCGTGGAGGTGCAGGCCCGGCGGGTGGTGGTGCGGGACTCTGGCGCGCTACTTGAGGTGTTGCCGGCGGACGCGCCGGGGGCGTGGGGTTTGACGCCGCACTGGGTTTTCACCGACGAGCTCGCGAACTGGAGCGACGGCGCCGCGGCCCGCAGACTGTGGGAGGCCGCATCCACGGCGGTCGCGAAGCGCCCAGACGCGCGGATGGCGGTCCTCACGACGGCCGGCTCGCCAGACCACTTCGCCTACAAGGTGCTTGAGCATGCGCGAACGTCGCCGCTGTGGCGCTGCAGCGAGCGACCGGGGCCGGCGCCGTGGATGGCTGAGGATCGGCTTTCCGAGCAGCGCCAGCGGTTGCCCGACTCGGTTTACCGCCAGCTGTTTTTGAACGAGTGGACGGCGGCCGAGGGCGCGTTTCTGGATCCGGCGGTGATCGACGCAGCTTTCTGCCTGGAAGGGCCGGCGCTCGAGCGCGAATACGGCCAGTACGTCGCGGGGCTTGATCTCGGCACGGTCAACGACCGCACGGTGCTCGCGATCGGTCATCGTGACGGCGATCGGGTGGAGCTGGATCGAATGCAGTGCTGGCAGGGGTCGCGGAAGCAGCCGGTTGACTTCGCCGAGGTGGAGCAGTTCATCGTGGCGTCGCATCATCGGTTCGGATTCACCTTGCGCCTTGATCCGTGGCAGGGATTGGATCTCGCGCAGCGGCTTCGCGGCCAGGGCGTTCGCGCGGAGGAGTTCACGTTCAGCCCGGCGTCAAAGCAGCGGCTCGCGGCGACCCTGCTGTCCACGATCAACGTCGGCAACTTGGCGTTGTATGAGGCTGAGGGCTTGCGTGACGAGCTGCTCGCGCTCAGGCTGGTGCAGACGCGCTCTGGCGTTTGGACGTTTGACCACGCACGCGGCGGCCACGACGATCGCGCGGTCGCGTTGGCGTTGGTGGTGGTGGCGTTGCTTGAGCGCCCGGTGGGATCGTCGTACGCGCCGGCGTTCGCCGCGCCGCCCGAGCGGTCCCGCTGGGATCCGGATGGGAGCGTGTTCGGGCGGCGACCGGCGCCTGTCGCGGCCCGCCCGGCCGAGCCCGAGCCGGACGAGGACGAAGACCAGGATCCGCCGAGCCACTACGTGAACGCGTATCCGACGCTTGAAATGGCGCGCCAGGCGTGGAACAGGCAGCGCCGCAGGGAGCGGGAGCGGGCAAAACGGGAGGCGGCCCGCAGGGCGGTGCCGTTCGGGGTGCCGCGCCGGCCCAGCCGCTGGAAGTTCGATGGTCCGGCGGGCGGTCTGGGTGGTGGTGGGTGGTGAGCGTTCTGGTCTGTTCGGTCTGCGGCGGCGTGCGCGAGGGTCCTCGTTGCGGTCGGCCCTGTCTGCCGGCGGCGCCTGGAGTGCTTGTGGTGCCCTTGGAGTCTGTTGACGCACGTGCACCTATTCCACACGTTTTGCGCAGCGGCCGCGATGTCGACGCGGAGTCGTTCGTCGCGATCCGCCGACCGACGTATCAACCACAATCGAGTTGGAGGTAATGACACATGACCACAGCAACAGCGACAGAGCAGACCGTCGACCTCGAGGCGCTTGAGGAGGACGCGAAGCGGACCCTGGGGGAGTTGACGGAGGCTCGGGCACGGCTGAGCCTGGACGCGCTCACGGATGCCACGGTGGCAGCCGAGCTCGAGAACGTCGAGTCGGAGATTCGCTCGTGCGAGCAGGCGCTCGAGCGTGCGCAGCTCGCCCACACGGAGCAGGGCCGTCGTGCGCTCGAGGCGGCGGAGAAGGCGGCCCGGGAGGCGAGAGAGCGTGCGATGGAGCGGGCTCAGGCGCTACAAGCCGATCGGGAGCGTGGCGCCGCCGCGGTCGACGTGGCGCTCATCAAGCTCGCTCAGCGGGTGTCGGCGTGGCTGGTGACGTGCGATGAGCAGGATCGCCAGCTTCAGGCGGCGGGCCGGCGGCCGGCACAGCGCGCGGCTCGTGATCGCTCGCTGGCGTTGGACGCGGCGTTCATCGATGCGATGCGCGCGGTGCCGCGTGGGATCTTGCAGCTGGACGTGGGCGGCTGGGCGCCGCGCGGCCGGCCGTTGGTGGAGGGCGATCATCGCCCGGTTCAAACAATCGAGAAAGGATGTGGGAACGATGGCAACGACTAACGGTGAGTTGAATGTCAGCTCGGGCGCCAGGAGCGCCCTGCGGCGCGCGATGAGCGTGCTCGAGGGCTACGGCTCTGACGATCCGCGGATCGCGGACCTGATCGCGAAGCTGGGCGAGCTCGAAAGCCCGGAGGACAGCGACGGCGCGGGCGCTGAGCTCGCCAAGACATACGAGGTCTGCCAGCGTCTCGCCAAGAGCGAGAGCGCGGAGGTTCGCAAGATGGCGGCGGATGCGTCGTTTGAGCTTCAGCGTGCGCATCTCCAGCGCCACAGCGGCGGCTATACGAGTTGGCGCGACAGCGCCCTGAAGGCTGGGCGCATCCGCGACTGAAAACTTGCGCGAGATCCGTCTGGTAGGCGGTGTCATTTCCTCCGTCAGAAGGCCGCTCCAATGCAGCGGTCTGCCGGGGCGGCGCGCAGGACAACCGTGCGGCGTTTCCTCACATCCTCCGCGCGGGTCCAGGAGCTGCACGGCGCCGGCCGCTTTCCTCTCGGCCGGCGCCGAGCGCTTCTCTGTCAGCGCTCCTAGCCCGGAGGCCGTGGCTGGCGGCGAGCCACCCCCGATGCGTACTGTACGCCGCGTTGCTGGGGTGAACTGCGGCTCGACGTCGTCGAGCTCGCGCCGAACCTCAACCTCGGGTACAGCCTGACCCTTACCTTCGCGTACAGCCTGACCCTTACCTTCGCGTACACAAAGCGCCCCGGCGCCGCTTCCACGGCCCGGGGCATGGCCCACAGAGGAGAGGGCTCTCCTATGGACGCAAGAACCGTATCGCCTGCCCACCCCGACGCCGAGATCGTCATGCTTGGCGTCCCGCGCTGGCTCGTTGATCGACTGCTTCCCGGGGTCGGGCTAAGCGAACCGACGAACCGATCGATCTGCTCCTGGCTGAACCGACGCTGTCCGCCCGGGGTGCGAGTCGTCTCCAGTCGGCCAATGTCCGACCAGCGGCGGATAGTGCCGCCGCTGACGCCGAGCGCCTTCGCCGCCTGGCTGATGCTATAGCCGAGCGATCCTCGCCGGCGAGCTCCTGTTGAGTGACGCCAGCGCCCAAGCGGATCGCCCGCGCAGCCGCCGGAGTCGGCAGCCGTCGCGCCACCCTTACTCGCTCGATGAGCCTTGCCGTTGGTGCATCGGTGATAACCATTGGAGACAAAGACACCACACCCGTTGGCTACTCCGTCAATAGCGCACCAAAAAGAGAGAGCTTTGGGCGCGGAATACGCCACGTTCGCGCTGTCGTTCCGACGCGGCCGCACGGCCCGGGCTCAAGCTCATTCTGCCATTGACACCGATGGAGACGATGCGTGATGGTGACGGGTCCGGATCGGCTGGAGATTCACATTCACGTGTCCTGCCCGCGGCCGCCGCCGCGACGGACGGGGCCGTCGCTGGCCGCCGTGATCCTCCTCGCGGTTTGCTGGCCGTGGGTGCTGGCCGGCTGGGTGATCTGGTTCGTGCTCGCGTGCCTGCTGACGGCCGGCGGGCTCGTTCTCGCCGCCGCCGTGGCGCTCGGCTCAATGGTCGCGACGGCCTTCCCAACGCGTCCCGCGCCGTCGCGGCCGGATCTGTCGCGCCTGCAGCGCATCGGCGACCCGGCCACCACGACGCGACCGGTTGAGGACCAACGGGACGCGGCAATTGCTTCGCTGCGCCGCGCGTATGCGTGCGGCGAGATCGAGCTCGGCGAGCTCGAGGAGCGGGTGGCCTGGGCGCTTCGCTTCAACCCCGACGCGTGGCCGGGCCCCTCATGACGAACGACGATGCTCTTGATCCGCGGTGGGCAAGCGCGGTGACGCTGCGAGAGTTGGGCGAGCTTGTCGCCGAATGGCTCGAGGGTCGGATGGCAAGCGCGCCGTTTTACGGCGGGCCGCCCGACTCCGAGACGGCGACGATCGCTCCTGTTCTCGCACGACTCAACCGCTCAGGTTTCGTGACCGACTTCTCGCAGCCAGCCGAGAGCGACGACGAATGGGCGCAGCGTGCGGCCGTATGCGGCTATTGCGAGCACGATGTTGCCGAGCGGCTCGCGTCCCTCTCCGTTCGAGGAGAACTTGTCGTCGTCTCGCAACCGGCCGGCTATGACGCTCCGTATCAACTTCCGATCACGCGGACACGGAACTACACCTTCACCATTCTGTGTGGCGATCACGCACCGTCGGCCGACGATGACGACTCGTGGCCATGGCCGGGCCTCCACCCACAAATGCGCGAGGTGCTTCTGGCTACGTGGTACGTCAGCGCGTGCGACCCAGTGTGGGGGCGGCCCGACGTTCTATGGCAGGCGCTGGCTGCTGCGATAATCCGACCCGTTGATGACGTGCGAGGATCGCTGATCGACCCCGACTACATCGAGGCCCAGGGGGACGACTGGCTAGGACCTCTGTCAACGCGATGTCCACGAACGTAGCCGAACAGACCAGCATGCGCCGTCATGGGCGCCGGTCTGCGCTGCGCGAATCCCCTGCAAATCCGGCACTTCCGGCTACAGGCCAGCACGCACCATCACGGCCGGAAGAGAACCAGCTCTTCTAGCGCCTGGGTGCTCAAGCTGGGGCTATGACTTCTGGTCGGTGGCCGGGCCCCGTGCGAGCGTCTGAGGGCCCCCGAGTACTCCCCACTAAGCCGTGAGATCTGCTTCATCGGTCTAGAAGTCCGGCATTAGTTTGAGGGAATCGCCGAGCGGGTCGAATCCGTCCCTGGGGGCTTTGTACCGATTGTGTCCCGGCGAGCTCGGATGCTCGCCGGGGCGCGACTAACCACCGGTTCCGCTTCCCACCTGATCGGTTTCGGTCAGCGTGATGACCGAGATCTTCACCAAGGCTAATGTTCGTGGGCCGACCAGCCGAAGAAAACTGCGTATGGGAACGATCCACAGGGCCCCTCGCTGAGCGCCCTGATCTTCCTCGTGGTCTGCTGGCCGCTGGTGCTGACCGGCTGGGCGATCTGGTTTCTCGTGACGCTGCTGCTGACGTTCGCCGGGCGAGCGCATCCGCCTCATGCGCGTCGCCGGGGACACGCTGCAGGCGATCGCCGACGCGCTCAACGCCGACGCCGTCCCGATGCTGGGCGGAGGCACCCACGGACGGCCCGTCGAGCGTGCGGTCAGCAGCCGGCTACCGCCGAGCGCGCCCGCGACACAAGCCCGCGCAGCTGCCGGTGTTCGCCTGCCGCGCCGCCCAGCGCCGAGATGCGACGTGTCGCCGGCGACCGCTACTCAGTAAATGTCGCTATTTGCGTCTTCTTCAGGGCTAACTACTGCGCAACATCTTGCCCGGAACCTGTGCAACAGCTGGTGAGCCGCTCAGTTTCCGGGGCGAATAGCCGAAGGGGGCAGAGAGATGCGAGCTGTCCCCGCCGCCCCCAAACGTCTGGCATGCGAACGCGGCCAGACGACGGCCGCACACAGAATTCTGATTGCGGTTATCGCCCCAGCGGCTGTCGTGGTTGCGATCACGGTCGGCTCAAACACCGACCATGTATTCGAATCCGCCAGCCGCCACCCGTAGCCGGCGGCGGTACTTTCAAACGGAGCCCGAGAAGTGATCTTTGCCTGCGGCGTCTGCGGTGCGATCTCACCAACCCGGTATTGCTCTGAGCATGGGGGAAGCAACAAGCGCCCCAGCTCGCAAGCCCGCGGCTACGGTGCGGCGCTTGACGTCGCACGCGACCAACTGCTCTCCACCAAGCCGATGTGCGTCAAAGGCTGCGGAACGCTCGCGGATACCGTGCATCACAATCCGTCGCGCCGACGGCTGGTCGCTTTGGGCGTCCCGGACGTCGACAACATTACGTTTCTGCAGCCGGTGTGCTCTGCCTGTAAGGCACGAGAGGCCGCTGCGGGTCGCTGACGGCTACGCGCGGCCTCGTCGGCCCGGGACCGTTCGCCTCGATCGAGACGCGAATCGCGTCGGTATCTCCGCCGGCTACCTCACGTTGCTCGAGCAGGGCAAGGCGCTGTCCGTCGGACGCCGTTGCCCGCAACCTCGCCGCGGCGCTCGACCTCGAGCCTGACCTCGCCGCCCGGCTGTTTCGAAGTCGCCCGACCTGACGCAGGGCGCTGGTGGCGGCCCCACGGTTCATCGTGGCCGATGCGCCATTAGGGCGAGATCGCGGCAGCCATCGCGGCTGCCGAGGCCCCGGGATAAGCGCTGAGGTGGCCGGCGGCGTGGTGGCGATCGGCCGCGGGATCTTCACCGGCACCGTGCACGCGGTCGACCGAATGAACGGCCACGCCCGAGAATCATGCAGGGCGAGCTAGCGCCTGCTAGCATCGGCTACATGACCGACACCAAGCCGCTCCCCGTCCGGATCCCGCGCGAAATGGTCGCGCGGATCGACCGCTTGCGCGACCCTCTCATCCCGCGCGAGGCGTTCGTCCGTCGTCTTCTCGACAAAGCCCTGGCGGCGGAGGAGCGAAAGGCAGAGCGCCAAAGGGCGCGTGCGTGATGGCCGCGGCGCTCGTCAAGACCAAGACGCCGGGGATCTACAAGCGCGGGAGCCGCTACGCAGTTCAGTACCGCGGGGGAGACGGCAAGCAGCGGCAGGAGTCAGCGCCCACCTACGACGCTGCGCGGCTGCTGAAAGCCAAGCGGGAGTCTGACGCCAGGGAGGGCGTCGACCATCCGCAGGCGCGGCTGTCGTTCGCCGCCTACGCGCTCGACTGGATCGGTCGCTATCCAGGCCGAGGCCGTCGAGGTTTCCGCGAGCAGACGCGCCGGGACTACAAGCGCGACCTGGAGGTCTACGCGATCCCGTTCCTCGACGGGCAGCTGCGCCGGACGCTCGTGCAGCTGACGCCGCGGGACATCGCCCGGTTCGTCGGCTGGCTCTGCGACGAGCAGGCGCAGGGCGAGCGCGCGGCGAAACATCGTCGCTCCCAGCTCGAGCAGGAGGGCCGCTACGCCGACGCTGAGGCCGTCGTCGCCGTGCCCGTCTGTCTCGCGGACGCCACTGTCGGGCGCATCCTCGCGCCCGTCCGCTCGTGTCTCGCGACCGCGATGCACGAGGGCCTGGTCCGCCACAACCCGACCGCGGGCGCGGCGCTGCCCGTCCGTGACGCGCAGCGAGCCGCTGAGGACGGGGAGGACGACGAGCCCGACCGGCGAGCCATGTCCCGCGACGAGCTCGCGGTGCTGCTCTCCGTGGCTCCTGAGCGCCACAGGACGCTCCTGCGGCTGCTTGCTTCGACGGGCCTGCGGATTAGCGAGGCGCTCGCGCTCCGCTGGCAGGATGTCGCTCTCGACGGATCACAGCCGCGCGTGAAGATCAGGCGCGCGTACGTGAAGGGTCGCTACAGCCCCCCGAAGTCCAAGTATGGCCGCCGCGACATTCCGATCAGCCACGATCTCGTCCTGGACCTTCGCCGCGACCGGGCCCGCAGCGAGTGGGCCGAGGACGGCGATCTCGTGTTCTGCGCGGCTGACGGCCGACCCTTGCACGACCGGAACCTCAGCGGCCGGATGCTCAAGATCGCGGCGCAGGAGGCCGGCGTGCCGTGGGTGGGCTGGCACACGTTCCGCCACACGTGCGCGTCGATGCTGTTCGCCCGCGGCAAGAACGCCGTCCAGGTGCAGCGATGGCTAGGCCATCACTCGCCCGGGTTCACGCTCCAGACCTACGTCCATCTGCTCGACGAGGACTTCGGCGAGCCGCTCGATCTCGCGATCGAAACCGGCCAGGGTGTCAGCAGAGTGTCAGCAAGAGCCCCGGAGACAGCTGGAAACGACGCTGCGGCATCCGACACTGAAACCGACGGTTTGCAGGCAAAACGCTAGACCGGCCTAAGCGTCCGGAACGGCTCGGGATAACGCCAAGTTCGCGCTCGGCTTCTGAAAACGTCTGCAATAAGGCGCGTCGCACGAACCCGAGGCGCCCGCACCGCGGAGAATGAGCCGACGGCTTCTGATCGCTGGGTCGGCTAAGAAGAACCTGGCCGAAAATATGAAATATGGCCGGTTTGTCGGCCAGGTCCGACCCTGGTGGTGTGCGGGCGCGGGTCGGTTAGGTGCCGCGCGCTTCGCGCAGCTCGTGCTCGAGGTCGATCGCGCGGATGTCGTGCTCCCCGGGGAGTTTGTCCAGCACCGCGGCGACGACGCCCTTGACGTCATGCTCCTCACGACCCAGGTCGTCATACAAGGACTTCAGCGCCGTGTGGACGATCTTCAACTGAGCGGCGGTCAGCTCCAGGTGGTAGGCGATCTCGCCGGGCTTGATCAATTCGTCGGCCATTGGACACTCAACGCTACTGGACCGGCGCCGCCGGGCAAGCCCGGTCGGTCCCGGCGCCCGCGCCGGTCGGTCCCGGCGCCGGCGCCGGTCGGTCCCGGCGCCGGCACGCCGGTCGGTCCGGGCACCGTTCCGCCGGTTACTCCGGGCGGTCAGCTCCGGGGCTTGCGTACCGGTCGCGAGCCCCGCTCGCGCTTGGCGCGCATGTCGGCGGCGGGCCCGCGTGAGGGTCGCGTACGGCCCGTGGGGAGGATCGGACGCGGGCCTCCGTTGGAGCTCCGAGCGTTGGAATCGGGGAAGTCCTTGGCCTGCGGCGTCGCCTTGGACTGAGGCGGCTCCTTGGGCTGCGGCGCCTCCTTGGAACCGGGCGCTCCCTTGGTCCGGGCTTGCTTGCCGCGCGCGGCCTGCAGCAGCTCCTCCAATGATGCGGCGATGCCGTCGGCGATCACGTCGATGTCGGGCAGCGCGTCGTAATCACCCAGCAGCCCGTAGTCGATTCCCCCGTTGTAGGACATGATCGCGATCGCCAGCGCGTGGTCCTTGGGCAGGAACGCGAGCGGGAACAGCTCCTCGAGCTTGCGGCCGAGCACATACAGCGGCAGCTGCGGACCGGGGATGTTGGTGACCAGCAGGTTGAACAGTCGGGTGGAGAAGTTCAGGCGTGACGCCTGCGCCAGCACCGTCGGCGGCGCCAGGTTGTTGACGGCCGCCAGCGTGGCCGCGCCGACGGCCTGCTTTGACTCCTTCAGGCCGTCCATCGCGTTGCTCACGTAGCGCAGGCGGGCGACCGGATCCCGGATGTAGAGCGGCAGCGGGCCGCGCATCACCGTCAGCTGGTTACCCATCGAGCCGCGCTGACTCTCCGTGCGCACCGAGACCGGCACCAGTGCGCGCATCTCCAGGCCCGCCGTGCGGATACCGCGCGTGTGCAGCCAGTCGGCCAGCGCACCGGAGACGACGGTCAGCACCACATCGTTGACGGTGCCGCCGAGGATGGTCTTGACCTCCTTGTAATCGGCGAGCTGCTGGCGCACCACCGCGTAACGGCGATGGGGTCCGATCTCGACGTTGAGCGGCGTCTCGGGGGCCGGATTGAGTCCGGCCCAGACGATCTCGCCGACTCCCTCGGCGGCGTCGCGCAACAGGCCGAGCGTGGTTCCGGGACGGGTCGCGGCCAGCAGCGCCCGGGTGGCGATCGCGGCGGTGGTCGTGACCATGCCCCTCGCCCCGGCGAGCACGAGATCGACCGGGGACGGCTCGGGATTGGGTTGCCAGGGCTCGAGGTCAGGCGAGGGCGCCTCGGCCTGGGGAGCCAGGTCGAATAGGACGGTCGCAAGGTCCACGCCTGAGACGCCGTCCACCAGCGAGTGATGGGTCTTGAAGATCAGGGCGAAGCGCCCGTCCTGCAGGCCCTCGACGAGCCAGCTCTCCCACAGGGGCTTGGAACGGTCAAGCGGCTGCGAGGCGATCCGCGAGACGAGCAGGAACAGCTGCTCCTCGGTTCCGGGC
This sequence comes from uncultured Actinomycetes bacterium, assembly GCA_937888775.1. Next base: position 9,409 of record CALAQT010000349.1, on the reverse strand, counting down.
GTCGGCAGCGCCGTATGGCGAACGTGATATTCGAGGTTGAAGCTGGGATCGTCGATCCATAGCGGGCGCCCGGTCTCCAGCGGCGGGGTGGCGAGCTTCTGGCGGTAGCGGGGCACCAGGTGCAACCGCCCGCGGACGTGGTCAAGGTAGTCGGTGAACGCCGGCGCGGGTCCCGCGAACAGCAGCACGCCGCCGATGTGCATGTGAGATGCCGGCCCCTCCTGATGCAGGAACGACGCATCGATCGAGGTCAGACGGTCGAGGTGCTGCTGGGGCATATGGGCGTCTCCCGACGAGCGTTCGAACGAGGTCCAAGCGTACCCGCAGTGGACGCGTCGGCGTACTAAGATCGCGGCGGGGTCAGATGCTCAGCCGACGCGTTCGTCTAATAACTGCGCTGTTCTTGCCAATCGTGCTGGTCGCGGCGCTCGTCTCGGTGGTGTCCGGGACCGCCGGCGCCCGTCGCGCCAGCTTGGCCGGCGTTCCGCGCGCCAGCTCGGTGGGCGCGTCAAAGCCCTACACCGCCAAGCTCAGCTACGACGAGTCCAACCATGGCCACCAACACGGCCAGACCACCGTCGGGATTGTCGGTCACGGGGCCTTTTCGGCCAAGCTGGGCCCGGGCGCAGCGCTCGACGCGGCGCTGATCGCACTCGCCACCGGCGTGCCGGTCAACAAGATCTCCCAGGGGGGGACCTACGTCGTCTCCCGGCAGATCGCCGGCAACGGCGACGTCAGCGGTATGGCCGTGGCGAAGTTCAAGGCGCGCGGCCTCGGGACGGTCTGTCTGAGCTATGTCGAGACGCCGGGCGTGTACGCCGGAACGGGGTTCGTCCCGATGTCGGGCTCGATCAAAACAGTCGGCGGGACCGGTTTGGCCGCCAGCTGGCGCGCGCGCCTGGGCTTCAGGCAGAACAGCCTCAGCGGCACGTCGGTGGAGCAGTTCGGCGCGTCGGGCTCCGAGCATGCCTCGACCGGTGCGCCCAAGCGGATGACCGCAGCCTGCAAGCGGGTCGCCGCGCTCGCCAAGCCCTGACCTCGCCCGGGCGCCCCGCACGAACTCCGGCCCTCCGGGCCTGCCTACACTGTGGTCATGGCCAGCAACGCGATTCCCGACACGATTCTGCTCGCCGCGCCGCGCGGGTACTGCGCCGGCGTGGACCGGGCGGTGCAGACGGTCGAGCGCGCGCTGGAGCTCTACGGCGCACCGGTCTACGTGCGCAAGGAGATCGTCCACAACAAGCATGTTGTCGAGCAGCTGCGCGCCCGCGGTGCCGTGTTCGTCGACTCCGAGACCGAGGTGCCGGAGGGCGCCACCGTTGTCTTCTCCGCACACGGGGTATCGCCCAGCGTGCACGCCAACGCGCTCCAGCGACGGCTGCACACGATCGACGCCACGTGCCCGCTGGTGACCAAGGTGCACGTGGAGGCGAAGAAGTTCGCGGCCGACGAGTACACGATCGTGCTGATCGGCCACGCCGGGCACGAGGAGGTGGAGGGGACGATGGGCGAGGCGCCAGAGAACATCGTGCTGATCGAGAATGAGGCGGACGTCGACTCGCTGGAGGTCAAGGATCCCGGCAAGGTCGCCTACATCTCCCAGACCACCCTGTCGGTGGACGAGACCCGCGCGATCATCAACCGGCTCCGCGAGCGCTTCCCGGCGATCACCGGACCGCGGACCGACGACATCTGCTACGCCACCACCAACCGCCAGGCGGCGGTCAAGCAGCTCGCGCGCCGGTGCGATCTGGTGCTGGTGATCGGCTCGAGCAACTCCTCTAACTCCAACCGCCTGGTCGAGGTCGCGCGTGAGCACGGCGCCGACTCCTACCTGATCGACAACGAAGCGCAGGTGCGCGAGGACTGGCTGGCCGACAAGCGCGTCGTGGGGATCACCTCGGGGGCCAGCGCGCCCGAGGAGCTCGTCCAGCGGCTGGTCGAGTTCTTCCGCGCCCGCGGAACCGAAGATGTCCGCGAGCTGGAGGTCGTCCAGGAGGACGTCCGCTTCATGCTGCCCAAGGCGATCCGCCAGGCAATGGCGGCCAGCGCCGCCTAAGTGGTCGCCACCGCAAATACGGCCGACCACTAAGTGGTCGCCACCGCAAATACGGCCGACCACTAAGTGGCCGCCGAGCACTGATCCGATACCGCTGTACCGGGGGCCGTAACTGCGAACGCTGGTCGTCTCAGATCTCCATCTCGGCTCCCAGACCAAGCTCGATGTGCTGCGCGACCCGGCTGCGCGGGGACCGCTGCTCCAGGCCGCTGGAGCCTGCGACCGCCTGATCCTGCTCGGCGATCTGCTCGAGCTCCGGCACGGTCCCGAACGCAGCGCGCTGCAGGCGGCCCGGGAGCTGTTGAACGAGCTCGGCGCGGTGCTCGGCCCGGATCGCGAGGTGGTCATCCTGCCGGGCAACCACGACCATCACCTGCTTGACGCGTGGCTGCAGCGGCGCGCCATATCGGCGCCGCCGCCTGCACTGCGCCTCCAGGCGACGGTTGAGTGGGAGCCGGGGGACATGCTGGCGACGATCGCCGGCTGGCTCGCCCCGGCCCGCGTCAGCGCCGCCTACCCGGGCATGTGGCTGCGCCCGGACGTGTATGCGATGCACGGCCACTACGCGGACCTGCACCTGACGATCCCGACGATGGAGCGCCTGGCGGCCGGAGTGATGGGTCGGGTCGTCGGGCTACCGGCGTCCGGGCCGCGGTGCGCCGAGGACTATGAGGCGGCACTGGCGCCGATCTATGCGTGGATCCACGCGCTCGCACAGCGAGTCGACCCGGAGCGCGGCGGCTTGTTGCACGGCGGCTCGGTCCGGGGCTGGCGGGCGCTAACCGGCCCCGGCCGCCGAGGACTGCGGGGGCGGGCGCTGGCGGCGGGCTTCCCCGTGATGGTGGCGGCGCTCAACCGGGCGCGGATCGGCCCGTTGCGTGCCGAGCTCTCGGGCGCAGCGCTGCGCCAAGCCGGTCTGCGCGGCCTGGAGGAGGCGGCGGCGCGGCTCGGCGTGGTGGCGGAGCACGTCGTCTTCGGCCATACTCACCGGGCCGGACCGATGCCGGGCGACGACTCCGGCGAATGGCAGACCGGCTCCGGCGCCCGGCTGATCAACAGTGGCTGCTGGGTTGAGGAGCCGAGCTTCCTGGGCCCGGCTCCCGGCGAGAGCCCCTACCGGGTGGGCTTCTGCGTCTGGGTGGGCGATCAGGGACCGCCGGAGTTGGTGAACCTGCTTGACCCGCCTCGAATCTAGTCCGCCAACCCGGGGGTGAAGCAGACGGCGTGACACTTCACCCCCGGCCCGAGCTCCAGCTCAAGCTCGCCGGCGGTGCTGCGCGGATGGCCGGCCAGCTCATAGGCGCCAGGATGCTCGACGGTTAGCGGCCGGCCGTTGACGGTGATCGAGCCTTCGCCGTCGAGCACGGCCCAGGCGCCGCCGGCCTCATAGGGCCCGCTGTAGGGGCCCGGAACATCCTGACTCTGCGGGGCCAGCAGCGCACCGGGTTCGTCCTCGGGCCGGATCGGGGCCAGCAGCGGACGCTGCACTCCCAGCAGCTCCTGGATCGCGAGCTCGGTGTCCTGATAGCCCCCCTCGCCGTAGTGGTAGTCAAATAGCCGACCCTGCTGGTTGAACAGGTAGCGCGCCGGCCAGCCGAGGTTGCCGTACTCCTGCCACAGCTCGAACTCGACGTCGACCACGACCGGGTAGCAGATCTGCAGCCGCGCGACCGCCGCCCTGACCGCCTCGGCATCCGCCGAGGGGGCAAAGCCCGACGCGTGCACGCCGATCACGCGCAGGCCGTCGCCCTCGTAGCGTTCGTGCCAGGCCTTCAGGTAGGGGAGCGTCCGCAACGAGTTGGGGCGGCAGAAGTCCCAGAACTCGATCAGCACCGGGCGCCCGATCTGCTGATCCATGCGCAGCGTGGCCACGTTGATCCACGGCGCCCCGGCCGGGAACGCGGGGGCGGCGATGTGGTCGACGGGGGCACGCATGGCGAGACGATCGTAGTGGCGCGCAATTTCTGAATCCCGGCACCAAACGCGCGGGACAAAGGCCGCACGCGACTCGGCGGGGTGGGACGAATGCCTTGACTTGCTGCACCAGGTGGTCGACGGAGGCCGGCCCGCGGGTCCGTGTCGGGCGCGCGATGGCGAGAGTATTGCGAGGAGTACAAGCGGCGCGGACTGCCGGCGAAGGCGCCGCTTCCGGAGTAGGGAGCGCCGCTATACTCGGTGAAGTATTGAATCCATACTGTATTTGAGGAGTTTTCAGCGATGAGTCCGTCCGGAGCCGAAGTTCTCCGCCAGATCAAGAGCCGGATCGACGAGGTCGATCCCGGTGTCGTGCGTGAGCAGGTCTCCAACGGCGCGGTGGTGGTGGATGTGCGCGAGGCCGAGGAGTGGTCGACGGGGCACATCCCCGGCGCCAAGCACGTGCCCAAGAGCTATCTGGAGTCCCGGATCGACAACGCCGCGCCGGATCGATCCCAGCGCGTGATTCTCTACTGCCAGTCGGGCAACCGGTCGGCCTGGGCGGCGCGGACGCTGATCGACGATCTCGGCTATGAGAACGTCGAGTCGATGACGGGCGGCTTCACGCTGTGGAAGGATCGCGGCTACGAGGTCGACCAGCCCCGGACGCTGACCGCCGAGCAGCGCGAGCGCTACTCGCGCCACCTGCTGCTGCCCGAGGTCGGCATCGACGGGCAGCAGAAGCTGCTCGACGCCAAGGTGCTGCTGCTCGGCGCCGGGGGACTGGGATCTCCGGCGGCGCTGTACCTCGCCGCCGCCGGCGTGGGGACGCTAGGGATCGTCGACGACGACGTCGTCGACCTCTCGAACCTACAGCGCCAGGTGATCCACAACAGCGAGCGCATCGGTGTGGCCAAGGTCGAGTCCGCCGAGCAGACGATCAAGGCGCTGAACCCCGACGTCAACGTTCAGAAGTACGCCGTCCGCCTCGGTGCGGAGAACATCATGGACATCCTGCCCGACTACGACATCGTGGTCGACGGCCTTGACAACTTTCCCACCCGCTACCTGCTCAACGACGCTTCGGTGCGGCTGCAGATGCCGGTCGTCTCGGCCGCGATCCTCGGCTTCGAGGGCCAGCTATCGGTGTTCAAGCCCTACGACGGGCCCTGCTATCGCTGCCTGTTCCCGGTTCCGCCGCCGGCCGAGCTGGCCCCGTCCTGCGGCGCCAACGGCGTCCTGGGGGTCCTGCCCGGGACGATGGGCCTGCTCCAGGCGACCGAGGTGATCAAGCTGATCCTCGATCAGGGTGACCCGCTGATCGGGCGCCTGCTGATGTACGACGCGCTGGCCGCGCGCGTGACCGAGGTCAAGGTCCGCCGCGACCCCGAGTGCCCGATCTGCTCACGCGAGCCGGAGCAGATCTCCGACGACGAGCTGGGCGTGTTCCCCGACTACGAGGCATTCTGCGCCGGGGCCCACTAGGGTTTTAGCCCATGGCCACGATCCGAATTCCACCCGTGTTGCGCCCCTCCGTCGGGGGCGAGAAGGAGCTGAGCGCCGAAGGCGCCTCGGTCGGCGAGATCCTACGCTCGGTCGCCGAAAGCCATCCCGAGACGCAGTCGCAGTTGTTCGCCGCCGACGGCGGCCTGAACCGCTACGTCAACGTGTACCTCAACGACGAGGATGTGCGTGTGCTTGAGGGCCTGGACACCGCGGTCGGCATCGATGACACGCTGGTGATCCTGCCCGCGATGGCCGGCGGCGGGGGTTAGGGCCGGTCGGCGCAGGCGAGGGCCGCCCGGCGCGCGCGAGGGCCGGTCGTGGGCGCGTCAGGACCGGATTAATGCGCACGCGGGAAGGGCTGGGCCGTTCAGGCGTCCTTGTGGACAGAGTCCACTTTCAAAGGAGCCCGATGTCCTCAACACGAAGTTCTTCCCGCCGACGGCTGAGCCTGCTGTCCGTTGCCTTGTTCACAACCGCGCTGGCGGCGTTCGCCGTCGCCGCGCTTAGCGCGTCCGCGCTGTCAAAGGCGAGCGACACGATCGGCGTCGCCAAATCGGTGAAGATCACGACCACCAGCAGTACCACGCGTGCCGCGATCGCGGTCAACTCGCGCGGCATTGCGGTCTATGAGCTGATTCCCGAGACCGTTAATCACCCGCTCTGCACCAAGGCCAACGGCTGTGAGGCCTTCTGGTTCCCCGTCACGGTCAAGTCCGCCAATACCAAGCTGACCAAGGCCGCAGGGCTGAAGGGCAAGCTCGGCGTCTGGCATCGCGAGGGTTTCTTCCAGGTCACGCTGGGCGGCCATCCGCTCTACACGTTCGTGATGGACAAGGGCAAGAAGGGCATCGCCAAGGGCGAAGGCCTGCATGGCTTCAACGGCGTCTGGCACGTGATCAGGTCTTCATCGGCAGGCATCAGCTCGTCGTCGGGGACGACCGACACCACTCCGACGATGACCACTCCGACGACGAGCACTCCCTCCTATCCCGGGTACTGATGCGTCGCTATACTTCGTAAAGCAATGGCCGCCGAGCGCCTCCAGAACAAGCCCTGCGGAGGGCGGTACGGAGACATCGTCCAGGCGATCGGGCACACGCCGCTCGTCGAACTCAAGCGCCTGAGCCCCAAGCCGGGGGTCAGGATCTGGGCGAAGTTGGAGTCCCGCAACCCGACCGGCTCGGTCAAGGACCGGGTCGCGCGGGCGATGATCGAGGACGCCGAGGAAAAGGGGTTGATCGCGCCGGGTCAGACGATCCTGGAGCCGACGTCGGGCAACACGGGCATCTCGCTGGCGATGATCTGCGGACACAAGGGTTATCGATGCAAGGTCGTGATGCCCGACAACGTGACGCCGGAGCGCACGCAGCTGCTGGAGATGTACGGCGCCGAGATCGTGTACTCGGACGGCTCCCAGGGCTCCAACGGCGCGGTCGAGCTGGCGCTGCAGATGGCCGAGCAGGACGCCTCGTACTACATGCCCTATCAGTACGGCAACCAGGCCAACCCGCTGGCGCACTACAACGGCACGGCGCTGGAGATCCTGGAGGAGCTTGACGAGGTGGCGGCGTTCGTCGCCGGGCTGGGCACCGGCGGGACGCTGATGGGCAACGGTCGGCGGCTCAAGGAGGAGCTCGGTGATCAGGTCAAGATCGTCGCCGCCGAGCCGATGCAGGGCGAGCCGGTCCAGGGCCTGCGCTCGCTCGACGACGGCTTCATCCCGCCGATCATCGACCTGTCGCTGCTGGACCGCAAGATCTTCGTCACCAATCGCGACGCGATCGTTTGGACGCGCAAGCTGCTCGACGAGGAGCGGTTGTTCGCGGGCGTCTCCTCGGGGGCGATCGCGCGCGTGGCGGTGAGAATCGCCGGCGAGCTCGATGAGGGCAACGTCGTCTTCATCGTCTGCGACGACGGCTCGAAGTATCTGTCGTCGGGGATCTACACACGTCCAGTCGAAGAGATCGAGAACCTGGACTCCACCGTCTGGTGGTGAGCCCGCACGACGGCGAGTCTCGCCGCGGGCTCCTGTGCGGGGCTTACCCGGCGGCCGCCGCAGCGGCAGTGGCGTTGGCGGGTTGCGGCGGGAAATCCAAGCACCCGTCGGTCAAGCTGGCCTCGGCGCCCGCCCGCCGCCTCGACGTCGAGGTCCTCAACCGGGCGCTGTACCTGGAGCGTCGCACGGTTGAGGCCTACATCGCCGGGATCCCGCTGCTGAACCGGGCTGACGGCAAGACCGCCAAGCAGTTCCTAAACGAAGAGCTGCAGCACACCGGCGAGCTGCTGGCGCTGATCAAAGCCGCCAAGGGCAAGGCGATCCCGCGCGCGGCCAGCTACGACCTCGGCCACCCGCGCGACGGGGGGGAGGTGCTCACGCTCCTGCACGAACTCGAGCGCCGGCAGATCGCCGGCTATCTGGATGCGATTCCCAGGCTGTCGCCCGGTCCGGTCAGAGCCGCCGTCGCCACGATCCTGGCCAGCGACGCGGAGCACATCGCGATCCTGCGCCTGGCGCAGGGCGCCACCCCCGCGCCTTCGGCGTTCGTGACCGGAACCGAGTAGGGCGCGCGGTGCCCAGCCCTCAGACCAGGCGTCAGCTGCTGGCAAGCAGCGCCAGGGCCGCCGCGGGAGGGGTAGCCGGCGCCGCCGGGGCCGCGCTGCTGGCGCCCGCGTCCGCCCAAGCGCAGACGGGATCAGAGGCCGACCGCCTCCACCGGCTGCTCAGCCTGGAGCTGCTGGTCCTCTACTGCTATGAACACGTGTTGGCTTCGACGGTCCTCTCACCCCAGGCCCGGCCGGCGATGGTGCCGCTGGCGGCCCACGAGCATGCGCACGTGAACGCGATCAGCGTTCGGCTGCGAGCGCTGGGAGGTTCGCTCCCCGCTCCACCGATCAGCGTCGCGGCCGCCAACCGCGATCTGATCCACCGCCAGGTCTCCGAGCGGTTGGGCGAGCTCCAGAGCTCTGGCGATGCGCTGCGCCTGCTGCTGGCGATCGAGCGCGTGGCGACCGGGGCCTATTTCGTGGCGCTCACCAAGCTCGCCGATCCGCAGCTGATCCGGCTCGGCGCGCAGATCATGGCCAGCGAGGCGCAGCATCAGGCGGTGATCGCCGATCTGCTGGACCGCGGCAACGGGGCGCAGGCGGCTCCCTACGGGCTGGTCCAGGGCATTCAGTAACGGCCCCCGAGTCCTGGGCAGCCTCACTGCTAGCCTCGGCCGCGATGCAGATCGCTCGCGCGCTCTACGACGAGATGGTCGTCCACGCCCGGGCCGACGCGCCGAACGAGTGCTGCGGGATGATCGCCACGCGGGATGGCGTGGCGGTCAAAATCTATCCCGCCGAGAACGCAGCGGCCAGTCCCTTGCGCTACGAGATCGACGGCGCCGAGCAGTACCAGATCCAGATGGCGATCGACGATGCCGGCCTGGATCTCGGCGCGATCTATCACTCCCACACGCGCAGCGACCCCTATCCCTCGCAGACCGACATCAACCTTGCCTTCTATCCCGACGCGGTGTATCTGATCGTGGGGGTGGCCCCGGAGGCGACCCAGGTTCGCGCGTTCGAGATTCGCGACGGCCAGGTGTCCGAGGTGGAGCTCCGCGTGGACTGATGGCCAGGCGGACGGTCTCCGAGCCGCTCGTCTGCCCCGGCTGCGGTGCCAGTTTTGATGCGCGCGAGCGGTTCTGCCCCGGCTGCAAGCTACCGCTGGTGCACGACGCGCAGTCGAGGTCGCAACGGCCGGTCTCGCCGCGCCACGCGGCAGCGCGCAAGATCAAGCCCCAGTTCGCCGAGGGCGACCTGATCCGGGTCGTGGGCGCTCGCAACCTGGCCGAGGGGGAGTTCATCCAGGCGCTGCTGCTGGAGGAGGGGGTCCCGAGCATGCTGCGCCGCAGCGCCGGATTCGACGTCCCGGATTTCCTGGCC
>CALAQT010000348.1 GCA_937888775.1 uncultured Actinomycetes bacterium | reverse complement strand
TCACCGACCTCGTAACGGATGTCGGACCGGAGGGCTTTGCCGATGAAGCAGTGCTCGCGGGCGGTACGGGCACACCTTCCGTACTCGGCTTCCCGACTGGGATCGGCACCGCTGAACGTCGGATGCACCACGATTCGGGAGAATGAAGCGCGCCGCGAGGGATAGTCGCTGACGCTGCCTTCGGCACGGACGCTGACCTGGTCAGCCGCGAGCCCGTCCCGAGCGAGCAGGTGGTAGAGCGTCCCGGCATAACAGGAGGCGACGGCGGAAACAAGGAGCTCCTCTGGGCTGGTTCCGATCCCGCGCCCACCCATCGAGAGTGGCGTCGAGTATTCGAACTCCTGGCCCCCGGTGCTGACTCCTCCAGCCCCGTCACGGCCGCATCCGGTCCACCAAACAGTCGCATCAAACACCAGGTCCGTCATCGCCAGTCGCCTCCTCCGGCGCCGCTCCCGAGCCCCGCTCGTACGGCGGCCGTCGCTACCGGACTGGTGCCAGACACCAAATGCTCCACGTCCGCCAGCGCGCGGTCAACGCGCATCCAGGCCGTGCAGGCCGCGGCGGGATCGCCCGTCCGGCACGACGAGCGGCGCAGTCTGCTGTAGTCGTCCCAGGCGGCTCGCGCGCAGCGGGCCGCGGCCTCCAACCCCGAGCGATCAGCGCGCTTCGAGTCCCGCTCAGGCTCCAGCGGCTGCGTCTCAAAGACGCGGTAGCTGTGGTCCATGCTCATGGCGGCGCCCTCCGTGATGCTGTGTCCGGTGATGGGGTCAGTCTCTCGGTCATCGCTGACGGAGCGGACCCGACACTGCGCACGTCGTCGGATCCCAGCGGCGGCCGCAGCTCGTCGACTCGGCGGCGCGCCACTTGGCGATCCGTGAAGTACTGGCGGTTGATGTCCAGGTACGCCTGCTGCTCGGGCGGGACATCCTCTTCCGCGTAGATGGCATCGACCGGACAGGGGTCGACGCATGCTCCGCAGTCGATGCATTCGCTGGGATCGATGGAGAGCATGCGGTCGTCGTCGGAGCCGTGAATGCAATCAACCGGGCACACATCGACACAGGACTTGTCCTTGACGTCGATGCAGGTCTCGGAGATGACGTACGTCATGCGATCGCCTCAGTGGGCGTGGCCTTGGTCGCCGGCGTGAGCGGCGATGCTTGCGTGCAGCGCTGTGTAGGCGGCGGGGTCGAGCTGCGCGAGAAGCGGAACGTAGGCCGCCTCCTCCTTCCAGAGATGTGTGCTGACCAGCCCCTCGAGGACGAGCAGGAGCCGCTGCGTCTCGGCCCGCTGCTCGGGGCCGAGGGGGCCCCGCACGGCGGTGTCGAGTTCCGTCACCAGACTCGAGATGGCTTCGTGGTCGAGGGTCATGGTGTTGGTCGCGCCCGCGCCGAGAAGGCCGTCGATCGCCGGGTAGAGGACCGCCTCCTCGGCCGCTGCGTGGGGCAGGAGACCACCGCTGAGGAACTCGAGGACGGCACCGACGCGCTGGCGGGCGGTGATCTCGTCGAGGGTCGGCAGATCCCTGGCCAGCCCGCGCAGGTGCGAGAGGTGCCCCCGGATGGCGGTGTGCTCGTCCTCGATGAGTTGCTCGACGCTGCCGAGGGGGACGGTCACGGCGGGAGCGGTGCCGACGGGGGTGGTCATGGAGGGAACCTCCGGTCTCGAGGGATAAAAACGTGATCCGTAGTTCTTATCATAGAACATGGTGGCAAATCAAGGTCGTGAGCAGCACGGCCCGCGCGGTTCCACCACCCTCGCCACCGCGGGAGACGAGGCTCAGCTTCAGAGGCCGGACGACGGGCGCCTCACGCGGGACGACGCAGCAACCCCGGACTGGCCAGCAGCGAGAGTCCGTAGAGCGCAGCTACGAGGATCAGCAGGGCTCGGTAGCCGGTCAGTAGCGACGTGTACTCGAGGATGCCGCCGAGCATCGCCCCCAGCAGGTTGGCGCCAAACGCGGTGACGGACTCGGCGACATCCTTGAAGCGCTGGGCGAAGATCAGGTTGGCGATGAGAATCGGCGCGAATGCCAGCAGCACGGCGCAGACGAATCGGGGAAGGAAGTCCAGCGCGAGCAGGCTATCCAGCGGCACCAGCCAGGCCACCGCTAGGCAGAACAGGAGGACGGCGTACAGCAGCTTGGGCCGGCGAAACGTCCAATGTCGCGAGATCTCGATCGCCGCCAGCACAGCCACCAGTACGCCGATGAAGACCAGCGCGTTGACGAACCAGGTGGTGCCGAAGAGCAAGGCGAACTGGACCACGCTCTTGGTCTCCAGGAGCAGAAAAGCCGCGCCCATGAAGAAGAGGTCGATGAACTGCCCCATGGGCCGAAAGCGGCTGCCGGTGAGGCGCACGAAGATCACAGCAGCCACGGCGATCAGCAGGAGCGTCCACACATAGAGCGAGGGCACACTCGCAGTCTCGAGATACAGGAACGGATAGTCGTCGGTGGCCGCCGCTGGGATGAAGGCGCCGTTGGCGGGGTGCCACGTCGCCTGACAGGTCAGCACTCCCGGGGTAGCGCTGTCGGTCATCACCACCGAGGTGAGGCCGTAATGTCGCAGGCAGGGGGTGCCTCCGTACACCTGCTGCAGGGTGCTGGCGAGGCGGTCGACGAGCCAGGTTTCGCGGTACGTGTTGTACATCGAGAACGAGCCGCCCGGCCGCAGATGCTGCTTCGCGGTCTCCATCGCCTCACTGGTGAACAGGTAGCTCTCAAGGCGCAGCGAGGCCTGGCCCGAGACCAGGGTCAGGCTGTCGGGGAGGGCGAACACGATGAGGTCATACTGCTGAGTGGTGTGCTCGAGGAACTCACGGCCATCGGTGATGTGAACGCTGACCCGCGCGTCCTGGTACGGCTGGTTGGGATGGTTGTCGAAACCGATCTGGTAGAGCTTGGGATCGATCTCCACCGCGTCAACGTGCTTGGCGCCGTGAGCCAGAGCAACAGCGACGTCGTTGCCGTTGCCGGCGCCGACGACGAGGACGTTGTCGAGAGGGTTGCGAGGACCGGCGTCCTGGTACGGCCACTGGCGGTAGCCGTTTACCTGGTTAGGATCGTGGAGGACATCGGCAGTGCCCTGGTGGGGGATCCCGTCGACAGAGATGGTGATGTCGGTCGCTGAGGTCCGGGTCTGGGTGATCTTGTAGTACGGCGACCAACTGAAGCGCGGCGTGAACGTCTCCACGCCGAGGAACACGAGCATCGCCGTCAGGCAGGCGCCCTGGAGCAACCAGCGCCGGTTGGCCTGCAGGAGGATGAAGAGGATGGTGACCACCGCGCCCCAGGCGAGTGGTGGTGCCCAGACGAAGGAGAGTGCTGAGAAGCCAATGATCCCCGCCAGGCTCCCGATGATGTCGAGGCGGTACGCCCGGAGCGGGCTGTAGAGCTGAAAAGACCGACCCACACCCTCACCGATGCAGGCCATCACCACCGCCGTGGCCAGGAAGATGACGGGCAGGGCGAGCCACCCGGGAACACCGGAAGTGGGGCTGCCGCCACCGAAAAAGATCAGCTGGTCGGCGGAGCGCTGCACAGTCACGGGGAAAACGTTGACGAGGACGACAAGTACGCCCAGGGCGATGGGTGCCAGTCCGGAGAGGTCGCGCCGTGAACGTGAGCGCAGAAAACCAGCCCCGATGCCAAGGAAGCTGCCGAGCAGCACGAAATTGGAGAAGAATGCGAGGTAGAGGACGTTGGAGCCGAGCCAGCGAATCAGCGCCAGCTCGGTGAAGAGCATCAACGCGCTGTACAGCATCAGCCGCAGACGTCCCCTGACCATCAACGCTCCTATGCTCAGTCTCGAGTCGGACGGCCAGCCTCGGCGCGGCTGAATTTCGGCCGCCCGCATGTGCCGCCGCAGGATACTCGGCGCGGGAGATGGGTATGCACCACAGCGTCCCCACCGTACCGAGGGACGGAAACACGGATTCGCCTGCTGACACGCCGAGCGTTACGGGTGCGGCTCCCAGGAGAAGTAGCGGAAGGCGACGACGGCCCCAACTACTGCCCAGATCGCCAGAAGGGCCGTCACGGGGACTCCCGCTCGATCGCCGACTACCATCGCTGACGACGCCGGCGGCCTTTCCATTTCCGGCTGCTTCGGCGTCCCTTACGGACCGAACATCAACACCCTGTTAGGAGTCCCTAGCCCGGAAACTCTCGCTGAGGTCAGTGCATCTTCGCCAATGCCAGGGCGCGCTTGGTCCTGGCACGCACGATGCTGCGTGCCAGGATCAACGCGGTGATGGCGACGATCTGTCCGCCGAGGATGACGCGATTGAGATCGAGGGCGGGCAACCACGTCACCGCGCCGTCGCGAATCACGTAGGCGCCCACCGGCCGCGCGCTGATTCCAATCCCGCCACCCGCTCCGCCGGGCGCTCCGTCGGCCGCGTCGCCGCTGCCGCCACCACCCCCGCCGCGAATGCTGACGGCAGGTAGCAGCGTCGTGCCGTTCTTCTCGTAGGGTTCGCCGACGACTTGACGCACGCTGAGCACGTCGTGCGCCTTCTCCAGCAGTGCCGCTACGTCCATCTGAGCCTCCTCTTCTGCGCGCCCGACATCGAACCGAGCCTCCGGTCCGAGATGGCGCGTCGATGTCGTGACCTCCAGACGATGGACGAGGACGGGCATGTTCCGCCAGTGCCGAGTGTCACAACAAGCGTCGACGCCGTTCAGGTTCACCGTGTCGGCAGCCCACTCGCGGGGAAATCTGAGACCCTACTAGTGGGGTCGGTAATCGCGATCTAAACCCTCCGCAGGGGTCACGTGCCCCGTTGCTGAGAGGACCAAGGACCCTGGCGGGGGAGTTCCGTGATTGCGATCCTCTTGCCATCACACGCGACCCAAGGCGAGGAGACTGAGATGGGCAAGCTGCGGATCACTCGGACATGGCTCGGTGGCTTGGTCGCCATTGGCGTCGGGGTGGTCGTCATTCTGTGCGGACTCGGGTTGATGCTGGGCCTCAGCGGTACCTGGAGAGGACCGAGCAATAACGTCACCTTCACACCCAGATTCGACGCGTTTTTCTGGGGAACGGTGGCGATGATGGCCGCCGGCGGTGCTGCTCTCGTCGCGGGGGCGATCACGCAGTGTGTTGCCTGGATCGGAGCGCTGCTGAACACCTTCCGCGATTCGGACAAGACATGGTTCGTTGCGCTGCTGGCCCTTGGCCTGCTCGGCTTTCAGTTCCCGGCAATGATCGCGTACCTCGTGGCTGGCCCCGACGTCCAAGCCGGCCCACCCGCATGGTCCCCGCTGGGCGCGCCACCGCTGCCGCCGCCTCTGCCACCGGCCATCAACCGCCAGCCGGTGTGACCAGCGGCGGTCGGGCGAGGCGGGCCACTCACGAGCTCTTCGGTCCTCGCGAGCGCCTCGCTGAGCTCGTAGAGTCGCACGGCTCCGGGTGCATCCACGAACTGCTCAGCCGCCGCGACCAGCCCTCCAGGCGCAGGTCGCCGTGCCTCACGCCGTGAGATCCCGTCGCTCGTACACCAGGATCGCGAGGCCGAGCAGAACGATCGGGCACACGATGAGAAGCAGCATCCCGGACCACGCCACGCCGCTGGTGAGGACGCCTGGGCCGCCGACCCAGTGGAACGGCGACACCGCGTTCGCGAAGCCCGTCAGGCCAGGCACCAGGGACCCAACGACGTTCAGCACGTACATCGCCACCGCAAGAGCGGCCGCGATACCGCCGCCCACGCCTGACGATCCGGTCGCGGATGCGACGACAAACGCCAGCATGCCGAAGCCGGCTGCGAGGAGCGCAACCGCAACCAGCGCCACAGCCAGGCCGCCCAGGCTGACGGTGAGTCCCTGCGACGGGCCGATGGCCGCGACTGCCAACCAGATGGCCGCCGCAATCACGAACAGAGGCAGCAACGCGCCGACGGCCTTCTCGACGACGAGCCTGCGGCGGCGGATGGGTGTCGACAAAAGGAGATCTATCGTGCTGTTCCGCTCCTCCGCTGCCAGGGCACGGCCGCCCGCGAGGACGCCCATCACGAGCAGCAGCACCGGCACGAGAAAGCCAAAGAGCTCGGTGCCGAGATATCCCGACGGTGACAGATAGCTAACGCCACTGCCGAGGAACGCATTCCGCAACGCCGCGGGCATGGAATCGAGCAGCTGTTGTATGCCGGCGCCACTGGTGCGGATGGAGGGATAGAAAAAGAGGTACGTCACCGACAGCAGTACCGCCCCGGTGCTCCAGGCAATGAGTGCGCGCCAGTGGTCGGCGAGTTCCCGACGCAAGACGTCAGCGTGCATCGCCGGTCTCCGCGCGGTAGTAGTCTCGGAACACATCGTCGAGGTCGACTTCGGCGCTGTGGATGTCGTGCACCCGGAAGTGCGCCGCGGTCTTCACGATGGCGTCGAGGTCACCGCTCACCGTGAGCGTCACAGCGTGGTCGGTGGCGGTGACCTGCGAGACCCCGGGAAGGCGTTCAAACACGTTCGGCTCAACCGGCTCAAGGAACTGGATCGTGATCACGTGCCGTCCCTGCTGCGCAAGCTCACTGACGTCCTGCACGGCCACAAGCTTGCCGTGACGCAGGATCCCGGCGCGGTCGCAGAGGTGTGCCACCTCGGGGAGGTCGTGCGACGACACGAAGACGGTCGCGCCACGGTCACGCGACTCGCGAATGAGGTCGTGCACGTTCCGCTGCATGAGCGGATCGAGTGTCGCGGTGGGTTCGTCGAGGATGAGCACTTCTGGGTCGTGCATCAGCGCCTGGATCACACCGACCTTCTGCCGCTGTCCGTGGGACATCGCCCCGCAGCGCTGGCCGAGATCGCACTCCATGCGTCGGGCGAGCTCCTCGACACGCTGGACGGGCACGCCACCACGCAGCCGGCCGAGGTAGCCGAGCAGCTGCCGCGCGGTCAGGTGCGGATAGAGGCGCAGGTCGCCGGGCAGGTAGCCGGTTCGCCTGCGCACCTCCACGTTGTGTTTATGGCTGTCGAGTCCGAGGACGGTAGCGCGGCCCTGGTTCGGCCGGATGAGATCCAGCAGGCAGCGGATGGTCGTCGTCTTGCCTGCGCCATTGCTTCCCAGGTAGCCGAAGATCTCGCCGGCCCGCACCTGGAGGTCGAGCCGGTCGAGAGCCCGCTTGGGGCCGTAGTCCTTGGTCAGCGCCTCACATACGATCGCGTTGGGGTTGCCCATGGCCTTCAATCTCTCCCATCAGCTGCACAGCGGCACGCGCAGCGGACGACATGTCTGGATTGAGCTGGTAGAAAGCCCAGATTCCGCGCTTGAAGCTGGTCACGACACCAGCCTCGCGAAGCTTGGCCAGGTGGTGGCTAATCGTGGGCTGCCCCAGGTTGAACGCTGCCGTGAAATCGCAGACGCACACGGGTTCGGCCGCTGCGGCGAGGATGTGAAGGATCTGAACGCGAGTCGGGTCACCGAGCGCCTTGTATGTCAGAGCGAGTGCGTCGGCACGCGCATCCGGCAGGGGAGGCGCGACCGGGTGGCAACAGCCTTTGACCCGGCCGAAGACCTGCACTGCCTCCGTAGCGCTTGCAGTAGTTATCATCTGTCCATTCTAGCCATTGACAGACTTCAATGGGACACGATATGATCGTCTAGAACAATCGACGTCTATCGATAGGAGGTCACCATGCACTGCCAATGCCCCTACGGATCGTGCCCCTGCGACTGTGGATGCTGCTGAGGTGGGAAGAGTCCAGCTAGCCCTGAACGTCAGCAACCTCGAGGAGGCGATCGGCTTCTACTCCAAGCTCTTCGAGGCTGAGCCCGCCAAGCGGCGCCCCGGCTATGCGCTGATTGCCGTGGTCGGATCGGGCATCGCCGCGCACGAGTGACCGCGTGAAGACCGCCGACCAGGCCGTAGCCGCCCGGAGCAGTCCAGCGCCAAAAGCAGGACCGGTGGCAAATCGGCTGTCCACCCTGGATCGGTTCCTGCCAGCCTGGATCGCCGTGGCCATGGCCGTGGGGCTGCTTCTGGGCCGGGCCTGGTCCGGCCTGGGCACGGCGCTGTCCACCGTCGAGGTCAGCGGGGTGTCCCTGCCGATCGCGCTGGGCCTGCTGATGATGATGTATCCGGTGCTGGCCAAGGTGCGCTACGACCGGCTTGACACGGTCACCGGCGACCGGCGCCTGCTGCTGCCCTCACTGATCCTCAACTGGCTGATCGGGCCGGCCCTCATGTTCGCGCTGGCCTGGATCTTCCTACCCGACCTGCCCGCCTACCGCACCGGTCTGATCATCGTCGGTCTGGCCCGCTGCATCGCCATGGTGATCATCTGGAACGACCTGGCCGGCGGCGATCGGGAAGCCGCCGCCGTCCTGGTCGCCCTCAACTCGATCTTCCAGGTCCTCGCCTTCGGCCTGCTCGGATGGTTCTACGTGCAGGTCCTGCCCGGGTGGCTCGGCCTGTCCACCGCTCACCTCACCGTATCGACCTGGACGATCGTGCGCAGCGTGCTGATTTTCCTCGGCGTCCCGCTGCTCGCCGGCTACCTCACGCGGCGTCTCGGCGAACGGGCCAGGGGCCGGACCTGGTACGAGGCCCGGCTGCTGCCCCGGCTCGGCCCCTTCGCCCTCTACGGGCTGCTGTTCACCATCGTCATCCTCTTCGCCCTACAAGGCCACGCGATCACAGCCCGCCCGCTGGACGTGGCCCGCATCGCCCTGCCCCTGCTCGTCTACTTCGCCACCATGTGGGTCGGCTCGATGGCCCTGGGCCGCGCGCTCAGACTGCCCTATCCGCGCGCTGTCACCCTCGCGTTCACCGCCGCGGGCAACAACTTCGAACTGGCCATCGCGGTCGCCATCGCCACCTTCGGCGTCACCTCAGGACAGGCATTGGCCGGCGTGGTCGGCCCGCTGATCGAAGTACCCGTCCTTGTCGGCCTGGTCTACGTCGCCCTCGCCGCCCGCCGCCTGTTCCCCGACCCGGAAGCCGGCAGCCGAGTACCGCCAGGGTCGCCATTCTTGGTGGTGTTTGCCGAGCGGGTTGCCCGCGAGCGGCTACAAGCCAGCGCCACGGTGGAGGGGAAAATAGTGACCAGCGTTCCCGAGGTTCTCTTCGTGTGCGTTCACAACGCGGGCCGGTCACAGATGGCTGCAGCGCTCCTCGATCATCGCGCCCATGGTGCTGTGCATGTACGTTCCGCGGGCTCTGATCCGGCTGACCGACTCAATCCCGCAGTGGTGGACGCCATGAGCGAACTAGGTCTGGACATCAGCAAGGAGTTCCCGAAGCCGCTCACCGACGAGGTGGTCAGGGCTGCGGACGTGGTCATCACCATGGGCTGCGGCGATGCCTGCCCTCTCTATCCAGGCAAGCGCTACCTGGACTGGGACCTCGAAGATCCTGCCGGCAAATCGCTCGCGACGGTGCGCCGGATCCGCGACGAGATTGACGACCGCGTCCAGGCGCTGCTCGCGGAGCTGGTGGCTGCAAGCGCTCATCGCTGACCGGTGACTATGAGAAGCGTCGGCTACGGACGTACCAACTCGACCCGCGATCCTAAAAGGAACCCACTGCATGGCTAATGACTTGACGGGGAGCAACATCCGCGAGACCGTGCGCAAGCGCTACGCCGATGCGGCACGGTCGGCCACCGACAGGGCGGCGGGAGGATGCTCGCCGTCGAAGTCGTCGTGCGGATGCGGCACGGCCGACCCAATTGGTTCGGAACAGGGCTTTGTCCAGTTCGGTCCCGAGGTCTATTCGGCAGATGAGCGCGCCGCGCTCCCCGAAGCGGCCGTCCTCGCATCCCTCGGATGTGGCAACCCCACTGCAGTGGCCGAGTTGCACGAGGGCGACGTCGTCCTCGACCTGGGCTCTGGTGGGGGGATCGACGTCCTGCTGTCGGCACGGCGGGTGGGCCCGACAGGACTGGTATACGGTCTCGATATGACCGACGAGATGCTCGCGCTGGCGCGCGAGAACCAGGCGAAGGCCGGCGTCGAGAACGTCGAATGGCTGAAGGGCAACATCGAGGACATCCCGTTGCCGGCTGGGTCGGTCGACGTGGTGATCTCCAACTGCGTGATCAACCTCTCCGCCGATAAGCCGAAGGTGATCCGCGAGGCCGGCCGCGTGCTCAAGCCGGGCGGGCGTTTCGCCGTCAGTGACGTGATCGCCGATGAGGATATGGACGAGGCGACGCGCGCCGACATGCAGGCGTTCACCGGCTGCATCGCGGGGGCGCTGACCCGGCGGGAATTCGAGCACGCACTCAGCGATGCGGGCTTTGCCGACGTCGAGATCACAGAGACGCATCGCGTGCATGAGCACGCCGTTTCGGCGATCGTGCGTGCGCACAAACCGACCGGTTGAGAGAGGGCTGCGCTCGGCGCACCGGACTTCATTCGCCACGCGCCGAAGCCCGTCGCCGTCCCGCCCACCGCGAGCGCCGCCGCCCCGTGTACGGCTGCCGACGGCAGCGAGCGATGTCCGTCTTGTCCACCGGCGGACCGTTGGTCGACGCTGAGCAGGCTGTGCCGGCCCGGGGATCGCTTCTCGGCGACGGGATCGACCAACCGATGCGTATCCTCTCCCCGAGCTGATCCAGCGGGGATTCGGAGGGCGCCACCGTGACCATCACGCTGATTGCCGCCGTCGTGCTTGCCCTATCAGGGACCTTCGGCCCTCGTAGCGGAGCAACCCTCAGCGCAAGCTGTGGTTGAGAACTGCCATCAGTCGAGGAAGGTTCATCAGCTTGCATTGAGGGAGGGCTCGGAATGAGCAGCATCAGCCGGGGGCGGAACTTTCGCGTCTCCTCCGATGGCGCGTACGAGACCACTGCCCGCGGCCTCGAGGTTCTGGAGACGCCCTCCCTCAACAAGGGATCCGCGTTCACCCTGGAGGAGCGGCGCGGGCTCGGGCTTGGCGGTCTCCTGCCGCGCGCAGTGACGAACATCGACCTGCAGGCGGAGCGATCGTACGCACAGTACGGTGACCAGCCCGACGACCTGAGCAAGTACATCTTTCTCCGTGCGCTGCATGATCGCAACGAGACGCTCTACTACCGCGTTCTCTGCGACCACCTCGCCGAGATGATCCCCATCGTCTACACGCCGACGGTGGGCACGGCCATTGAGCGATACAGCCAGGAGTTCCAGCGCCCGCGCGGAATCTATCTGTGCATCGACGATATCGACGGAATCGATGAGGCGTTTCACAACTTCGGCGCCGGGCCCGACGACATCGACCTGATCGTTGCCACTGACGCTGAGCAGATCCTCGGGATCGGCGACTGGGGCGTGGGAGGTATCGCGATCTCGGTCGGCAAGCTCGCGGTGTACACGGCGGCGGCGGGCATCGATCCCACGCGCGTGATTCCGGTCATGCTCGACGTCGGCACGGATCGCGACTCGCTTCTCGAGTACCCCGCTTATATGGGCGCCCGCCACGCACGGGTACGCGGCGAGCGCTACGACGCCTTTATCGATGCCTACGTGCAGACGGCGACCTCTCGCTTCCCCAACGCGCTCCTCCACTGGGAGGATCTCGGCGCCAGCAACGCGCGGCGCATTCTCGAGCGCTACCGATATAAGGTCTGCACGTTCAACGACGACATGCAGGGGACCGGGGCGGTCGTGCTCGGGGGCGTCATCGCAGCTGCGCGCGCGTCGGGTGTACCGCTCGCCGAGCAGCGCGTCGTTGTCTTCGGCGCAGGCACGGCGGGGATCGGCATCGCTGATCTCATCCGGGACGCGATGGTGCGCGAGGGCCTGTCGGGCGAGCAGGCCATCAGCCGGTTCTGGTGCCTCGGTCGCCATGGGCTGCTGGTGGACGGCATGGCGAGCGGCATGCGCGACTTTCAGCTCTCCTACGCGCGGCCGGCGGCTGAGGTGCGAAGCTGGCAGCGAGACGGCGACGGTGACGCCAGCGGCATCCACCTTCTTGAGGTGGTGCGTCAGGTGCAGCCAACCCTCCTGATCGGGTGCTCGACCTCGCCCGGCGCGTTCACCGAAGAGATCGTTCGGGAGATGGCGGCGCACACGGAGCGGCCCATCATCTTTGCGATGTCGAACCCCACACCGCTCTCCGAGGCGATTCCATCAGACCTCATCGCGTGGACCGAGGGGCGTGCGCTGGTCGCGACCGGTGGCCCGTTTCCTCCGGTGGCTCATGAGGGCACGACGTACACCATCGGCCAGGCCAACAATGCGCTGATCTTCCCCGGTCTCGGCCTCGGCATCATTGTGGCACGAGCGCGAACCGTCAGCGACGGCATGCTCGCGGCCGCTGCCGGGGCGATGGCTCAGCTCGTCGACGCTGCACCGCTCGGAGCGCCGCTCACGCCCCCAGTGAACACTGTGCGTGCCGTGTCGCTACACGTTGGTGTCGCTGTCGCGCGCGCAGCGCTCACCGAGGGGCTGGCCCGTGTCGAGTTGTCTGACGTGATCTCTGAAGTTCGCAACGCGATGTGGGAGCCGGCCTACCGCCCCGTGCGCGCAGTTGGGACATGAGGATCCAACTGATGGCAATGCGTCCGCGAGGCTTGAATCGCGGGGTGGGCGTCCGCCCACGCCTTTCGCAGCGCGGAGAGGATCAGCTCGGGGGGCTGGGCGCCGGAGATGCCGTAGACGCGGTCGACGACGAAGAACGGGACGCCGGTGATGCCGATCTGGCGCGCCTCCTGCTCGTCGTGGCGCACCTCGGCGGTGAAGGCGCCGCTGTCGAGAACCTCGCGGACCGCCGACTCCTCGAGTCCCACCTCGGTGGCGAGCCGCACCAGAACCTCGCGCTCGCCCACGGCCTCGCCCTCGACGAAGTACGCCGCCATGAGCCGTTCCTTGAGGTTGTCCTGCTTGCCGGCAAACAGCGCGTGATGGAGCAGCCGGTGGGCGTCGAAGGTGTTCCCCCACCGCGCCCGGTCGAGGTGGAACTCCAACCCCTCGGTGGCGGCGGTGGTGGTGATCCGCGCCTGCGCCTCCTCGGCGTCGGCACGGCTCATGCCGTACTTGGCGGCGAGGCGCTCCACCGGGTCACCCTGCGCCGTCGCCGGCGCGCCGGGATCGAGCTGGAAGCTGCGCCAGGTGACGCTGACGTCGTCGCGGTGCTCGAAATCGGCCAGTGCGCCCTCGAAACGGCGCTTGCCGATGTAGCACCACGGACAGACGATGTCGGACCAGATCTCAACATTCATGGCTCTGTTGTACCCATCCGGGCGCCGACGTAAGCGCCCGACCGGGCGCCGAGACCAGGGCGGCGCCAAAGGCGCTGGGTCCTCCCGTCGCTCGAGCAGTCTAGGCGGCGCGCAGGGCGGCGCCATAGCCCTCGGGCAACGGGCGCGGCGGCGCGGGGCCTACATAGAGCGCCGAGGGCCGGATCAGGCGGTTGTTGGCCGCCTGCTCGGCTATGGCTGCGGTCCAACCCACGGTACGGCTGCAGGCGAACGTGGGCGTGAACATGTCGCGGGGAACTCCAACGCTGTCCATGACCACTCCGGCGTAGAACTCGACGTTCGTGTAGAGACGCCGGCCCGGCTTGAGCTCGGCGAGAACGCGCAGCGCGGTGGCCTCGACATGCCGCGCGAACTCCACCTGATCACCCCCCACCTCGGTGGCAACCTCGCGGAGCAGCGTCGAGCGGGGGTCGTCGGTCTTGTACACGCGATGACCGAAGCCCATCAGCCGCTGACCAGCCCCGATCTCGGCGCGCAGATACTCCTCGGCTCGGTCCGGGCTGCCGATGGCGTCGAGCATGGCCAGCGCTCGGGAGGGCGCGCCGCCGTGCAGCGGGCCGGCGAGCGCTCCGATCGCTCCCGTCAGTGCCGAGCCGATGTCGGAGCCGGTCGATGTGATCACGCGTGAGGTGAACGTCGAGGAGTTGAAGCCGTGGTCCATGGTGAGGATGAGGTACTGCTCGAGTGCCCGGGCCGTCCGCGGCGCCGGCCGCTCCCCGGTGAGCATCTGCAGATACGCGGCGGCATAGCCCAGATCCGGGTCAGGATCGATCGGCGCCAACCCGTGGTGATGACGGTGCAGGCGCATCAGCAGCACCGGCGCCAGCGCCGCCAGGCGCAGGCAGTCGGCACGCACCTGTTTGGCGGAGATGTCCAGCGTCGGCGCCGAGCCCAGCGCGGCCCCGGTGACCGACACCGCAGAACGCAGAGCGGAGAGAGGCGTGTAGTTGGGCAGTATGGAAATCTGCCGCAACAGGTCGGCGATGCCCTCGGGCAGGCGCCGCCCTGCCACCGCTCGCTCAGTGAAGCCGGCCAGCCCGTGGTCGTCGGGCAGCGAGCCCTCCACGAGCAGGTGCCACACCTGCTCGAACGAGCACCGGCTGGCCAGCTCCACGGCGTTGTACCCGCGGTAGTGGAAGAAGCCCTCCTCACCCCGCACGTCCCCCACGGCGGTCTCGGCCACGGCCACACCCTCGAGGCCTCGCGGCGCCAGCTCGGGTGGCGCCGAGCCGGCCGGCTGGACCTCCTCGATGTGCGCGACCCGGACCACGTGACGGACGGAGAGGATGCCGGCCACCCGGTCTCCCTCCAGGACCGGCAGGTGCCGGAAGCGTCGGTCGCGGAAGATGGCGAGCGCCGCGGTGACGGTGTCTGTGGTTCGCAGCGTCACCGGGTCGCGCGTCATCACCTCGTCGATGCTGGTTGATCCCGGGTCGATGCCATGGCCCACCGACCGGAGCAGGTCGCGCTCGCTGACCATGCCCACAAGGTGTTCGCCGCCGTCCAGCACGGCGGCTGCGCCGACCTTGTTCGCGTCGAGGACCTTGGAGGCAGCCGCGAGCGTGATGCCCTCGTGCACCACCACGGCCGGCTTGTGCATCAGGTCGGCGACGGAGAGCGCGTCGGTCACGTCAGCAGTCTAATCAGCCGGGTGGGGTGACGCGCTGCTGAGCCAGGGCGGGGATGTGCCCCGCCCCGGTCCGAACAGTGGGGAAGTGGCACGTGGTCAGCTCGCCGGTGCCACGGCTTCTGTGAACTGCGAGTTGTAGAGGTGGTGGTAGAAGCCGTGCCGGAGCAGCAGCTCCTCGTGACTACCCTGTTCGACGATGCGCCCGCGGTCCATCACTACGATCGAGTCGGCATTGCGGATGGTCGACAGGCGGTGGGCGATGACGAAGCTGGTCCGCCCGCGTCGCAGTTGTGCCATCGCCTCCTGGATGAGCACCTCCGTGCGCGTGTCCACGTTGCTGGTGGCCTCGTCGAGGATGAGAATGCTGGGGTCGGCGAGGAAGGCGCGGGCGATGGTCAGGAGCTGCCGCTGGCCGGACGAGATGTTCGATGCCTCCTCGTCGAGGACCGTGTCGTAGCCGTTCGGGAGGGTGCGGACGAACCGGTCGACGTACGCCGTAGCGGCCGCGGCGATGATCTCCTCCTCGGTCGCCCCCTCCCTGCCGTAGGCGATGTTGTCGCGGATGGTCCCGCCGAAGAGCCAGGTGTCCTGCAGGACCATCCCGAAGGCGTGGCGGAGCTGGTCGCGGCTGAGGTCGTGCGCATCGACGCCGTCGATACGGATCTGCCCGGCGCCGATCTCGTAGAAGCGCATGAGCAGGTTGACCACTGTCGTCTTGCCCGCGCCGGTGGGACCGACGATGGCGACGGTCTGGCCGGGTTGCACGTCAAGGGTGAAGTCGTCGATCAGCGGCTTGTCCGCCTCGTACCGGAAGGACACGTGCTCCAGGACCACATGCCCGCGGGGGGCGGGCAACTCGCGGCGCACGGCGACGTCGGGTTGCTCCTCGGTTGCGCGGAGGAACTCGAACACACGCTCGGCCGAGGCCAGCCCCGACTGCAGCAGGTTCATCTGGCTGGCGATCTGGGTGATCGGCATGGTGAACTGGCGCGAGTACATGATGAAGGCCTGCACATCACCGAGCGTCATGGTCCCCGACGCCACCCGGTAGCCGCCGAACGCGGCGATCACCACGTAGTTGAGGTTCGCGAAGAACTGCATCGCCGGCTGGATGATCCCGGAGAGGAACTGGGCGCGGAAGCTGGCGTTGTACATCTTCTCGTTGTAAGTGTGGAACTGGTCAACCGCGGCACGGCGGCGGCCAAAGACCTGCACGAGCGCGTGGCCGGTGTGCATCTCCTCGACGTGGCCGTTCAGTGTGCCCGTCCACTCCCATTGCGCCGCGAACTGCTTCTGTGAACGCTTCGCGATGAGGATGGTGACCACCACCGACGCGGGGACGGTACCCAGTGAGATCGCGGCCAGCACCGGGCTGATCAGGAACATCATCACCAGCACGCCGAGGATGGTGAGGATGGAGGTGAGCAGCTGACTCAGTCCCTGCTGGATCGTGGTGGTGAGGTTGTCGATGTCGTTGGTCACGCGGCTGAGGATGTCGCCGTGGGAGTGGCTGTCGAAGTACTGCAGGGGGAGGCGGGCCAGCTTCTCCTCGACGTCGCGGCGCAACCGGTATATCGTCCGCTGTGCCACGCCCGCCATGAGGTAGCCCTGCATCCAGCTGAACACGGCACCGAGCAGGTACACCAGCGCCGCCTCGCCCAATGTCTGGCCCAGTGCTGAGAAGGCGATTCCCACGCCCGGGATGATGTTCATGCCGGAGAGCATCTCCCCGAGCTGTCCCTGGCCATGGGCCTGCAGGTAGGCGATCGCCTCCGCCTTGGTCATGCCGGCCGGCAGCGCCTTGCCCGCGACGCCGTTGAAGATCACGTTGGTGGCGTTGCCGATGATCCTCGGCCCGATGACGGTGAAGGCAACGCCGGTGGACGCCAGGAGAACGGCCGCAACCATGCGACCCCACTCCGGGCGCAACCGACCCATGAGTTGGGCGAGCGTGCGACGCAGGTCCCTCGGCTTCTCCGGCGCGGCCATGCCGCCCATGCCGCCGCGGAGCCCACCGCCGTGACCGGGCCCGCGCGCCATCATGCCGCCACCTCCTCGCCGAGTTGCGACGCGACGATCTCGCGGTACGGGGGGCAGCCGGCGATGAGGTCGCGGTGCGTCCCGATGCCCACCACGCGGCCCTCGTCGAGCACGATGATCCGCTCCGCGTGCATGATCGTGCTGACCCGCTGAGCGACGATGACCAGCGTGGAGCGGGCGGTCTCCGCCCTGAGTGCGCCGCGGAGCCGGCTGTCGGTGTCCGCGTCCAGCGCCGAGAAGCAGTCGTCGAAGAGGTACACCGCCGGACGCTTGACGATCGCGCGAGCGATGGCCAGGCGCTGCCGCTGCCCCCCCGACACGTTGCTGCCGCCCTGGTCGATGACGGCACCCAAGCCGCCCGGCATCGCCTCGACGAAGCCGCGAGCCTGCGCCACTTCCAGCCCGTGCCACAGTTCGGTGTCCGTCGCGTCCTGGCGCCCGAAGCGAAGGTTCTCGGCCACCGTGCCGCTGAAGAGGAAGGCGCGCTGCGGCACAAGCCCGATGGTCTCCCAGAGAGCCTCCTGTGACTGCATGCGCACGTCGACACCGTCGACGATGACCGCGCCCGAGGTGACGTCGAAGAAGCGCGGAATGAGGTTGAGCAGTGTCGTTTTCCCCGCTCCGGTGCCGCCGATGATGGCGGTGGTCTGTCCCGGCTCCATCACGAACGAGAGGTCGCGCAACACCGGCTGTTCGCCACCGGGGTAGCCGAACGTGGCATTGCGGAACTCGACGATCCCTGTCACCCGGCGCGGTGCGATTGGTTGCGCGGGGTCGGTGATCGACGGCTCGGTTCCCACGACCTCCTGGATGCGCGCCGCGCTGGCCACCGCGCGCGGCACCAGGATGAACATCATCACGCCCATCATCACGGCGAGAAGGATCTGCATGATGTAGCTCAGGAATGCGGTGAGGTTGCCGATCGGCATGGAGCCGCTGTTGATCAGGTGGCCGCCGAACCAGAGCACCGCGATGGTCGACAGGTTCATGATGCCCATGAGCGCCGGCATGGCGAAGACGAAGATGCGGTTGACACGCAGGGCTGTCGAGGTGAGGTCGCCGTTGGCCGCCTCGAAGCGCTCGTCCTCGTAGGGCGTGCGGACGAATGCGCGAATCACACGTATGCCGGTGATCTGCTCGCGCAGGACGCGGTTGATCCGGTCGATCTTCACCTGCATCGACTGGAACAGCGGGACGGCCATGGTCAGCATCGCGAGGATGACGGCGGCCATCAGCGGCACGATCACGACCAGCACCAGTGAGAGGTTGACATTCTCCTCCAGCGCCATGATCACACCGCCGACCGCCATGATCGGGGCCATCACCATGATGGTGAGCGCCATCTGCAGGAAGATCTGGACCTGCTGCACGTCGTTGGTGTTGCGCGTGATCAGCGAGGCCGTCCCGAAGCGGTTCATCTCACGCGCCGAGAGCAGCTGTACACGCTCGAAGATCGCGCCGCGGAGGTCGCGACCCACGCCCATCGACACGCGCGACGCCCAGTACACCGCCACGACGGAGATGACCCCAAGCGCCACCGAGATGCCCAGCATGATGCCACCCACCACCCAGATGTAGTGGATGTCGCCCTTGATGACGCCGTTGTTGATGATGTCGGCGTTGAGGTTGGGGAGGTAGAGGTTGGCGACCGACTGCATCAGCAGGAGCACGACAACCAGCCCCACCGGGCGCGCGTACGGGCGCATGGACGTCCGGAGCAGCCGCAGGATCAGCATTGGGGCGGCAACTCGAGCGATCCGGTGGGCCCGGCTCGGTGCAGTTGCAAGGCCACGGCGCTGCCCGGCCGGACGCTCATGAACGAACGGTGCACCCTGCGCGGCCGCGGCGGGTAGGGCCGGTCGACCCGAATGACCGGGACGTTCGGTCACGGATGGGACTTATGTCCCGCCCCTTCAGAGGCCAGGCCGCGTCGCTCGGTACGTCCCTCGGCTCGGAGCGTCGCAGAAGGACCTGGTTGGCATGGAGAGCGGCATGCGCGACTTTCAACTCTCCTACGCGCGAGCCCCGGAACGGCCAGCGCGTGAGGTCAGGCAGCGGAGGCGAGGGCTGGAGCTGCAGCGTCCTCGAGGGCGAAGGCGAGCACCTCCTCCACTCGGCCGGCCAGGTGAAAGGTCATCTGGTTGCGCACGCCCTCAGGCACGTCGTCGAGATCCTTGCCGTTGCGTCGCGGCAGGATGACCTCCGTGAGTCCCATACGATGGGCCGCAAGCACCTTCTGCTTGACACCGCCGATGGGAAGCACCAACCCCTGCAGGGTCACCTCCCCGGTCATGCCGACGGTGTTCTTGACGGCGCGCCCGCTGAGCAGGCTGACGATCGCTGTGGTCATGGTCACACCCGCCGAGGGGCCGTCCTTGGGGATGGCGCCCGCCGGTACGTGGATGTGGAAGCCCCGCTCCGCAGCGGTGGCGGCGATGCCCAGCTCCGCAGCATGTGACCGTACATACGAGAGCGCGATCTGCGCCGACTCCTTCATGACGTCACCCAGTTGACCGGTGAGTGTGAGCGTGCCCTCGTCGCCGACCGCGGTGGCCTCCACGAAGAGCACATCGCCACCCACCCCCGTCACCGCCAGACCGGTGGCCACGCCGGGAACCCCGGTGCGCTCGGCCACCTCATCGTCGAACTTGACGTTGCCGAGGAACTTCGTCACCAGCTCCGGAGTAACCGCTGTAGGTGGCTGCGACGCGCCGGTTGCGAAACCGGTTGCGGTCTTGCGGGCAAGCTTGCCAAGCTCACGTTCGAGGTTGCGCACGCCCGCCTCGCGGGTATACCCGGAGATCACTGCGTTAATGGCCGCGTCGGAGATGCTCACCTCATCGGCCGTGAGGCCGGCCTGGGCGATCTGTCGTGGCAGCAGGTGATCGCGTGCGATCGCCAGCTTCTCGACCTCGGTGTAGCCGTCGAGCTTGATCAGCTCCATGCGGTCGAGGAGCGGCGCCGGGATCGTCTCCCAGACGTTCGCGGTGGGGATGAACATCACCTCGGAGAGGTCGAGGTCGACCTCGAGGTAGTGGTCGCGGAAGGTGTTGTTCTGCGCCGGGTCGAGCACCTCGAGCAGTGCTGACGACGGGTCACCGCGCCAGTCGCTGCCGACCTTGTCGATCTCGTCGAGCATGATCACAGGGTTCTTGGTGCCCGCCTCCTTGAGGGCGCGGACGATGCGGCCTGGCAGCGCGCCGACGTAGGTGCGGCGGTGGCCGCGGATGTCGGCTTCGTCGTGGATGCCGCCCAGCGACACGCGCGCGAACTTCCGTCCCAGCGCGCGAGCAACCGACTCCCCGAGTGAGGTCTTGCCCACGCCGGGAGGGCCGACCAGGGTGATGATGGCGCCCGAGCCGCGACCGCCCAGCACCGACAGGCCACGCTCATTGCGGAGCTTGCGCACGGCGAGGAACTCGATGATGCGCGCCTTGACGTCGTCCAGACCGGTGTGGTCCTCGTCGAGGATCCGGCGCGCCTCAGCCAGGTCGTAGTTGTCGTCGGAGCGCACGTTCCACGGGATGTCGAGCATCCAGTCCAGGTAGGTGCGGATCCAGCCGTACTCGGGGTTCTGCTCGCTGGTGCGCTCCAGCCGGCCGAGCTCGCGCTCGAACTCGGTGCGCACGCTGTCCGGCATTCCCGCCTCATCGATGCGCTGCCGGTAGGTGGAAGCGACGTCGTCGCCGCCCTCGCCGAGCTGCTTCTTGATCGCTTCGAGCTGCTGGCGCAGCAGGAAGTCCCGCTGCGTCTTCTCCATCCCCTCGTTGACCTCGCTGCGGATCTTCTCCTTCAGCGACGCGTCAGCGAGGATCTGCCGGGTCCACCCGATGAGCATGGTGAGCCGGGCCTCGAGGTCGATGGTCTCCAGCACCTGGAGCTTCTGATCGACGGTGAGGTCGGGCGAGTAGCCCGCCAGGTCTGCCAGCTGGCCCGGGTTGCGCGCGGCACGGAGGAACTGGACGACGCCGGGGGCGCCCCGGCCCTCCACCAGGTTCTCGAGCATGGCCCGGTACTCGCGGGCGAGCTCCAGGGCGCGACCGCTCGGCGGATCTGCGTCTGGGACCGGCTCGGCCTGCACCCACAGCGCGCCACCCACGTCGGCGTTGCCGCTGCCCAGACGCGCGCGGTGCTCACCGCGAACGATGGTGACCTCTGCGCCGTTGGGAAGCCGACCGGAGTCCTGGACGGTCGCCACGGTGCCCATCGCGGCGAACTTGCCGGCGACGCGGGGTACCAGCAGGACCAGGTGGTTGCTATTGCGCGCGGCGTCGATCGCCGCTTGCTGCTCATCGCCCTCGACGCCGAGCGGAACGGTCATATGCGGGAGCACCACGGCATCGTCGAGGGGGACGACCGGCAGCAGCTCCGATTTGGGTTCGGTCATGGATTGGTTGTACCCGATTTCGCCCCGGCCTACGCATGGCGGGCAGGTCAGCCGGAAGCGAGCCGGGCACGAAGGCCTTGCTACCTCCGTTCCACCCTGACGCTGAGGCCCGGTTGGTCGCCTGCGAGTGGCGGCAATAGGTGCGACAACAGTTGCTCTGCGCTGAGTTGGTGGATTCGACCGTTTGGACCAGTTCGTGTCCAGCCGTTGTTCTCTTGGAAGTGGCTCCATGTCGAGCCGTGTGTGGTTGTGATGTAAATCACGTAGTCAGTGTTCTTCATTACAGCCTCCAGTGTGGGTTTCGAGTTCCATGCCGATGCCCCACCTGTCGCAGCCGCACGGCCCGTTCTGGCGGCGTCCCCAGTGGTGGAGACGGCCCCACAGAGTGATTGTCCGCCAGAATCTAGGACGCATTCGCCACGTCCATTCTGACAGGCGCGGAGCGCGGGTAGGCGACCCTTTAGGCCACCATCGTTTGCTGGGAGCCGTGTCGCGCGGTTCAGTTCCGTATGCTGCGCTGAGCCACCGTACAGCGAGCGCACTCGGAGTCTCTGATGTCAGCGTCCCAAGCCGAGATCGTTTCACCCAACCCCACGACGTCCGCTGAGTTACAGGCCGTCATCCGAACCGTGGATCTCACCAAGGTATATCCCGGTGGGGTGAAGGCCGTCGACACCCTGAACCTCACGGTCGCCCAGGGCGAGATCTTCGGGCTTCTCGGTCCCAATGGAGCAGGCAAGACGACGACTGCGAGCATGCTCACCACTCGAGTGATCCCGACGTCGGGACAGGCCTTCATTGCTGACGTCGACGTGTTGAAGCATCCTGCTGTGGCAAAACAACTGATCGGGGTCGTACCTCAGACGAACACGCTGGACCGTTCACTGACGGTCTGGGAAAACCTCTACTTCCACGGCCGCTTCTTTGGCATGGCGGCGAAGGAAGCTCGCGCCGCGGCCGACGAGATGCTGATGAAGTTTCTTCTCACCGAGCATGCGAGGATGTCCGTCATGGCCCTGTCCGGCGGACTGGCCCAGCGCCTCATGGTTGCGCGCGCCATCCTGCATCGTCCGGCCGTTCTCTTCCTTGACGAGCCGACGGCGGGCCTCGACCCGCAGAGTCGCATCGCCTTGTGGGAGATACTCAGGAAGCTCCATGACGACGGTGAAACCATCCTCCTGACCACCCACAACATGGACGAAGCGGATCAACTGTGCGACCGCATCGGGATCATGGACCACGGCAGGATCCTCGTCCTGGATACGCCACACGATCTGAAGCGATCGGTGGGAGCCGACACCATCGTGGTGGTCAGCGCGAATGGAGACCTCGACCGCCTGGCCGGCTTCCTCCAGGAACGCGTTGCAGGAGTTGACTCGGCTGCAGTCGTCGATGGCAGGGTCCACCTCGGCGTGCGAGGTGGGGGCGGGATCCTGCTGAAGGTCATCGCGGCGGCTGACGACGGCGGTTTCACGATCACGGACGCCACTGTGACCGAACCAAACCTGGAAACAGTCTTCATCAACCTCACCGGCAAAGAGCTCCGCGACTGATGGCATCAGCGACCACCAGACTAGATTCCCTGCCGATCCGCACAACACGGCGCTCCGCGGCGGCATCCAGTCGCGACGCCTTCAAGGCTCTTCTCCTGCGAGACCTCACCGTGTTGCGCAAGAACCTTGCTCAGTTCATTCCACGAACCATCCTTCAGCCATTTCTTCTCGTCTTCGTTTTCACGTACGTGTTTCCGACCATCGGTACGGGGGTTGGATCGGGCGGTGGTGCCAGCGGGGAATCCTCCTTCGCCACGATCCTTGTCGCCGGTGTGGTTGGCCTGTCGATCATGTTCCAGGGGATCCAGGCCGTGGCCCTACCGATGGTGCAGGAGTTCGGCTACACGAAGGAGATCGAGGACCGTGTCCTCGCCCCACTTCCGGTCAGTCTAGTGGCACTGGAGAAGGTCGCCTTTGGTGCTGTGCAGGGATTGATCGCCGCGTTGATCGTCTTTCCAATTGCCGCAGTCGTCCACGCGCCACAGATCACCATCGATCTACATGTCACCTGGTGGATTTTGGTCACGATGATTCCACTGGCCTGCGTCTGTTGCTCTGCGCTGGGACTCAGCTTCGGGACATTCTTCCAACCGCGCACGGTCCCGCTTCTCTTCGGCATCGTCGTCCTTCCGATCACCTTTCTTGGTGGTACGTACTACTCGTGGACGAAGCTTGCACCGGTCCAGGTTCACGGGTTCTCGTGGCTGCAGACCGTGGTGCTCGTCAATCCCCTGATCTACATCAACGAAGGTTTCAGAGCCGCGCTGACCAGTGAGCAACACATGTCTCTCTATGTCGTGTATCCGGTCCTGCTCGCCTTCACGGCCTTCTTCGTCTGGAACGGAGTTCGCGGTTTCAAGAAGCGGGTCATCAGCTGACGGAGCGCCAGGCCTCGACTCAGACTGGGGCTTGGCTCACTCCAAGGGTCGCCTCGATGCCGCGGGCGTCACCGTCTTCGTCAACGAGAACGCTGACATCGACGTAGCCGAGGCGCGCGAGGTCGTCGCCGAGCGCCTCGGCCTGCTCGCCGCCGAGCTCGAGGAGGAGCGCACCGCCGCGCCGGAGGAAGCGGGGGCTGTCGGTGAGGACGCGTCGGAGGATCTCGGTGCCGTCGCGGCCGCCGTCGTAGGACAGCGGCGACTCGAACGCGAAGGTGTCGCGCTGCAACAGCGGCAACGCGGGCGTCGGCACGTACGGGACGACGCCGACGACGACGTCGACGCGTCCTTCGAGCGTGCGCGGCAGCGGGGCGAACAGATCGCCGAAGTAGACCTCCACGCCGTTCGCCGTCGCGCAGGCAACGGCACGCTCGTCGACGTCGGACGCCACGACGCGCGCGCCGGGGTGGTCCGTGATCAAGGTCTTGGCCATCGCTCCGGCCCCGGTGCAGAGATCGATCGCCGCACCGTTCGTTGGCAGGCGCTCGACGGCCCGACGCGCGAGCGGCTCGCTCTGCCAGCGTGGAACGTAGACACCGGGATCAACGCGGATCTCCAAGCCACAGAACGAGACGCTCCCGGTGATCCAGGCGAGTGGCTCGCCCGTGAGGCGACGCCCGACGAGCGAGTCGAGGAGCTCGACATCGCCGGCCGCGCAAGCGAGGAGCTCGTCCGCCTCCTCTTCCGCCGCGACGAACCCGGCGCCCGAGAGCAGCGCGGCGAGCGCCTCGAGGTCGTTGCGCATCGGCACGCTCGCAATGAGACCATGCACGAGCCGGATGGTGCCCGACCGACGGCGTCGTCGGGCACAGTGGGAGCGACGTCGCGGGCGAACCGCCCGGCACCGAGCTCGACGCCATGGCCAGCCTCGAGGGCCGCGCCCGGCGTGAGACCATTCGGCGCGGGCTGGCCGATGCCTTGGGCAGTGGACCCTCGCAGGAGATCTTCGAACTCGACGACGCCCTCCAGGAGGTGGCCTCAGCGGGGATCGAAGCGATCCTGGCTGGCCCCGTCGCCGCGTTGGCGGCGACCTACGACTTCGCCCGGCACCGGCGCTTGCTCGACGTCGTCGGCGGCACCGGCTCGTGGTCGATCGCCGTGGCCCGGAGCCACGGGGACCTCGAAGCCACCATCTTCAGCGTGAGGCGGTGGCGGCCCACTTCCTGGACTCCGTGCCCAGCCGCAACCGCCGGTGGCGGCGCCTGGGTCGTTGGTCACACGACCGGGCGCCCTTGGGCGGTGGTCACCGGCTCCCATGCCGCGTAGGCTCGCGGCATGGATCTCTTCCAGGTGCGCATCCATGGTCGCGGTGGGCAGGGCGTGGTCACCGCAGCCGAACTGCTGTCGATGGCGGCCTTTGCCGAGGGCAGGCACGCGCAGGCATTCCCATCCTTCGGTTCGGAGCGGATGGGGGCGCCCATCGTCGCCTTCTGCCGCATCGCCGACGGGCCGATCCGCACCCGCGAGCCGATCGCCGAGCCCAACGCGCTGATCATCCAGGACCCCACCCTGCTGCACGCCGTCGACCTCTTCAGCGGTCTGGGCACGGAGGGATACGTCCTCATCAACTCCTCGCGCAGCGTCGACGAGCTGGGCCTGGGCGACCTCAGGACCCGCCATCCTCGCGTGCGCCTTCTCACCGTGCCGGCGACCGACCTCGCCCGCGAACACGTGGGACGTCCGACGCCCAACGCGGTGCTGCTCGGAGCCTTGGCGGCGATGACCGGGATCGTCTCGCTGGACGCGATTGCCACGGCGCTGCGGGACCGTTTCTCGGCCGCGGTTGCCGGCGCCAACTACGCCGGCGCGGTGGCGGCGCACAAGTTCATTGAACGCGAGCTGTCCATGGTGGCGGAGGCGGTCGGTGCTTAGGCAGATCGAGGGCTCGCGCGGCGTCGCCGAGGCGGTGGCGCTGTCGCGCCCGGAGGTCATCTGCGCCTACCCGATCTCGCCGCAGACGCACATCGTCGAGGCGCTGGGCGTCAAGGTGAAGACGGGTTCGCTGGCGCCGTGCGAGTTCATCAACGTCGAGTCCGAGTTCGCCGCGATGTCCGTGGCCATCGGCGCCTCGGCGACCGGTGCGCGAGCCTACACCGCGACCGCCAGCCAGGGACTGCTGTACATGACCGAGGCGGTGTTCAACGCCTCCGGTCTCGGCCTTCCCATCGTCATGACCGTCGCCAACCGCGCCATCGGCGCACCGATCAACATCTGGAACGACCATTCGGACTCGATGGCGCTGCGCGACTGTGGCTGGATCCAGTTCCACGCGGAGACCAACCAGGAGGCGATCGACCTGCACGTGCAGGCGTTTCGCATTGCCGAGTCCCTCTCGCTGCCGGTCATGGTCTGCATGGACGGCTTCATCCTCACGCACGCGACCGAACGTCTCGATATCCCTGAGCAGGCGGAGGTTGACGCCTTCCTGCCGCCCTTCCAGCCGCGCCAGGTGCTCGACCCCGACGACCCCATCACCATCGGCGCGATGGTCGGGCCGGAAGCATTCATGGAGGTGCGCTACCTGGCTCACGCCAGGCACTTGCAGGCGATCGAGCGCATCGGCGCCGTCGCGACCGAGTTCGCAACGCGTTTCGGACGCTGCTCCGGCGGCCTGGTCACGACGGACGGGGTCGAGGGCGCCGACACCATCGTGATCTCGCTCGGGTCCGTGCTCGGCACCATCCGCGATGCCGTCGACGACCTCCGCCGTCGCGGGGCGCGCATCGGTGTCGTGGGCATCAGCTGCTTCCGGCCGTTCCCGTTCGAGGCCGTGCGCGCTGCCGCCGCGGGAGCCGCGCGCGTGGTCGTCATCGAGAAGTCACTCGCGCCCGGCGCGGGCGGCGTTGTCGCGGCCGACGTCTGGTCGGCGCTGTCGCACCTGCAAGGCCGCCGCTTCTCGGTGGTGGCCGGCCTGGGAGGCCGGCCGATCACGCAGCGGTCGATTTCGGCGCTGCTCGAGCGGGCGGCGGGTGACCGACTGGAACCGTTGACATTCCTCGACCTCGACCGGGGTGTCGTCGAGCGGGAACTGGCGCGCACCGATCGCCGGCTGACACGCGAACTCGTCGCCGGCACGGTCGCGGTGCGCTGAGGGGGAGACGTCGATGCCGTACCAGCCCATCAAGTTCTACCAGGTCGGAAGTTTCGCGGTGGGCAACCGCCTCCTGGAATCAGAGGATCGATCCGTCCAGGCGGACGCCCAACGCAGCAACTCGCTGACGTCAGGACATCGAGCGTGCCAGGGATGCGGCGAGGCACTGGGTGCTCGCTATGCGCTCGACGCGGCGATGCGCATCACCAAGGGCAGGATGATCGCGGCCAACGCCACCGGCTGCCTCGAGGTGTTCTCCACCCTCTACCCGGAGTCAGCGTGGCAGGTTCCCTGGATCCACTCCCTGTTCGGCAACACGGCGGCGGTGGCGACCGGCATCGCCGCGGCACTGAGGGTCAAGGGCCGCGGTGACATCCGCACCGTCGCCCAGGCAGGTGACGGCGGGACCGTGGACATCGGGTTCGCGTGCCTGTCCGGGATGTTCGAGCGCAACGACGACGTGCTCTTCGTCTGCTACGACAACGAGGCGTACATGAACACCGGTGTCCAGCGCTCCGGAGCGACGCCGCCAGCGGCGCGCACCGCAACCACGGAGGCCGTTGGCGACCAACCGGGCAACCCCTTCGATCAGGGAAAGAACCTCCCCCTGATCGCCATGGCTCACGAGATCCCCTACGTGGCCACCGCGACGGTGGCCGACCTGCACGACCTCGAAGCCAAGGTCGAGCGCGCCATGCGGTTCCATGGAGCCCGCTACCTGCACATCCTTGTGCCCTGCCCACTGGGCTGGGGAAGCGCTTCGCACGACACCATCAGGTTGGCCCGCCTGGCATGTGAGACGGGGTTGTTCCCGGTCTTCGAGGCGGAGTCGGGCCGGGTGGTCTCGGCCACGCCGATCCGGCGGAAGGAGCCGGTCGAGGAGTACCTCAGCGCGCAGGGGCGCTACGCACACCTTTTCGGACCGAAGGGACGCCCCGACATCGTGGCGCGCATCCAGGCGATCGCCGATGCCAACGTAGAGCGCTACGGCCTGCTCCGTGAACCGGCGGCGGTGGGCTCCAGATGAGCGCGCAGAGGCCGTTCGCCATCACGCTCGATGTCGCATCGTCGCTGGGCAACCGCACCGGTTCGTGGCGAACTGAACGGCCCGTGTACGTCGACCGCATGCCTCCCTGCAACAACGCGTGCCCGGCTGGCGAGAACATCCAGTCCTGGCTGTACCAGGCCGAGGATGGCGGCTACGAGGCGGCGTGGCGAGCGCTCATGCGGGACAACCCGTTCCCGGCGGTGATGGGCCGCGTCTGCTACCACCCGTGCGAGGACGCCTGCAACCGTGCGAGCCTCGACC
Organism: uncultured Actinomycetes bacterium; assembly: GCA_937888775.1. Next base: position 18,337 of record CALAQT010000348.1, on the reverse strand, counting down.
ACGCGGTCGGTATCGACTCGGTGGAGCGGTTCCTCGGTGACACCGCCATCGCGCACGGCTGGCGCGTCGACGTGACCGTTCCCTGGTCTGGCAAGCGCGTCCTGGTTGTCGGCGCCGGCCCGTCCGGGCTGTCGGCCGCGCACCACCTTCGCCTGATGGGCCACGACGTCACCGTTTTCGATGCCGGGGCACAGCCGGGTGGCATGATGCGCTTCGGCATTCCCCGGTACCGTCTTCCGCGCGAGGTGCTCGATGCGGAGATCTCGCGCATCGTCGAGATGGGCGTGCACATGGTGCTCGACCGCACCGTCGACAACCTCGAGGCGACGATACACGACGGCGCTTTCGACGCGGCCTTCGTCGCCGTCGGCGCGCACATCGGCAGGCACGCCGACATCCCCGCGGGTGACGCCGCCCGGATCGTTGACGCGGTGTCAATGCTGCGCGGCATGGAGGGGGAGGAGAGGCCACTGCTGGGGCGGCGCGTGGTCGTCTACGGTGGCGGGAACACCGCTATGGACGCGGCGCGCACCGCCCGGCGGCTGGGCGCGAAGGATACGGTGGTCGTATATCGTCGCACCAGGGAGCGGATGCCCGCCCACGTCATCGAGGTCGAGGAGGCGCTCGAGGAGGGCGTTCTGATGCGCTGGCTCTCGACCATCAGACGAGCCGACAAAGGGAAGCTCATCATCGAGCGAATGGAGCTCGACGAGACCGGGTTCCCGCAGCCGACGGGGATCCTCGAGGAGCTCGAGGCCGATACTGTCATCCTGGCATTGGGCCAGGAGGTCGACCTCTCGCTGCTGAACGGTCTCTCCGACATCACTGTCGAGGACGGTGTGGTCGCGGTGGGTCCAACGATGATGACCGGTCATCGCGGTGTGTTCGCCGGCGGTGACATGGTGCCGGCGGAGCGCACCGTGACGGTCGCCGTCGGCCACGGCAAGAAGGCGGCGCGCAACATCGACGCCTGGCTGCGCGGCGCGGCGTATGCGCCGGCGGCGAAGCACGAACTCGCCGCATTCGACATGCTCAACACCTGGTACTACAGCGACGCGCCGGTCACCGTGCGTCCCCGGCTGGACATGGTGCGCCGGCAGTCCACGTTCGACGAGGTCGTGGAGGGGCTGGACGAGGAGACGGCGCTGTTCGAGGCGCGCCGCTGCCTCTCGTGCGGCAACTGCTTCGAGTGTGACAACTGCTACGGCGTCTGTCCCGACAACGCGGTGATCAAGCTCGGTCCCGGACGCCGTTTCGCCTTCGACTATGACTTCTGCAAGGGCTGTGGCATCTGCGTCACGGAGTGCCCGGCGGGCGCGATCGTGATGGAGCCGGAGCTGGTCTGAACTCAATGGCCATGACCGAACGTGCTGGTGCTGCGGTGGTCCGCCTAGGTTCGAATCCTCTCTCCCCGGCCAGTCTCCCTCGCTGCGCTCGCTCGACTGGCCGGTGGGCCCCCATTTGTCTGACGGATTCACACCGCGTGCGGCGACGCCACTCAGTCCACTCGTGCTATGACTGTTCCAGATGAGCCAAACAGAGTTGCCACCGCCGCGCGGGAATCAACCCGATGCACCACCGCCGTCGCCCGCTGCCACAGTCGCTGAGCCCGCTGTCGTCGGCGCAACGGCGCCGCGGCCCACGGTACCGACCACGCGCACCGGCGTTGTCTATTGGGCGTTGGGCGTCGGCATGTTGTTGCTCATCGTTGTCATTGTCTTTGTTCTCCAGAACCTGACCGCAGCAAAGACCCGCTTCTTTAACATGCAATGGACCATCCCGCTGGGGCTCGATCTTCTCTTGGCCGCGCTGCTGGGCGGCTTGATCGTATTCCTGTTGGGCGCCGCTCGGATGCTGCAGTTGCGTCGGTTGGCACGGCGCTACGCGCGCCCTGAATCGCGCCGCTAGGCCGGGCTAATTGCCACACGCGGTCAGCGTGCGGCCCACGCCCGATCTCGCGCACCCGAGCGAGCCAAAGAGTGGGAACGCTTGAGCCCATTCGAGCAGCTGTGCAGTCGTGCGGAGGCCATGGGGCGGAACTGATCGGGACCTAAGCCCCTGGTAACTGCCTCCGCTGCGGTGATGATCAAGGGGTAACCGATGAGAGGAGAGTGGCCGTGGAGTACATCCGCAGATTCGAAGAGCTCGGCGTCGCCGACACCGAAGTCGCAGGGGGAAAGGGGGCGAACCTGGGTGAGCTCACACGCGCGGGCATGCCGGTCCCGCCCGGTTTCGTGATCACCGCCGCCGCCTACGTCGACGCCATCGAGCAGAGCGGCGCTCGCGCCAAGCTGAGGGCTCTGCTGACCGGCGTCGCCCCCGACAATCCGGTGAGCCTCGAGCGGGCGGCGACTGCAGCCCAGGAGTTGCTTGGATCCACGCCGCTTCCGCCGACGCTCGCGTCCGCCGTTCTGGACGCTTATCACCGTCTCGGCCCCGGGACGCGAGTAGCCGTGCGCTCGTCGGGTACCAGCGAAGATACCGCGGGGACGTCGTTCGCGGGCATGAACGCGACCTTCACCAACGTCGCGGGCGACGAGGAGCTGCTGGCCCGGGTGGTCGACTGCTGGGCATCGCTGTATGGCCAGCGCGTCATCTTCTATCGGGCGAAGCTCGCCCTGACCGAAGAGCCGACTCTCGCGGTCATCGTGCAGGAGATGATCCCGTCGGAGCGGTCGGGGGTCATGTTCACCATCAATCCGTCGACCGCGGACCCCGATAGCATGGTGATCGAAGCTGCTTTCGGGCAGGGCGAGGTAGTGGTGGGCGGGCAGGTCGAGCCCGATACCTACGTGCTCTCCAAGAGCGGACCGCGCGTTGTGCAGGCCAGGATCGGCACGAAGTCGACGGCCATCGTGTGCGGCCCGGACGGCCATGACCAGCGGGTCACGCTCGACCCGGATATGGCAGCGAAGCGTGTGCTCAGCGACGAGGAAGCGATCGAGCTGGCAAAGCTCGGCATGCAAGTTGAGGCTCACTACGGGAGCAGCCAGGACATCGAATGGGCTATCGAGAAGGGGAAGACGTACCTAGTGCAATCGCGCCCGATCACCGCGATGGCCTCAGCCACCGAGCGCGTGGCTCCCGCCGGTCGCGTGCTGGTGCGTGGCCTGGCCGCATCCGCGGGACAGGCATCAGGGCTGGTTCGGGTCCTACTCTCGGCTCAGGAGGGTGAGAAGTTGCGCGCTGGCGAGGTGCTCGTCGCCCCAATGACCAACCCGGACTGGATCCCCACCATGCGACGCGCCGCCGCCCTGGTCACGGACGCAGGAGGGATGACGTGTCACGCCGCCATCGTCAGCCGCGAGCTTGGCGTCCCCTGCGTGGTCGGCACCCACAATGCCACGACCGTGCTGCGTGATGGCGAGATGGTCACCGTCAACGGCGCGAAGGGCCAGGTCACCGAGGGGGTCGTCGAGGTCGGTGGAATCGACGTCCCGAAGACGACGGCGATGACAACTGCCGCGCCCCCGGCCGCACCGGCGGAACCGCAAGTGCTCGGCACCCGCCTCTACGTCAACTTGGCGATGGCGGACCACGCCGAGGCTGTGGCAGCGATGCCGGTCGACGGAGTCGGCCTGCTTCGTGCCGAGTTCATGATCGCTGACGCGCTCAGGGGCGTGCACCCACGGCTGCTGCTCGAGCGTGGCGAGCAGAAGACGTTCGTCGATGCGATGTCCGCTTCGGTCCTGCGCATAACCGAGGCGTTCTTCCCGCGGCCCGTGGTGTACCGAAGCATCGACTTCCGGACCAATGAGTTCCGCAACCTCGAGGGCGGCGATCGTTTCGAGCCGCACGAGGAGAACCCGATGATCGGATACCGGGGCTGCTATCGATACGTGCGAGAGCCCGACCTGTTCCGGCTTGAGTTGGAGATGCTCGCCCGTGTAGTGGAGCAGACCCCCAACATTCGCCTGATGATCCCCTTCGTCCGCACCGCGTGGGAACTCGAGGCCTGCCTCGACGTGGTGGACTCGAGCCCGGTCGCCGACCGGCGGGTACTTCCCGTGTGGGTGATGGCCGAGGTGCCATCGGTCGCGTACCGGATCCCGGAGTATGCGGCGATGGGCATCGAGGGTGTCTCTATCGGCAGCAACGACCTCACCCAGCTCATGCTCGGGGTGGACAGGGACTCCGAAGTGTGCGCTGCCCTTTTCGACGAGTCCGATGGCGCCGTTCTGGACACCATTAGCCGGATCATCGGCGCCGCCCGCCAGGCGGGGATCACCTCGTCGCTGTGCGGTCAGGCACCGTCCAACCATCCCGAGTTCGCCGAGCACCTGGTCCGGCTCGGGATCGATTCGATCTCGGTGAATCCCGATGCGGTGCCCCAGGTGCGCCGCACGATCGCTGCGGCCGAGTGGCGCACCGTGCTGAGAGCGGCGGCGACACAGTCAACGGCAGCCGGCCCACCGGCTCGCGCGCTCGCACCGCGGGCTCGTACGCGGATCGCCGCGGCGGTGCCGGTCGCGCTTGCGGTCGCAGAGCCGTTGAGACCGGCGGCGACCACGCCGGCGGCATGGAGGCCCAAGATCCTCGAGCCGCGGCGCCCATCGCATCTACCGATCGAGCGCGAGCTCGCCTGGCCCGGAGGGTAGCAATGCAGCAGATCAGCCCAACTGGAGGCCGTAAATGACGACATTGACAATTATCCATCGGGGCAGCACGAAGGTCCAGAAGATCGACGTGCCAAGTCGGAACGCCGTACTCATCGCCCCGGACAACTCCGGCACGGTGGAGATGGCGGCGTCCGGCGCCAATGTTCTGATCCGGTTCGGCAGCCCGGACGCCGACGCGCGTGACTTCATTGTGGTCCACGACGGCGACCGCCAGACGGTGAAGAGCATGCCGCCCGTGTACGCGCGTGCTTTCACGGATCGCCCTCTCGACGACTACTGAGATCGGCCTGGCCGATCGCCTCGGTAGTGTCCCGCCTGTTCACCGGTGGCCGTATCAGCCGGCGCTGGAGGCGGCCCACAAATTGATGCCACTCTCGGTCGCGTAACGATCGATTTCCACGAGCTCTTCGGCCGAAAAGTCGCAGTTGTTCAGGGCGGCGATATTTTGCTCGAGCTGGGCCTTGCTGCTGGCTCCGACGAGCGTCGACGTCACCAAGGGGCTACGCAGCGTCCATGCCAGCGCCATCTGCGCCAGCGTCTGGCCGCGCCGCGCCGCGATCTGGTCGAGGGCGCGGATCTTGGTCAGGTTCTCCTCGCTCAGCATTTCCTCGGAAAACGACCCACGATGGCTCGCCCGAGAGCCGGCGGGGATCCCGGCGAGGTACTTGTCGGTGAGCAGCCCCTGCGCAAGAGGCGAGAAGGTGATACAGCCAATCCCCTCCTCTCCAAGCACATCGAGGAGTTCACCTTCGATCCACCGGTTGAGCATGGAGTACGACGGCTGGTGGATGAGCGGCGGCGTCCCCAGTCTGCGAAGGATGGCGGTCGCGTCCCGCGTGCGCTGAGCCGAATACGACGACAGGCCGACGTAGAGCGCCTTGCCCTGCCGCACCGCGGTGTCGAGCGCCCCCATGGTTTCTTCCAAGGGAGTCGCCGGGTCGAAGCGGTGCGAGTAGAAGATATCCACGTACTCCAGCCCCATGCGCCTCAAGCTCTGATCGAGGCTGGCCAGGACGTACTTGCGCGAGCCCCACTCGCCGTACGGCCCAGGCCACATGTCGTAACCCGCCTTGGTCGAGATCACCAGCTCGTCACGATGTCCGGCCAGGTCAGTTGCCAGGATGCGGCCGAAGTTCTCCTCCGCCGAGCCGGGTGGCGGGCCGTAGTTGTTGGCCAGGTCGAAGTGCGTGATGCCCAGGTCAAACGCGCGGCGGATGACGGAGCGTTGCCCTTCGAGTGGGGTGTCGCCACCGAAGTTCTGCCATAGGCCAAGCGAGATCGCAGGCAGCTTGAGACCGCTGCGCCCGCAGCGCCGGTACGGCAGATGTCGGTACCGGTCCTCCGGCTGTCCGCTCATTGCTCGCTAACCGCCACTCGGTCCCGCGAACGACACCGCGCCCGTCATGAGCGCGCCCGCTTCGGCCATCGTGTGAGACTGCGGGGTGATGGTGGCCACGCGGCGTCCCTACCTTCTTCACACCTAACCGTGCTGGACATTCAATCTCCCCAAAATCTCCCCAAAATCTCCCCCAAATTTTACTTGATAACGGAGTCTGTCGCGTTGCGCGCATGAGGGCGTGAGGCATCGTCCTGGCGGAGTTGGGTTCCACCCAGCCGGCACGACAGGTCGAGGAGGGCTTCGTCGCCGCCCGCCCATCCGAGTACCGACATGGCGAGGGGTGGGGAGCCCTCCCTCCCGATCGGCAGCGACACCTGCGGCAGCCCGCCCAGGCCGCTCGGGCACGTGAGCAGCAGGGAGCGGCTGCGAAACTCGCGCAGCTGCTCGGCCGACGCCGACAGTCGCGGGGCCGCACAGGGGGCGGTCGGCAGGATCACCACGGTCCCCGGTGTGAGCACGTCGCCGAGCCGCTCTGTCACCGCCACACGCCGGCGGCGGGCGGCAGCGACAGCGTCAGCGTCGACGGTCGACGCATACGCCATGCGCTCATCGATTCCAGGGCCAAGGCGCGGATCATGGGCTGTGATCCACGCACCGAACGTCTGCCACGTCTCGAACGCCTGGATGACACGGAAGCACTCCGACCATTCGGCTAACCCCTCGGGCGCCAGTTGCACGAGCTGCGGCACTGGCAGTTCATGGCCGGCCCGCGCGAGAGAATCCTCCACCGCGTCACGGCTCGGCGAATCAGCGACAGCGAGGAGATCCGTTGCTAGGAGCACCCGGTCGACCGCGGCTGTCACCGGCCGGTCGTCGAGAAGCACACGCCCGACGGCGCGCACCAGTTCGGCCTCGGGCGCGAGCCACCCGGCGGAGTCGAACGAGGGCGCCATCGCCTGGATCCCGGCCATGTCAACTCGGCCGCGTGTCGGGCGCAATCCGTACAGTCCACAGAACGCGGCGGGAATGCGGATCGACCCGCCGGTGTCGGTGCCGAGGGCGAAGTCACAGGCGCCGCCGGCCGCGGCGCTTGCCGAGCCACTAGACGAACCGCCCGGAAGCCGGTCCCTGGCGTGCGGGTTGAGCGGTGTGCCGTAGTGGGCGTTGGCACCGGTGATGCTGTACAGGAACTCGTCACAGATCGTCTTGCCGACGACGGTGGCGCCGGCGTCGAGGACCCTGCGGACCACCTCGGCTGTGACCATTGCGGGAGGACGGTTGGCGAGCCACTCGGGGCTGCCGATGCCTGTGCGCTCGCCCTCGATGTCGTAGGCGTCCTTTACAGCTACCCTCAGCCCGGCCAGCGGCCCGGACTCCGCTCCGATGAGCGGGCGCACAAGGTCGTGCGGCACGAATGAACGGCCTGCGGAAGACACAGACGGGGTCGGTTTGCGGCGGTCATCTTCCATGCGCGCTACAGCAGCAGACGCAGCGCGAAGGCGATGCCGAATGCGACGACCAGCGTGCGTAGCACGGCCGGTCGCAGCCGCCGGGCCAGCGCCACACCGGCGAAACCGCCCGCGGCGCTCGCCGGCAGCATCACCGCCACGGCGGTCCACGACACGGGGCCGAAGAAGGCGAAGTAGATAGCCGCGACGACATTGATGATGAGCGCCATCATCCCTTTGAGCGCGTTGATGCGTTGCAGGTCGTCGCGTATGAACAGTCCAAGGACGGCCAGCATCATCACGCCGAGGCCGGCGCCGAAGAAGGCGCCGTAGATCCCGCCAAGGAACTGCGCGACCACGAGGATCGGCGCACGGTGCTGCTCGCGTTCGGGCCGGCGGGAGCGCACTCTTGACGTGACCACCGGCTGCACGAGGAGCAGCCCGCACGCGAACAAGATGAGCCAGGGGACCACCGCGGCGAACACGCTGTTCGACGTGCGCGTGAGCAGGATGGCGCCGCCCACCGCCCCCACCACGCTGATCGGTCCAAGGAACAGCACCCGCTGACCTTGGACTGAGAGTTCAGCCCGGTACGCGATGCTGCCACCGGCATAGCCGGGCAGCAATCCCAGCGTGTTGGTGACGTTGGCGGTCAGGGCCGGGAATCCCAGCAGCAGCAGGGCGGGGAACGACAGAAGCGTGCCGCCGCCGGCGACCGCGTTCACCGCACCCGCCAGCAACGCGGCGCTGGCAACCAACAGCAGCCGCGCCGCGTCGAGATGAGTCACCGCTCACGCGATGCGCTGCCGTCTCGATCAGCCGGCCACCGCAGGCCGAGCAGGTCGGCGCTCAACTCACCGGCGGCCAGCCGCTCGCGGAGCTGGTCCTCGTGTGCGGCGCGCTGCTCGGCGCGTTCGGCCACCTCCGCAGCGTCGCGTGCGGCGACACAGACGGCGCCATCGTCGTCGGCGACGATCACGTCCCCCGGGCTCACCAGGTGTCCGGCGCACACGATGGGCCGGTTCACCGCGCCGGGGTGTGTCTTGCTCGTCCCCTGGGCGCTGATCCAGCGCGACCAGACCGGGAACCGCATCGCCCGAAGCTCGGCGACATCGCGTACGCCGGCGTCCACGATCGCCGCGATGACGCCGTGGGCGCGCAGCGATGTCGCAAGCAGTTCACCCAGCACGCCATCGCTGCTCGGCGACGCCATCGCGACCACCAGCACGTCACCCTCACGGCACACTTCCACAGCCAGGTGGACCATGAGGTTGTCGCCCGGCTGGCAGAGCACCGTGACCGCCGGCCCTGCCAGCCGGACCCCCTGCTGGATGGGACGCACGGCCGTATCGAGCAGCCCCCGCCTTTCCTGCGCCTCGTGCACCGTGGTGACCCCTAGCGCGGCCAGCCGCGCCACCGCCGCCTGGTCTGCGCGCACGATGGTGTGCACCACGACGGGATCACCGCTCGTGACCGACTCGTTCATGGACGCCCCTACGACGCCCAGTCGACCACGGTGTTGCGGAGCTGCCCGATCCCCTCCACCTCCGTCTCCATCACGTCGCCCGGGCGCAGGAACTCCGGCGGGGTGCGCGCGAAGCCGACGCCATCAGGGGTCCCCGTGGCGATCAGCATGCCGGGCAACAGCGTCATGCCCACCGACAACCACTCGATGATCTCGTCGACGGGATAGATCATGTCCCGCGTGTTGCCATCCTGCTTGAGGACACCGTTGACGCGCAGGTGCAACTGGAGCGCCTGCACGTCGGGCACCTCATCCTTGGTCAGGACCCAGGGGCCCACCGGGCACGAGCCGTCCAGGCTCTTGCCCTTGAACCACTGGCCGCCCCATCCGTTCTGGATGTCCCGCGCCGTCACGTCGTTGAGGACGGTGTAGCCGAACACGTGGTCGAGCGCGTTGGCCCGCTTGATGTTGGAGCCGCGTCGCCCGATGACCACTCCCAGCTCGACTTCCCAGTCGATATTGGTGCTCACCGCCGCGTTGATGGGGATGTCGGAGTGGGGGCCCGTGATGGTGGTGATCGCCTTGGTGAAGATCGTCGGCGGCCCCACCTCGGTGTTGAGCGCGCGCGCCCCCTCTTCGGCGTGCTTCTGGTAGTTGCGGCCGATGGCGAGCACGTTGCCCCGTGGCGGATCGAAGGGTGACAGCAAGGCCAGGTCCGCGAGCCGTCGGACTCCCTCACCGGAGCCCGACGACGCCAACTCGCCGAGACGGTTGAGAGCCTCCTCGCCCCCGTCGATGACGCCGAGGACGTCGATGGGAAGTGACGCCGAGCCGGACCCGGCGGTTGCCTCGGTCACGTCGACGATCTCGTCGGGTGCGCCACTGCGAGCCACGCCGAGGCGGCGCTCGTTGCCCTCACGGAACATCAGCAACTTCATGAACCCTTTGCCTCCACGCCGCCGGCCGTGCTCATGACGGTAGCGGCTCCCAAGAAAAGTTCCTCGAAATCCTGGCGATCGAGGAGTTCGCCGGACCGGCCTTCCATGCGGGTGGAGCCGGACACCAGAACGGACGTCCACGTGGCGATGTCGAGGGCGGCCCGCGCTCGCTGCTCGACCAGCAGCACGGCTTTGCCCAGTGATCCAAGTCCTTTGATCTGTTCGCGGAGCAGTCTGTCAGCCAGCTGCGGTGCCAGGTTTGCGGTCGGTTCGTCGAGGATGAGAACTCGCGGATCGAGCATCAGCACCCGGGCGATGGCGAGCATCTTTCGCTCCCCGCCGCTGAGCTTGTCCGCGCGACGCTTGAGCATCGGCTTCAGCTGAGGGAAGACCTCGAGGACCTCGGATATGCGCGTGCGCATCGTTGCGGCTGGAAGCAGATATCCACCCATGTCGAGGTTCTCGAGGACGGTGAGCGGCTCGAAGATGTCCTGCACCTGCGGCACGTAGCCAACGCCGCGGCGAGCCATTTCTTCCGGCGGCCGGTTGGTGACATCGTCGTCGCCCAGCAGCACGCGGCCGGCTGTGACGTGCAGGATGCCGACGAGGGACTTGAGCAGCGTGCTCTTGCCGGCACCGTTCGGACCGATGATGGCCACGATCTCTCCGGGTCCGACACTGAGGCTGACGTCGCGGACGATGGGCACACCGCCGTAACCCGAGGTGATTCCCTCGGCTCGCAGCAGTGGAGCCGGTCTCTGCGCCGGCGTCGGGCCGCTATCCGACAAGGTAGGCGTCAACGATCTCACGCTGCTGTCGCAGTGCCGCCATCGAGCCCTGGCCGATGACGCGACCCTGGGCCATGACGATCACCGGGTCGCACATCCGCTCGATCATGTGCAGCTCATGCTCCACGATGACGATGGTGAGCCCCTCATCGCGGAGCGCCTCGCAGTAGTTGGCGATCTCGCCGATGATCGATGGATGCACGCCGGACATCGGCTCGTCGAGTAGCAGGAGCCGAGGCTGGAGCATCAGCGCCCGCATGATCTCCACGAGCCGCTTCTGCCCGCCGCTCAGCGAGCCTGCGTAGTCCGATTCCTTTGCGCTCATGTTGAAGCGGTCGAGCAGCGCGCGAGCGCGCTCGACGACAGCGTTCTCATCGTCCCGCCAGTAGCGCTTGCCGAGGAGCGCCCCGACCAGCGAGTCCCCCCGGTTCCTAGGCGCCGCCACGAGCAGGTTCTCGAGCACAGTCAGCTGCGCGAACTCGGAGGGCAGCTGGAAAGTGCGCACCATGCCGCGCCGCGCCCGCCGGTAGGCGGGGAGATGGGTGATGTCCTCACCGTCGAAGAGGATGGTGCCCTCGGATACCGGCAAGGTTCCCGCCAGCACCGCGAGGAACGTCGACTTTCCCGCCCCATTCGGACCGATGAGGCCGGTGATGCGGCCGGGCAGCACCTCGATCGACACGCCGTCGACGGCGTGCATGCCCTCGAAGTGACGATGGACGTCCTCGGCGACGAGCAGCGGGAGCGCGCCGGCTGAGGGGGCCTCCCCGCTGAGGGGGCGCTCTGCGAGCTTGGCCTCAGGCGGCACCGGCGTCCTCCGCCGCAGCTGCTGTCACGCGTTGTGGAAAGAGCCGGCGCCGCTCCGGGAGCACCCCGCGAGGGCGGAACCAGAGGAATCCGAGGATCAGGCCGGCGATGCACACCCACTCGATGGCGGGGACGAGCCCGGGAGGCCCGAATGGCGGCAGATACCGCGTCGCCTCCTCGAACCCCACCGGGACCAGCAGCGCACCGAGTACCGCGCCGTAGTTGTTGCCGCGGCCACCCACGATGACCGCCGCGAAGAGGATCAGCGTTTCCGGGTACAGCCACGTCGACGGTGCCCATGTGGTGATGAAGCCCACCAGGACGGCACCGCTCAAGCCGGCGATGGCACCGCCCACGACGAACACGGTCAGTTTCAGAGCCACCGAGTTCTTCCCGAGGGCGTTGGCCGCCAGCTCATGCTCGCGCAGCGCTCGCAGGGAGCGCCCGTACGGCGAGTTCGTGATCCGCTGAACCAGCACAAAGATCAGTGCCGCCAGGAGCAGGGTGACGAGCGAATAGACCCACAGGTAGGAGTCGGCGTAGGGGTTGAGCCGCTCGGAGAGCGGCTGGGGGACGAGTGAGAGGCCCGCCGCGCCATCGAGGAACCTGGGGGTGTTGGTCACCATCAGGCTGGCGATCACCGAGAGCACCAGCATGGCGATCGCCTGGTAGTCGCTGCGCAGCCGGCGCAGCATCACCAGACCGACGGGAAACGCGAGCAGCCCGGCAACCACCACGGCGCCGATCCAGGGGATCGGGAACGACAGGTTCAACCCGAGGATGTACGTCTGGAAGCCGCCGTTCGCGCTGTCCGGCGGCAGGGACAGCACGGCGGCCGTATATGCGCCCGCCGCCTGGAAGATGATGAAGCTGAAGTTGACAATCCCGGAAAGGCCGAACTGCAGGCTGATCGCCAGGCACGCCAGGATGTCGACGCCCGCGTAGACGAGCAGGGTGGTGAGGTAGTAGGTCATCCGGCGGCAGCCAGCGCTCCGCGCTTGGCGAGCAGGCCCTGCGGACGCAGGACCATCACCAGTACCAGGACCGCGAAGGCCGCCACCTGCTTGTACTGCGGTGAGATGACGGCGGCGCTGAGCTCGGTCATCTCCCCGATGATCACCGCCCCGATCATGGCGCCGTAGGGATGGCCGGCGCCGCCGAGAACCGCCGCTGCGATGATGGGGATGAGGAACTCCGACCCGCTGGCCACGGAGAACGAGTCGGAGTTCATCCCGGCCACGGTTCCGGCGATCCCGCAGAGCGCGCCGGTGATCAACCACGCGAGATCGATGACCCGGCGGGTGGGGATGCCACAGTTCCGCGCCAGCGTCGGATTAGCCGCGGTCGCCCGCATCGCCCGGCCCAGCCGGGTGAGCTTGAGCAGCGCGTGAATGACGAGCATGGTCGCCACCGCCAACGCGATGATCGCCAGCTGCACGCCGGTCAGCGTGATCGACCCGAGGTGGGTGGTCGGACCGGTGTCGAGGTGGTACGAGACGCTGTAATAGCCCACGATTGGCAGCATGAGATTGGCGATCATCAGCCCCACGGCCAGCGAGATGATCACCATGCCGATCAGGTTGGTTCCCTTGCGCTGGAACGGCGCGTAGACCCAGCGATTGAGGAGGAAGGACAGGGCGGCGCCGAACAGCGCTCCGACGACCAGCGCCGCCCAGATGCTGACCCCGGCGTTGTTGAGGGCGTAGGCAGCGTACGCGGAGCAGATCATCACCTGCCCGTACGCCAGGTTGATCATGTTGGTGATGCCGAACTGCATCGTGAATCCCACCGCTGCGACGGCGATGATCGACATGCTCACCAGCCCAAACCCGAGGGCCGCCACGATGAGGCTCATTGCCGATTCCCTCGGTGCCCCACGGTTTCAGCCACCGCCCGCCTTGATGACGTCGGCGGTCTGCTGTTGAGTCAGGTGGCCGATGGTCACCTCGTTTCCCTGGGCGTCGTACTTCACGATGATGTAGCCCTGCTGGGAGTTGAGGTACTGGTCGTAGTTGGTCAGGCCGCCGGCGCCCACCCAGTGAACCGACTTCCCGCTGTTCAGGGCGGCCACACCGTCCTTGTACGTGCTCACCGTCACCGCGCCGCTGACGCCGTTGCCGATGTCCTTGATCTTCGCGTTGTAGACCGTCGGGTCGGTGCTGTGGGTGGCGTCCATGGCGAGCGCGGCCTGGATGATGCCGTCGTACAGGTGCAGGGTGGCTCCACGTTCCGAGTACTTCGGCGCATCCGCGAACTGCGAGGCGGAGGCGTCGAGATTGGTCTTGAACTCGTCATACCCGGCCCCGGTGAAGCTCACCCCAAGGTCGACGGCGGTGAACTTGTCGAGCACGTCCTGGACCCCGATGGCACCGGTCACCGCCTTGAACCAGACGGGGTCGATCGTCGCCGAGGTGCCCATGAAGGGCAGCGTCGAGCCGTTCAGCTGCTTGACCTCGGCAAGGTACGTGGCGTCCGTGGACCCCAACGCCTCGGTGAAGATCACGTCCGGATGGGTCGCGAGCATCGCGGTGACCTCGGTGCGGTACGAGGATTGGCCAAGCGCGATCGCCTGGTTGATGGTCACCGTGGCGCCGAGGGTCTGCAGCGCATTCATCGCCGGCCCAACGAACGCCTGCGAGCCGATGTCATTGCCGAACACCAGGGCGACTCGCTTGAAGTGGCTGTAGTCGAGCGCGCTTCCCACAAGGGCGTAGGAGTCGTACGCGTCCGGCGGGACCAGGCGGTGGAAGTAGGTGAAACTCGACTTGCTGAACTCCGACTGGCCGGTCATGCAGAACATGGGAACGTGGGCGTGGTCGATGATGGGCACGACGCTCGACGCCTCGTCCGAGGTGCAGCCCACCACCGCCATGAGGTTGGAATGGCTGGCGATCATCTGCTGGGCCGCGGGTACGGCATCGGCAGGCTCGCCACGCGTGTCGAACTGCTGGCAGCTGACGGTATGGCCCATGATCCCACCGCCGTTGTTGATGGCCCGCGCCGCTGGCAGGCACGCCGCGAAGTAGGCCGGGCCGAGAGCGGCGTCGACACCCGTGAACGGGGCGACGATGCCGACCAGCAGGGGCGACGTGTCGACCGAGCCGCTGCTCGAGCTTCCACTTCCGCACCCCGCGAGCACCAGAGCGAGCCCGGAGAGGAGGAACCCGACGCGGTGACCGATCCGATGACCTCGACCTCGTGCCTGCATCAAGTGCCTCCTCTCGCGGACGGGTGTCGTCGACTGATTGTCGACGATCGTAGCGACAACCATGGCAGCTAATCTAGTCCCATGGCAACGACCACCAGGAAACCGGTCCAAGGGGCGCCGCCATCCGCGCCCGTGGCCGCCACTCCCCGTCCGGCACGGGAGGCACCACCCCCTCAGGCCGATGTGTACCGGGAGTTGCGCGAGGCGATCGTCAGCGGTCGCTTTCAGCCGAACCAGCGCTTGGTGGAAGCGGAGCTTGTGAGCATCTTCAAGGCGGGCCGGACCTCGATCCGTTCAGCGCTCACCCGGCTGCACCAGGAGGGCCTGGTGAGCCGCGAACAGCATCGCGGGGCGCGGGTCCGGCTGATCTCGGATCGTGAGGCGGTCGAAATCGAGCAGGTGCGCATCGCCCTGGAGAGATTGCTCGCCCGGGTCGCCGGCGAGCGCGCGACGGGCGAGGACATCGCCGAGCTCGAGGCGATGGTGGGGGCAATGCGCGAACGCGTCAATCAGGGGGACTCAATCGGCTACTCCGAGCTGAATGCCCGCTTCCATCAGCGCATCTGGGTGATCGCGGATCACGAGGTTGCCGGCAACCTGCTCCTCACCCTCAAGTCGCAGAGCATTCGGTTCCAGTACCGGACGATGCTGCGGCCAGGGCGTGCGGCGGAGTCGCTGCGCGAGCATGAGGCCATCGTTGCGGCGATCGCGACACACGATCCCGATACATGCGAGGCAGCGATGGCAGATCACCTCCGGCACGTGGTCGAGACGCTGCAATGGGCGATCGAGACGCAGCTTCGTCAACCGGCCTGGTCACCTCGGTAACCGTGGCGTGAGCGCTGACGAAGCCGCGCCTCGGGAACCGCACGGCGGCAGGCTGATGGCCGACGCGCTGAGCCGTCAGGGTGTCGACACGCTTTTCACCCTCGGCGGCGGCCACATTGTCGAGCTTCTCGACGGCTGCATCGACGCCAGCATCCGGGTCGTCGGCATGCGCCACGAGGGCGCCGCAACCCTCGCCGCTGAAGGTTGGGCTCTCGCCACGGGACTGACAGGCGTCGCGGCGGTGACCGCTGGGCCCGGGTTCTCCAACGCGCTCACGGGCTTCGTCGACGCGAGCGTGGGGAACGTCCCGCTGGTGCTCATCGCCGGTCGCACCGGACTTCGCTTGGCCGGGCGCGGGGCCATCATGGATGTCGAGCAGCGGGCCATGGTCTCTCCGGTCGCGAAGTGGGCAACAACGTGCTACCGAGGCGAGATGATCGGACGTTCCACCGAGGAAGCGATCTACCGCGCCCGCTCGGGCCGACCGGGGGCGGTATACCTCGAGGTGCCGCACGACGTCCTCTCCGCGCGCATCGTCCCGACAGCGGACGCCAGCGGGTTCCCCCTTGCGCTCGGCCGCGCCCCCGCCGCACCCGAGGACGTGGCGAGGGCTGTGGAAGCGATCGAACGGGCGTCCCGGCCGATCGTCCTTGCCGGAAGCGGCGCCTTCTGGTCCGGTGCCGGGGATGAGATCGCCCGGCTCTGCGAGGTGGCACAGCTTCCAGTGGCGACGACGAGCGCGGCGCGCGGGCTGATCCCCGACTCGCACCCGTGGTGCCTGGGCTCGCTCATCCACGCGGGCGCGGCTCTCATCGCCGCCGACCTGGTCATCGTCCTCGGCAGCGCCTTCAACGCCAACCTGCTGTACGGCAGCCCACCTCTCTTCGGACCCGACCAGGTCGTCATCCAGGTCGATCTGGTCGCCGAACAGCTGGGCGGCAACCGACTGCCGCAGATCGCCCTGCAGGGCGATGTCGGGCGGGTTGTGGCGAGCATCGCCGCAGCGCGCCCGAGAGCACCGGAAAGCCGTGGGGCGTGGCTTGCGGAGGCACGCTCGCTAGTTGGCTTCTCGCTCGACACATGGGAGAGGCAGGTCGCCGAGCACCAGGGGCCGGGGATCCATCCCGGGGCGCTGGTTCGACAGGTGGCGGCATTCGCCCGCGAGGTGGCTGGCGACGCTGTGACCCTGGTGGCCGACGGCGGCGACATTCTGACCTGGGCGCTGGCCTACTTCTACGCCGGGGGCCCCGGACGAATGCTGTCCACGACAACGGCACTGGGGACACTGGGGGTCGGCCTCCCCTTCGCCCTCGCGGCCAAGCTCGCGCGCCCCGACGAGCCGGTCATCCTCATGACCGGCGACGGTGCCTTCGGCCTGACGGCGATGGAGCTGGACACCGCCGTTCGCCACAGCCTGCCGGTGGTCGTCGTGGTCGCGAACAACGCGGGGTGGGGCGATGTGCGGCATCATCAGACCGAGGTGTTCGGACGTGAGATCGGCAGCGCCCTGCGCGACACACGCTACGATCTCCTCGCCGAAGCCCTAGGCGGACACGGCGAGGACGTGCGCGACCTCGCGGAGCTACGCCCTGCCCTCCAGCGAGCGTTCGACAGCGGAGTCGCCGCCGTCGTCAACGTCGAGACCGATCCCGCCGTGCTCTCCGAACTGCTCCGGGCGATGGTCGGGATGGGAATCATGTGACCGGTTGCAGCGCTGCGCTGTCTTTCAGCCTATATCGGGCCATGAGCGCCGCCTCCCCGCCGCCGAGTTCCTTTCGTGCCGGTGCTCGGCGCGGTGTCCCAGCGAACCCCGCGCGGAGGCGCTGTCCGGGTGCAGGACGGTTCGCGCTGGCTTTTGCAGGCATGAGCAACGAGGGCGTAGGATCCGCGTTCCGGGGCCGGCGCTACCGCTGGGCTCACGACGCGGAGGAGACATCATGCCCACTGTGATCGGCCATCACGAGGTGAAGGACAGCAAGCATTGGCTTGCATCGCCGAAGCGCGAGGAGGTCTTCGGACCCCTGGGCGTTACCAACATCCGGACGTTCGTCGACCCGGAGAACCCGACCCGAGTGGCGGTGCTCATGGACGTTGCCGACATGGGTGTCCTCATGGCTGCGATGCAGACCGCCCCGATGGCCGAGGCGATGGCCTATGACGGCGTGCTTGGTGACACCTTGGTGATCCTCGTCGAGGCGTAGTTCCCTCTCTCAGAAGCCGAGCGAGCAGATTGCTTCGCCGCTGCTTCGGTTGGTCGGTCTCGAGATCCCCGGAATTACGCGCTCGCCCGAGACCGGGCGGGCCGCTCGGCCCAGCCTGCATGGCGCTGCGTGACCGCGTCGATTTCTCCTTAGAGACATGCACTTCCCCCTTGGCAGGTAAGGGGTTCGAGAGGTGCCCTCAGCGCTCATAGTGCTGTCGGAGTCTTGTTAAAATTCGCCCGAAAAGCAGGGTCGGGCGGTCAGGTCCGCTCCGACCACAATCCGGAGACGGGGAGAAACCCAGACATGGCACTCGGCATGTACTTCACGCCGGCCTCGTTCACGCCAGCACGGTACGACGACACAATCAAGCGGCTCGAAGCGGCTGGTGCTGGAGCGCCGGCCGGAAGGCTCTTTCACTTCGCGATCGAAGCGGACGGCCTGATCCAGGTGTTCGACGTTTGGGACTCCCAGGAGTCGTTCGAAGCGTTCGGGGCGACGCTGGTCCCGATCATGACCGAGCTCGGGGTTGATCCTGGCGAGCCGCAGGTCTCGCCTATTCATAACATCATCAAGGGCTGAGATTCGTAGTTCGGTAGATAGCGTTCAGAGGACAGTGCCCTAGTGGAGCGCGGCGTTAGTTCGTGACCCAGGCGGAGGGGTCTCCGAGGTAGAGACCGCAGGCACAGTCGAGGG
>CALAQT010000347.1 GCA_937888775.1 uncultured Actinomycetes bacterium | reverse complement strand
CCCGCAGGGTGCGAAAATCGGGGAGGGGTCGGCCCGCACCCGCGCGCGACAGAAGCGCTCTTCTCTGATGACCGATCGCCAGCTGGCGCCTGGCACTTCCGCGTGATCGCTCGCGCTGCAACTGCGCGTGCCCCGCGGCATCGATCACGTGCGGCTGGGGACGGTCGACCGTGCCGGTGTTACGGGGCCTGCGTATCTGGCCAAGCGCTGGTCGTTCGCGTCACCTCAGCGGCGCTGAGCAGCGCGACCTTTGCTGCCCGCGGCAGGCGCTTGATGCGAGCCTCCTCGCGGCGAGCAGCCGCGCGGTCGCGCATCGGCATCGCAAGCTCGAGCTCGACGGGCAGCCGGCTGGCCGTGTAGCGGCTCGCGACGCCGGCACGGTGGCGCGCCAGCCTGCGCTCGAGATCGACCGTCCAACCCGTGTAGAGCGAGCCGTCGCGGCAACGCAACAGATACACCCAAGCCTCGGGCATCGGGCTACAGCTTCGCCGCGGCGACGCCAGGGCCTGCGCATCCGCGTGCGAACCACCGTCTCCGTCCGTCGTTGGCACGCACCCGCTTCCGTTGCAATGCAGGGACGCCACCGGCATCGGCGAGAGATGCGCTCGTGGCGATTTGCGAGGCTCTTGCCATGCGGAGGTCGAGACCTGCGTTCCCGTCAGCGCGGGTACGCCCGAGCCGCTCAGCCACATCTCGGCGTGCGCGGAAAGCACCAGGAGCGGTCATCTCACCGGGCCGGCCGGCGTGGCTGCTGCCGGCGGAAAGGGGCAGTCTCGGTCTCGTGGCTGCCTTGGCGACAAAGCAGCACTCTGCGCGAGGCTGGGAGCCGCGGCGCGGTGGTGATGTGCGTGCGGGGCTGGTGGGGCGCGGGTCACAGAAGGAGGGCCGTACCGGAATATGTGGTTGATGGCTCTGCGTCTGATCGATGTCAGCGATGAGGAGTTGTTGGTGCGCACGGCGGACGAGCCGGAGGCGTTTGGGGTTTTCTATGACCGGTTCGAGCGTCGGATGCTTGCGTTCTTGTCGCGTGCGACGGGCCGGTCTGAGGTGGCGGCGGATCTGACCGCGGAGGTGTTCGCCGCGGCCCTGGTCGGGGCGTCGGGCTTTCGGGCGGAGCTCGGTAACGCGCAGGGTTGGTTGTTCGGGATCGCGCGTCATGAGCTGGCCGACGCGTGGGAGCACGGTCGGGTGGAGGATCGGGCGCGCCGGCGGCTGGGGATCGAGCCGTTGGCACTGCGGGACGAGTTGCTGGAGCGGATCGACGAGTTGGGGGATGGGGACCAGGCGCTGCGGCTGCTGGCCGAGTTGCCCGAGGATCAGCGGCTGGCCGTGCAGGGGCGGGTGTTGGAGGAGCGCGACTACGGCGAGCTTGCGCGAAGCCTGCGGTGTTCTGAGAGCGTTGTGCGTCAGCGCGTCAGCCGGGGCTTGCGTGCGCTGCGACGAGCGATGAAGGAGGAGACGTGAACGAGTTTCCCGACTTGCGCGCGGCGCTGGTGGCCGCTGCGGAGCGCCAGCGGCATCTCGCGGCGGCCGGATCGGACGGGGCCCGAAAAGCAGCGCCGCGCCGGCGGTCGTGGTGGCCGCTGCAGTTGCGGGCGGTCGCGATCGCGGTCGTCGCGTTGCTCGGGATCGCGGCCGTGGCGCTGGCTGCCGCAGGCGTGTTTTCGCCCGGCCGCCCGGTCGCGCCCGTGTCGGTCCCCCAGCCGCGCGCCTTTGACGGCGCGGCGATCCCGTCCACGATTCGTCTGCTCGCAGTCCGCGCGGAGGATCCTGCCGGCGGCCCCGCGTGGGGGTTGCGGCTGGTCGATACCACGCGGGGGGAGGTCTGTGTCGCGCCCGGGCGCGTGCAGGACGGCATCATCGGGGTGGTTGGTCGCGACCGCGCGTTTGGCGACGACGGCCGCTTGCATCCGTTCGCAGCCGACTACATCGACGCGCTGGGCTGTGCCCTGCCAGATGCCCGCGGGCACGCCTTCCTCAACATCGGCCAGACCGGGCTGCCGGCCAGCGCTCTGAGCCAGGGGATCGCTGCCGGCGCCGGCGGTTGTCGGGTCGATAACCCGCCGCCGGCCGACCGGACATTGTTGTGTCCGAGCATGGATCTGCGCGACGTCTATTACGGCCTGCTCGGCCCCGACGCGGTGAGCGTCACCTACCGCGCCTCGTCCGGCGCTCTGGCGACCGAACCCGCGGCGGGTCCCGACGGCGCGTATCTCGTTGTGCTCCGCTACGCACGCGGGCGACTCCAAGGAACCGCGACGATCGGTACCGGCCTGTCAGGCGGTCCGCTCGTCAGCGTGCTCTACCGCGACGGGCACACGTGTGCCACCTCCCACGGTCACACCTGTCTGCCAGTCGGCTATCGCTCCCCCCGCGCCACACACTTGACCGCCGCGCAGGTCCGCGCACCGATCAGCGCCCGGGTCGTGGCCGCCCGGTCGTACTGCAGCTCGCGGCACAACAGCACCGTCGTGCCGTGCGACGGTCGGGTCCGCCGGGGGTTCTCGCGCATCACCGGCGCGCCTCTTGTGCTGATCGACATCAGTTTCACTGCACGGTTGCCCGTGGCGAATAGCCACTCCCGCTACCAGATCGACTTCAGCTACGCCAGCAGCCCCGGCTGCACCGTGGGCGGCGTCGGCGGGCCTACCAACGCAGATATCCACGCTGGGCAGCGCATCCACATGCAGGATTTCCACCCGCTCAGCTGCCCCGGCCCGGTCCACGGCGTCGTCCGCTACGTCCAGGGCAGTGCGCTGGGGCCCCTCGGACTACCGGGCTCACCGCGCGCCACCTCGGTCCTCGTTGGCCGCTTCGTGGTCAACCCCACCACATCCCAACCAGCATCACGATGAGGTTCTACCGCGGAATCCGACCCGCCCCTCGACCGACAGCATTGACGCCGCAACTCTGCCAGACGACCGGGAAGCGCATCAGACGCAACTGCTGCCTTCACGGACCAACGGACCAACGGGCCCGTCGGGCGGTGCTTGAGGACGCGGGCTGGCTTCTGCTCCGGATCGGCGAGCGGCACAAGCGGTAGCGGCGAGGCGGTGACCGCCGCGGCGACCGAGCAGCAGTGTGCTCAACTGTTGGGCCGCCCTGGCTGCCGGAGTACATTTTGGGGCAGGTCAGAGCGAGGGACGCGCAAGGGTCGTCAGGCGTTCTGGCTTGCGACGGCGGCGCTTGTGTGGAGCGCCGCACTGGTGGGAGCGGCGTTCGTGCTGCCGGTGTACGGCTCATCAGGAGCGTCCTCGACGGGCTCGCACTGGTCAGGGCCGCTGACGTTGGTCGCCGTCAACGGGCCCGGCGTGCTCGTCCCGGTCGGGATGCCCCTTCTGATCTCGGCACTCGTCTTGGTGACCCTTTATCGCAAGTGCTCACGCGGAGAAACGATCGCCGGATACCTCGCCTCGACGCTGGTCGCGGTGCTCGCGCTCGGCTGCCTGGCAGCCGCCGCGTCGATCGGCCTCCTGGTCGTCCCTGTCGCCCTTCTTCTCGGGCGCGCGACCGCGATCACACCTGTGGGCCCCGCGTCGACTGCCACCGCTTAGACCTAGGACACCTTCGCCAGGACGACTCTCGTCGTCCGGAGATCCTCTCGGTCAGGCTTGGTCTTTGACCCGGTTGGGCGACGAGGCGGCACCCGTCTTTTCCGATTCGGGGCGCAGAGCCTCGGCGGACACGGTGCTACCCGCAGACCGAGCGTGCGGCGAGGAGTGCCATGCCGGTCGCGATTCACTCCAGAGGGCGAGACCTGCTAGACGATGTAGTCCGGGCGTCTATGGACGACACTTCCATCCGCGGGACTCAGCGGCCCGCGTTCCGGGGCCGCGCTGCCATTGCCGGCGGTCCGGGAGCACCCCGACGCGCGAAGGAGGGCAGCGCCCCGCGATCAAACCCAGCCCTAAGTGACTCGAGGAGACAGTAATGGCAGCCAAGCGCAATGTGACCGTGTCCACGCAACCGACGAACCCCCGACCGAGTACCGCAGAACGACGCGCAGCGCAGATCGCGTCGCTATCCACCAAGCAGGCCGAGCTCAAGCAACAGGCAGCCGCCCGCCGGGAACAACGCGCCACCAAGAGCGCTGCGGAGAACCCGACACCAGACCTGCGTTAGTAACCGGGCACAGGCTCGCTCAGGCGCCCGAGTCGACCCTGACTTCCGCATCCACGAACCACCGGCCACGTCGCGAGCTGGTTGAGGTCGCGAGCGCGCTGCTGCTTCAGGTCAGCGGGCGGCGAAGGAGAAGCCGTAGCTCCGTGGCTGCTGGGGCGACGATGCAGAAGTCTGCTGATGCGGTCGCTGCTGCTGCTGCTCGATCAACCCTGAAGCGAGACGCGGATCTCGTGCGCTGGTCGCACCCGGATTGATGAGAGAGACGCGTCCCATGTGATCCGGATACGAAGCACGGTTGCTGCTGGGGGAGGCAGCGGCATGGTAAATCCGCCGTGGGCGCGCGCTTTGGCGCCGTCCGCGATGTCGGTGCACCCTTCGCCGGCAGTGAGCCCGAAATGACCGCCGAGATCACGGTAGTCATTGCCCAGATCGTCCGTAGCCTCAACTCGAGGTCCGTGAAAGTCGACGCCGGGTGGCGGGACGATTTCGTAGTTGACGCGAATCCCGAAGTCGTCGCGCTCGATGGACGTGATCGTGATCCCGTTCGACGCCACGGAACCGGCGCGAGTCTCGGTGACTTCGAAGCTCAGTGCGGCCGGTTGCGATTGGGGCCGTGACATCTCCTTGAGCACCCCCAGCGCGTCCGCCACGGTGCCCGGGCCACTCAGAGTGCTAAACGCATGCGCAATCGCTCGTGGGCCGTAGCCCAACTCTCGCAGGCGATCTTCGAAGGCCGGCCACTCCTGGCGGGCGGCTTTCCCTCGATCCGCGGCCTTTGCGGCAAGACGCAAGCCGAATTCATCGTCCCCGGGCCTCACGAGCCGAGTTTATCGCTCCTCCGCGCAGGCCAGATCGAGTCAATATCCGCTCGCGCGAGATGCGTCGCCGCTTCCCCTGCGGGCTCGACAGAGCAGTCAGCAACAGGAGTCTGAGATGGCTGCATTCACGAACCACCGGCCACGTCGCCGCTCACTGGTGGACGGCGGTCCGCTGCTCCTTCGGCCGATTCGAGCCTCAGAGCAGTAGCGGGGCCAGCGTGGCTGCAGGGGGCGACAAAGTAGAAACGCTCGCGGCGCGTGATGGAGGGTGCCCGCACGGCCTCACCGCATCAACGATCAGCCTGCTGACGCGACAGCGGCAAGCGGGACCCGCCGCTGCTCCTGACGAAGTCCTGCTACCGGGGCAAGAAGCGGGATTCTGCGGGATGCAGCCACGGCTTGCGAGGTTCGCTTCATCGTCGCGGCGGGTATAGGGTGGTGCCGGCAGCGCGGATATCGATCTCCGGCATCCGCGTGGATCGGGGTTGGCTTGGTTCATTTTTGGCGCGGACGGGGTTTAGTGCTGATGCTGGTGGGCTGGGCATCGCTGG
>CALAQT010000346.1 GCA_937888775.1 uncultured Actinomycetes bacterium | reverse complement strand
CTCGGCGCGCAGTCCGTCGTCCAGCGCCTGAACGCGGTCGTGCCCGGCCGCTGGCGCCAGCAGTTCCAGCCCGTGCCGGCCGAGCTCGTCCCCGGCGGCACCCGGAGGATCTACCTGGCCTGCCGGCTGATCGTCACGCTCCCCGTCGAGGCTGGCGGCTCGGACGTCGAGGCGGTCTACGAGGACCTCGGCGAGATGGACTCCGGCTCGTTCGCCGGGCTGAAGGCGCTGTACTCCGACGCGCGCAAGCGCGCTGGTGTCGCCGCCGGGATCGGCGCCTACCTGTACACCTCGCTCGAGGCGGTCGTGCTGCCTATCGGACCTGGCACCCGGCAGGTACAGGCGATCCGCCGGCAGGGTAAGAGCGACCTGCTCGTCCTCTCGCCCGACACCGAGCAGTGGCTGCGGCACGGCTACCAGACGCGGATGAGCAGCGAAGCGGTCCGCCGCGACCTCGGCGAGATCCTCGCGCACGGCGAGCCCGAGAACGGGATCGGGCAGGGCGAGGTCGCCGACCAGGCCGCCCAACCCACCGGCGAGCCCCTCGCCGAGACGCCCGCCGCGAACGGCAACGGCCGCGGCGAGGTCGTCACCGTCGACTTCGGCGACCTCGGACCGGCGGCCGCGTGATGAGCACGAACCAGATCACCGTGGCGGGCGTGGGGGAGCCCGCCGCCGGGCCGCCGAGCGCGGCCGAGCTAGCCGCGCGGATCCAGGTGCCACGGAGGCTCCCGCCGCGCTACGACGGCCAGCCGCTGCAGCACCTATCGCACTCGAGCTATAGCCGCTTCGCCCTTTGCCCGGAGGACTGGCGCCGGCGCTACGTCCTCGGGGAGAAGACCGCGCCGAGCGGGCCGATGTTCCTCGGACGCCAGGTCGACGACGCGATCACGCTCTACTACCGGCACATCCTCGACCACGGCGAGCGCCTCTCCGTCGACCAGCTCAAGGACGCGTTCTGGGACGGGTGGAAAGCTGCCGCCGAGGCCGAGCGCGAGCAACTCGGGATCGCCTGGGAGACCGACCTGCGCGAGGACAGGGCATTCAAGCTCGGCCTCGACGCGGTCGAGCTCACCTTCAGCCAGCTGATCCCGCACCTCGGCGAGCCCGTAGCAGTCCAGCGCAAGGTGGAATACACCCTCGCGCCCGGGCTCGAGTGGAGCGTCGTGTGCTACCTCGACCTCGAGACCCGGCGGCCCGACGCCGGCGCGCTGCTCCCGGCTGTGGTCGATTACAAGGTCAAGACCACGCCGCTGAGCCAACACAAGGCCGACCACGACTTCCAGCCAGCCGTCTACCTCGCCGGGCGCTGGCTGGAAGGCGATCCCGCCGCGCAGTTCTGCTTCGCCCAGATCGCCAAGCCCGGCCCGCGCCGCAAACAGATCGGCGCCTCGATCGTGACCACGAGCAGATCGACGGGACAGCTGCGCGGCGCGCTCGTCCGGATCGCGCAAGTCGCTTCCCAGATCGTCGCGAACTACGAGCGGTTTGGTCCCGACGAGCCCTGGGGATTTGCCGACCCGGGCGGCTGGAAGTGCAGCGAGCGCTACTGCGAGGCGTGGGCGACGTGCCCTGGTGGGCGGGGGCTGTAGCGCGCCTGCGGGTATCGCGAGCGGTCGGGTGCGCAGGTAGGGCGCGCTGTTTCGGGATTTGCAGGCCGGTGCGTAATACCTGACCTGTAGGCGGCCCTCGGGTTATCCCGCGCGCGCCGGCAACTACGACCGATTGGAGCTCACATGCGACTTCCGAGCCTGCGAACTTGGCCACTCCCGGTGGTGGTGGGGGAGGAGGCCTATCAGGAGTTCACCGCGGGCACGATCCCGGTGCGCCGGGTGATGGCAGAGGACCCCGCTTCGCTCGTGATCGTCGAGCATGAGCGCGGATTCATGCCCGTGTTCGACGAGCACCTGGGCGCGGTGCGCCGTGGAGAGGCGCCGATGGAGAGCGTCGATTACGTCGCGACGTGGACAGGCATGACCGGCGGCGCAACCCGGCCGACGGTGATCCGGCTCGAGCTCAAGATCGGCGGCCTGCGGGCACGCCCCCGGTTGCTCTTCACGGGCCACGCGATGGAGCCCTTGTGGCTGTTCGCCGACGGCTCGTGGCTCGGGTTGGTGCTCCATCCCAGCGGCGACGGACCCTTGTCCTCGCGCGTCGGCATCTGGGTGCTCGGCCCGACCCCCGTCCCAGACGGCCTGCGTCGAATCCTGACGCAGGCCGGGGTGCCTCGCCCGGCGACGCTCCCGCGACCGCCGTCTCGGCGACGGCGGTCCTCGCCGAGAGCCGGGGCACGGTGCCGCCAGCGCGGCAAATCATCGGAGGGGCCGCGGAAGCGCCGAGCACGGGACGCGACGCGTCCAGACATCGAGAAACGAAACTGAAGGAGACGATCATGCGTGACATCGCCACAGCAACACTGTCGGGAAATCTCACCCGCGACGTGGAGCTGCGCAACCTGCCGTCGGGCACCGACGTCGCCCGCCTTCGGGTCGCGACCACGACCCGTCGACGAAGCGGCGAGGAGTGGATCGAGAAGACCAACTACTTCACCGTCGAGGTCTACGGCGCCCAGGCGCGCAATTGCGCGCAGTACCTGCGCAAGGGCTCGCGCGTGTTCGTGGACGCGGAGCTCGACTGGCGCGAGTGGACCGACTCGGACGACAAGAAGCGCGAGGCGGTCACGTTCAAGGCCCGCCAGGTGCTGTTCGAGGGCGGCCGACCCACTTCGGCCGCAGCCGCGGACGGCAGCGAGCAACAGAACGGCGCGGGCCCGGAGGCGGCGGCGCCCGCCGACGGCGAGCCGGTGGGCGTCTCGGCGTCGGAGGCAGACGGATCGGCGAGCGCCGACGATCTGCCGTTCTGATCTGCGACCGCGGCTGATCACCAGCAGCGCCGCCGAGCCAGGCCGGCGTCGCGCGCGGCCGCTAACCGCTGACCGCTGACCGCTGACCGGCCACACACAGGGGGGCTGGCGGAACCGCCGGACCGGCGCCCGCCGTCGGGCGAGCTGGCTCTCCGGCCGCGCACCGATTTCCACTGCGCACCAGGCCGACGCATCTGAACGGGCGTCGCGGGTGCGCTCCATCGAAGCGTCTGACAAGGAGACTTGCATGGCGAACACAATTCCCGCCGCCGGAATGCCGGCGGCGACAACGCATCCGCGCTGGCGACAGACTGGGGGAGGCGGTTGGGCCGACGCGCCCGACGGTCGCACGCTCGAGCGCGAGCGCCTGGAGGCCCGCGCGCGGGGAACGGATGCGACCGGGCAGCTGCTGCGGTGCTTCCCTCGCTGGAGCCGTGCACTCGAGCAACTGACCTCCCTCGCGCTCGAGCGGCTGGCGGACAACGAGCCGCTCGACCCCAACGAGCAGGACGTGTGGCGCAGCCGCGACGCGCACGTCCAGGCGGTGCTTCACAGGTACGGCAAAGGGATGGTGAGCGCCACCCGTCTTACGCCGGCGGCGATCGCCGCTCTGATCGAC
This sequence comes from uncultured Actinomycetes bacterium, assembly GCA_937888775.1. The sequence continues at coordinate 6,226 of CALAQT010000346.1, read as the reverse complement.
GGGCAGGCGGTCGCCGACCGCGACGCAGGCCTCGACTGGAGCACGGTGACCGTTCCGGTGAGCGCGCTCGACGAGCCGTTGCGCCGCGCTCACATGAGGCTGCCGATCAGCCTCGAGGATCCGACGGTGTGGGCGTATCACGTCGACCAGCGGCGCGCGCTCGCCCGCCCGCTCGGGCTCGAGGACGATCGCGCGGATGACCTGTCGCGGTGGGTGCTCGCTCACCCCGACCAGTTCGACGCCGCGGACCTGCGCTGCTGGCGGATCGGCTCGGACACCTGGGTGTCGCTCGCCGGTGAGCAGCTCGGCAGCGTGGATACGGTGGAGCGGCCGGTCGGCGTGTTCGTCGTGCCGGCGCTCGGGTCGAGCGACGGGTGGCAGCTGGTGCCGGTGCTCGCGCTCGACACGATCCGGTTGATCGCGGAGCTCGGCGGCCGGCTGGAGCGCGATCTGCGATCGGCGGTGCTGCCGATCGCCAGCCGCGAGGCGCTGCTCGAGCGGATCAACGTGCACACGCTGCATGCCGGGCCGAGGGAGTGCCTGGACTCCGCGGGGCAGCTCGCGCAGGAGCTCTCGCGCGAGCTGCGGACCGCGATCAGCCCGGGCGTGCCGCGTGACAAGCGCGACCGGTGGGGGCGGCTCGCTGTCCACCGCCGCTCCTACAAGGGCGCCGACGGCACGAGCACGGCCGAGTTCGAGCTCCGGGTGCTCACGTTCCCCGCACGCGGGTTGACCCAGCGGCGGCTCGGCTCGGCGCCGCGCGAGGAGCAGTACGCGCGCCCGAGCGCCGTGATGGATCTCGGCGAGGCGGTGCAGACGGCGGTCGACGCGGGGCTGCCGTTGTTGCTCTCGACTGAGGCCGCCGGCCAGCTGAAGGACACGGTCCGGGTGGGGCGGATGAAGGGACGCCCGGGGATGCTCACGATCACGACCTCGGACGGAGTGTCGGCGACCACGCGGCGGCTGGTGGCCGAGCAGGCGCTCGGCGAGCTGCGGGCGCTGAAGCGAGCACAGGCGAAGGTGTCGCTCGCGGCCGGTGCGCGGCAGGTGGTGCGGATGACGCTCGCGCGGCCGCTGGCCGACGATCCGGTGCTACTCGGCCGCCAGCGCGAGATGGCGGCATTGAAGGTCGTCGGCTCGGGCGTCGACGCGTCCGCTGTCGGCACGGGGAAGACGATCAGCTCGGGTCGGGCGCTCGCGCACCGCGCCTCGGCGCAGCCGCGGTTCCGCGGGCTCGTCGTGGCGGAGGGCAGGCTGCTCGGGCAGTGGCGCGAGGAGCTCGCCCAGGGCGCGCCGGCGCGGGGGCTGCCGCCGCTGGCGCCCAACGTGCACTTGCTCGTGGTCTCTGACGATCGGCAGATCGCCGGGCAGATCCGCCGGTTCGATCGCGACCTCGGCGATCGCCCGGGCGTGGTCTTGGCGGCCAACAGCGTGCTCGACCGCTACCCGGCCGACCTGCAGGTGATTCCGTGGCATCTGTTGATCGCCGACGAGGCGCTGCGCTACGCGAACCCCGCGACCGAGGCGCACCAGGCACTCGCCCAGGTCCGGTTCGGATCCGTCGCTGACTGCTGGCTCTTGACCGCGACGCCGCGCGGCAAGAGCGCCGAGCACCTCGACGTGCTCGTGGGCCTCGCGGTCGGGGATCGGGCGATGATCACCGAACGGTTGAACACGCGCGAGGCCGGCGATCTGATGGACGAGATCCACGCGCACCGGCTGCGGGTCAACTATGGCCCGCATCTCGTGCGCGTCACGCGCCGCGACATGCAGGCATGGATGCCCGAGGTCCGGCCCGCACAGCCGCTCGCGCTCGACCCCGACCCCGCGCTTGGCGAGCTGCTCGACGCGATCCGCCGCGGCGGCCAGGAGGCCTACCGCCGGCTGCTCGGGGTCCTGCGCGAGCTCAAATCGCTCGAGGCGGGCAGCGAGCTGTACAGGCGAGCGCTCGCCGAGCTCGCCCGCGCGCAGGGCGTCGTGCTCGGCAACGTGGGCGTGTTCGTCGACGCGAGCGTCGACCCCGAGACGCTGACCCATTCGAAGGCTGCGCTCGCGACCGCGCTCGTTCGCCAGGGGCTCGTGGCCGACGCGATCCGGGGGGGAGGAGACGGGCTGCCGCTGCTGCGCGGCGTCACCGCTCAGACGTTGGCCGGCGTCGCCGCGGAGGAGCAGGTGATCGTGTTCGGCGAGCGGGTGTGGTGCCTGCGCCAGCTCGCGCGGACGCTGCGCGAGCGCCACGGCGTCGAGGCGCGCGTCGCCGACGGCAGCATCACCGCGCAGGAGTTCGAGACGCTCAAGCGGCGGTTCACTGCCGGCGAGTTCCCGGTGCTGTGCCTGTCACGGATCGGACACGAAGGCCACAACCTCCAAAACGCTTCAGTGCTCTGCCACCTCGACCTGCCGTGGCTACCCAGCGGCCTCGAGCAGCGTGTCGGCCGGGCGGCCAGGCCCGGCGCGGCCCGCGCGCACGTGCAGACCTACATCCCGTACATCCGCCGCGGCGGGATCGAGCACGTCGTGTCCGTGCTCGCCGCCCGCGGCGCCGAGCACCACCAGATCCTCGACAGCTTCGAAGGCGTCCACGCCGCCGAGAGCACCGTCGCGACCCAGCTCTCAGAGATCACCGGCCAGGTCGCCGACAGCAAAGACAACGCCGGCTACGCCGCCACTGCCGCCCGGCTGAGGGTCGCGGCGAGCGTGTTCGGCAGCTGACCCACACACGACGACTACGATTGGAGACTCATTATATGCTCGTATTTCGCTCACTTTCGTCTACACTGAGGCGTATGTCGCTTGCGTACGCCGATGAGGCGATCCATCTACGCGAGGCTGCGTCGCTCAGCGACCGTGACATCGCGCGCGCGACCGGCTCCGGCGTGAGCACCGTGTCGGCGTGGTTACGTCGCGAGCGAGCGCCGCGCGGGCGACGCGCCGAGCGGCTCGTCGAGCTCTCGGCGATCGCTGACCGACTCGCTGCCGTGCTCGGCGCAGAGCGGGTGCCCGTGTGGCTGAACAAGCCGATCCCGGCGCTCGAGCACCGCAAGCCGCTGGACGTGATCGCCGCGGGCGGCTACGAGCAGGTGTCGCGCGTGGTCGCCGAGCTCGAGTCGCCGACGTTCGGCTAGCCCGCGGAATCGCTCAAGCTCGCGGCGCTACAGTCGATGTTCATGAATGTGTTGCGCACACGCAACGGCGTGTGTATCTTCTACGCAACACTCCTCAGAGGAGCAGTCGATGACTCAGATACTTGACACCAGTCTTCATGAGCGCCGTCGCGCTGAGCGGATGCGCGATCCCGAGTTCCGGGCAGCGTACGAGCAGGCCGCCGGGGAGATCGCCCAGACCGACTACATCATCCGTACGCTGGACGAGCTGCGGGCGGAGATGGGGATCTCCAAGGCGGAGCTCGCCCGGCGCATCGACCGCAATGCCTCGAGCGTCCGCAGGCTGTTTACCGCCCATCAGGCGCGGCCGGAGCTCCCGCTGATCACTGCGGTCGCCGAGGCGCTCGGCCTGCGGATCGCGATCGTTCCCGAGTCGGCGGAGGCGAAGAAGGCGGTTCGTGATCACCACGGCGGGCGCAAGGAGCTGATCGCGGCCTGAGCGGTCCGTGCGCCGGTCTAGGCTGGCGCGATGAGCAACGGGGGCGGAAAGCGAGCGAAGCGGCGGGCCGCGCCCGTACCGGTCCCGGCCGTTGACCGCACGCCTCCCTGGAGCGTTGTCTACTACCGGGCGAGCGATGGGACCGTTCCCGCGCTCGAGTTCCTGGACGGCTGCCCGGGCAAGCTAGAGGGTGAGTTCACGGCCGTGCTTGACGCCGTCGCCGCCGCGCCCCCGCCGCAGTTCTCGGGCGGGGGCAAGTGGGAGGCGATGCACGGCGAGATGACCGGCTACCACGAGATCCGCCTGACCGGCCCCGGCCGTGAGCAGTTCCGGCTCTTCTGTCTGCTCGAGAACGCGAGCGACGAGGAGCTGCGCAGGCGCGGGCTGACGAAGCCCGCGATCGCGGTGCTCGACGGCCGGCGCAAGCCGTGGCGGACCGTCCTCAGCGCCGCCGACTACCGCGCGGTCAAGAAGCTCGGCGAAGACCACAAGCGCCAGCACCCGCGGCGCATTGCCAGCTGACCCGACGTTCAGCTCAGCGAACAGCCTGATGGTGTGGCTGTTCGGGTGGTTTCCCGGGATGCGCACCTGAGCGTCCACCGCCCACGCAACCAGTCCCCAACTCACACCAGCGCCCGCCACCCCGGCGGGCGCTCACGCACGTCTGACCAACGTTCAAGCAAGGAGACGCGCATGAGCGCAATCACCGCTGCCCTGTCGCAGATCGACCGGGTGGCCGCCGAGGGAGACCTCGCCCCCGACCCAGCCGCGCCCCTCGAGCTCGAGACGGCGTGCGATCCGATCGTGCTGCCGGACGGCAAGCGGATCTACCCGCCGTGCCTGCACGGCCAGCCGATCGACGAGCTCGCCTTGGCGCTGCTCGACATGCAGGAGCCGGCCGAGTCGACGTTTCTGCGGCTGATCGGGCCGCCCGGCGCGGGCAAGAGCCAGATCGCCCGCGCGATCGCCTACCGCCTCTGGACGGGCCGCGGCCGCGACGTATCCGAGCGCCACGGCGCCCCGTTCTACGGATTCGTCGAGCTGCAACCAGGACCGTCGTCGGACGAGTTCTTCTTCCGCTACGACTATGTGCCCGTGGCCGGGAGTGGGGGGCAGGTGGCGCTGGTCGACTCGGCGTTCGTGCAGGCGATGCGCGAGGGGTGGGTGGTGATGATCGACGAGGTCAACACCGCCCGCGACGTCGCGCTGCTGTCAATCAACGCCACCCTCGACGGGCGCCTCACCTTGTACCTCGCCGCGACGGGGGAGACCGTCGTCGCCCAGCCGGGGTTCGCCGTGCTGCTCGCCTACAACCCTGGGCTGGTCGGCGCGACCGACATCCCCGACGCCTGGCACTCGCGGTTCCCCGCCACGCTCGAGGTCACAAGCAACTGGCCGGCGCTCGCCGAGCTCGGCGCGCCGAATTCGCTGGTGGCCGAGGCGATGCGGCTTGATCGCCAGCGGATCGCCGGCGAGGACGGGCTGTGCTGGACGCCGCAGTTCCGCGACATCGAAGCGCTGTGGCGGATGACCGAGCGCGTCGGCGAACGCGCAGCGCTCGCGTTCTTCGCCTCCAACCTGCACGAGCAGGCGCAGGCCGGCAAGATCCAGGACGCCGAGGCCGCCGCCGCTTGCCGGATGCTCGACCAGGCCGGCTACGGCCGCCTCCGGGTCTCGGCAACCAGCGGACTGCCGAACCTGAACGGGTACCCGCGGGCGGTGACCTCCTGAAGCCCGCCACCACACCCCGCGTCCGCCCGGCGGTGTTCGTACAGCAGCTACACCGCGCGGCCGCGCAGCGTGGCCGCCTCGACCCGGTCTTCCAAGACCTCTCCGACCACTGGACCCAGGTGCTTCAGCGCCTGTACCCGGTGTGGGCGCTGATCGGTCCGGGCCTGTCAGACCCCGGTCACATCGAGATCCACTCCCGCACCGTCTACCTCGACTCCGATGCGCTGCTCGGATCGCGCGCCGCGATCGCCGCGGGCCAGCTCGAACAGCGGGCGATCCTGCGCTGTTTCGGTGTCGCACTGCACGAGACGCTGCACGCCAAGCACACCAAGCGCTGGGCGATCGAGCACGACATCGAGCTCTCCGAGTCAGACGACCCGGCCGACCGGCAGCTCGCGGTCGACCGGCGGCTGCTCGAAGAGCCGCGCATGGAAGCCCACGGCGTCCGTGAGTTCCCGCCCGACTCGCTGCGCGGCCGGTTCGTCCGTCGCGCGCTGCAGGCGGCTGTCACCGACGTGATCCTGCCCGCCTTCGCCGAGCAGGTGATGACCGGGGCAGTTGCGGGCCAGCCGCTGACGCGCGACCTCGCCGCCCGTGCGACCGTCTACCTGCAGGCCCGCACCCACTACGGGATCGTCGAGCCCGCCACGCTCGACCCGCTCCTCGCGGTGTGGAGCGCGGTGCTTGGCGAGGAAGACCTCGCGGCGCTCGACGATCTGTACGCCAGGGTCGTCTGGATCCCCGATGGGGAGCTCGACCGCCTCGACGAAGCCGCCCGCGCCTACCGGCAGATCGTCGGAGCACCCGACCCGCCCCCGACTGCCGGCGGCGCCGGCGAAGCCGGAGGACGCGCGGACCCGGCGGGCGACGGCGGTCCCGGCGAGGACGCCGG
>CALAQT010000345.1 GCA_937888775.1 uncultured Actinomycetes bacterium | reverse complement strand
TCCTAGGCATAGCGATCTCTTTCGCTCGTGCCTACACAGTTCCTCGGACAATCCCGGCGACGACACAAGGCGCGTCGCGGTGGGTGAGCAGTCAGTTGAGCCGCGCGCGTAGGGCTCGGAATTTCGCTTGGAGGGTGTCAGGCAGATCGGTTGCGAAGTGGGCGACTACGAAGTGGCCCGGCAATCCGGCGCCGGCGAGCGGGATTCCGGCTCCGCGAGCAACTTCGATGTACACCACGAATATGAGAATCGGTAGGCCGCGACGCCTCGAGATCACTACGTCGAACATCGAGTTGTCGGGGTGGTCGTAGTGCTCTTGATTGCCCGCCAACCCGTGTGAGACGCCCAACAGCTGAGCGCACGCGCGCGCCAGCTCGTCCGGGGGTCCCGTTAGTGCGTTCGGCTTCGCACGGGAGCTCCGCGCCCAGAACGGCCAGCGTTGCGATCGCCCCGACGGCGTCGACGTCTCGAAATTCCGCTGCGAGCGCGAGCGCCAGCAAGTCCAAGGGCGTCTGCGGCGCAGTCGCCAGCTCGGCGAAGCTGGGCAGCTCAGACATGCTGGCATTGTGTCGCGGGCCGGGCTTCCCCGGTGGCCGCTCCCGACCGTCGTCCAACTTGGTCGCGACGAGCTCGATCCTCGGCATTTGCGCTTCTACGGCTCCCGTCGTCAGGGCGAGCGCGACGTACGAACTCCCCGCACGCGCACTGCGACGCTGGCGACTCGATCAGCGCCCGTTTAGCTCGACCTCGAGCGCCCCTACAGGCGCGCGCCTGCGACATCAAAGACGTACCGCCGCACCGTTTGACGCTCGTTTGACGCTGTGCGGACGGTCGGTAGCGAGCATTGGCGGCGCATGTCAGACACGACCGAGGAAACGAGCGGGCCATGAGCGCCATGTTCAGCGCAACATTCGATCTCGACCGGTTGCGCGCGCTAACAGCAATCCGTCCGCTCGGCCCGGCGCCGTACACGCTGACGCTGACCTGGCGACAGGGACGACGGCACCTGAGCGCACCCTGCCAGGTCACGATCACGGGGGGTGGACGGTGAACCTACGTGTCGCCGCAATTCAGGATTGCCCGGTGTTGCTCGATCGCGAGGCGACGTTCGATCTGGTCGATGAGCTGACGGAGAGGGCAGCCAGGGAGGGAGCGCAGCTGGTCGCGTTCCCGGAGGCGTTTGTGCCCCGGGGCCGCCGGTGTGGGTCGACGCGCTGCGGGTCTCAGGCGACGCGGAGTGGTACGCGCTTCTGATGGGCGAGAGCGTGATGGTTCCGGGGTCGGGGTGCGATCGGTTTGCGGAGGCGGCCCGGTCCGCCGGCGTGGTGTTGGTGGTCGGCGTCAACGAGCGTGAGCGGCACGGCGGCACGATCTACAACACCGTTCTCACGTTCGGCTCGGACGGCTCGCTGCTCGGGCGCCATCGGAAGCTGATGCCGACTCAGGGCGAGCGGCTGGTATGGGGAATGGGCGATGGCTCCGACCTGCGGGTGTTCGGCACGCCCGTCGGACGCCTGGCGAGCTTGATCTGCTGGGAGAACTACATGCCTCTGGCGCGCGTTCACCTCTACGCGCAGAGCCCCCAGATCTGGCTCGACCTGGACACGCTTGGCGCGCGCAAGCGACTGTTCGACGCCGCCGGACACTACAACCGACCCGACGTATTCCGCCTCGAGGTCGACGACCGGCCGAAGCCGCCTGTAGTGACTCGGTCGCGGATGACCCGAGCCACCCCGAGCTCCGCGCGGCGCCGGCGGTTCACAAAGGCGGTTCGAATGATCTGAACGCAGTCACCAACAAGGAGGGCGCCATGACCACCGCCCCGTACCACAAGCAATTCAACGACAAAGGAGGCCACATGAGACACGAGACCGAACACAAGAGCTTCGGACACCCCAACGAGACGCGCGAGTTTCCCAACGGCAAGGCTGAGATCCTCTTGATCGGCGGTGCCGAGGTGGGCAGAATGACTTTCCAGCCGGGTTGGCGTTGGTCCAATGACGTCCAGCCGATCGCTGGGACCGACAGCTGCGAGGCGCCGCACTTCCAATACCACGTGAGCGGCCAGCTCGCAATCCGGATGGACGACGGCACCGAGATGATCGCCAAGCCCGGCGATATCACCTCGCTCCCCAGCGGACACGACGCGTGGGTCGTGGGCGACGAGCCTGTGGTGGTCGTCGACTGGTACGGGGCGAGCAACTACGCCAAGGCGAGCTGAAGCCACGCGGGTTAGGGAAGGAGACAGCGATGCAGCGAGGAAATGGCTACGTCATCGCGTATCGCCGGGAGCTCGAGCGGAATGGCAACTGGACGCTGGTGCGGCGCTCGCTCGACTGCCAGGCGTTCGCGCTGAGCCCATCCTCCGTTTCACTCAGCATCGCCTCGAGCTTGCCAGCGAGCAACACTTTGACAGGCGTTGCGGACTTGGATGGCTTGGTCGGAGGCTCCCAAGCGCTCTTGGTTGATGCGTCGGCCGTGTTATTGATGGCTCTGTTGGCGTGCAGCGCAGCTCGTGCGGCTTGGAGCGCGTTGATCTCATTCTTCAGCTCCGCGATGCGAGCTTCGATCGATTCGCGTATTTGATCAAGTGGTGACATGGCGCCGATCGTACGGATCACCCGCCGTTCGCGCTGCCAGCAACTAGCGCGGAGCGGCGTTACAAGCAACGAAAGCGACGGCTTGGCTGTGGATAACGGTTCGGCCTGAACGGGCGCCGATCGCCTCGGCGGTGGGCGGGAAGCAGTTTGCGAGGTCGATGCCGCAGCCGCGCATGTTTGACGTACGTCGACGCGAAATCGTGGTCGTAGCTCTAGGGGCGGGAGTATTGCGAGGCTCGTTGAGCCTGTTCGTCGGTTGGCCGCACCCCGGTGTAGAGCGCGAACTGCTCAAGGGCTTGGAGGCTCGTGACCTCGGCGCCGGTGATGACCGCCTTGTCGAGGGAGAGGGCAAGTCGAACGAGCGGAGTGAGTGCCGGCACGGCCACCACGTCGAAGACGGTGCTGGCCGCCTCCACTGCCTGCGCAGGGAACGAAAGCTCATTCGCGGCTGCCCCACCGGCCATCCCCAAAGGCGTTGCGTTGATCAGCAGCTGCGGTCGGCTTCCTTGCAGCGCTGGCTGCCAGCTGTATCCGAAGTGCGCAGCCAGCGCCCGGCCAGTCTGCTCGTTGCGCGCGATTACGGTTCCCGAACCGAGGCCGGAGTCTCGGAGTGCGGCGAGAACCGCTTTCGCCATCCCTCCGCTGCCGTGGACCGCGAACGTGTCGGCCAAGGAGATTTTTCGGTCGGCAAGGAGTCTCTTGACGGCGATGTAGTCGGTGTTGTACGCGTCCAGGAACCCATCGGTATTGACGATCGTGTTAACCGACCCGATGGCTCTCGCAGATTCGTCGATGCAATCGACGTACTGCATGCAGGCCTCCTTGAACGGCATCGAGATACCACACCCACGGACGCCTAGCGCCCGGATCCCGCGGACGGCTCCCTCCAGATCGATCGTCGTGAACGCCTTGTAGACGAAGTCAAGGCCGAGCTCCTCGTAAAGGTAGTTATGGAAACGCGTGCCGATGTTGCTCGGCCTCTCAGCCAATGACATGCACATCACGGTGTCCTTCGAGATCCTCCCGGTCATCGCAAAGAGGATTCTCTCAGGGCGATCCGAACGGACGACTATTCAACAGAGCAACCTCGTCCCGAGCGACAGGAAGGACGTTGGTCGGGCTCCCGCGCTGCTGCTCGTAAGCGTTCGGCTCGGGCTGAGTGAGAGGATTGTGTGCGTGGGTCATGTCGTCGTGTCTCGTCTCGCTTACGCGCACCCGGGTGGTGACCTGCTGTTTTCAGACGTTTCGTTTCGCGTCTCGGCGGGTGAGCATGTTGGCCTGGTGGGATCCAACGGCGTCGGGAAGAGCACGCTGTTTGGCGTGCTTACCGGGTCGCTGAGCCCCGATGAGGGTGATGTCTCGGTGGGCGGGATCGTCGGCTACATGCCCCAGGATGTGGGGGCTGCAGGTGACTCACGCAGCGTGCGAGGCCTGTTGTTGTCGCGTGCGCCGCTGGCGGTGCGACTGGCGGGGGAGCGTGTGCTGAGCTATGAGTCTCAGGCCGCGCTCGGCGATGCCGCTGCCGGAATGAGCCTTGGCGCGGCGATCGCGGATTGGTCGGCGCTTGGCGGGTATGAGCTCGAGGGCCAGTGGGACGCCGCCTGCCGGCGGATTGTCCATGCTTCTCTTGAAGAGCTTGCCGACCGTCCGGCGGTCACGCTCTCCGGAGGTGAGCGTAAGCGGCTTGTGCTCGACGTGCTGTTTGCATCGGACGCCGATGTGTTGTTGCTTGACGAGCCTGACAACTTTCTCGACGTGCCCGCCAAGTTGGCGCTGGAGCGGCAGATTCGCGCCACCAAGAAGACGGTGTTGATGATCTCTCACGATCGGGAGGTGCTTTCGGGTGCGGTTGGATCGATCCTGACGCTGGAGGGAAATGGTGCGTGGCTGCATGGCGGCGCCTATCCCGGTTATCCGCGCGCGCGGGAGGAGCGCCAGCGCCGCCTCGGCGACGCGGTCAAGCGTTGGCGCGACGAAGAGCGCCGCCTCTATAGGCTGATGAAGACCTTCAAGGAGCGCGCGCGCTACTCAAGCGATTGGGCTAAGAAGGCCGACGCCGCCGAGACGCGGTGGCGCCGATTCAGCGAGGGTGGGCCGCCGCCCTCGCCGGTCAGTGACACGTCGATTGTTGTGCGGATGCGTGGGGGCGACTCGGCGCGGCGGGTGCTGGACTTGCGCTCGCTTGGGATCGCCGAGCTCGTGTTGCCGTTCTCGAACGAAGTCCACTTCGGCGAGCGAGTAGGTGTGCTCGGGCCCAATGGGTCGGGCAAGAGCGAGCTGATGCGCGTGCTCGCCGGCGAGCGCGATCCCGATTGCGGTGAGCTGGTGGTCGGGCCGCGCGTCTCGACCGGCTTCTTTACCCAGCTTCAATCACGCGGCGATCTCGCCGGGCGGGTCGTGATCGGCGTTGTGCTTGACCGCGTTCGCGGTGGTGGCGTCCAAGCTGCCATGGGCGCGCTGGCTCGCTACGGGCTGGCCGATGCCGCCAAGCGCTCCTACGACGTCCTGAGCGGTGGCGAAAAAGCGAGACTCGAGGTGCTGATACTCGAGCTCGAGGGACACAACCTGTTGCTGCTCGACGAGCCCACCGACAACCTCGATATTGAGTCCTCCGAGGCGCTCGAAATGGCGCTCGGCACGTTCGAGGGAACCGTCGTCGCCGTGTCCCACGACCGCGCATTCCTGCACACCATGGACCGCTTCCTGATGGTGCTGCACGGCGGAGTCGTGCTCTCGCTGCCCTCCTACGACTCGGCCCTCCAGGCGCTCATCCACCCCGACCGTGCCGGCGAGGTGCGACTCGCGAAGGTCCTATAGCTGCTTCTCGCAAGCAGCCACCGTCAGACGTAGCGGCAAGGAGAGCATGTTTCTCGCCGTCCAAACCACGTGCTGGCAAACTACCACTTGGAGAAAGCGGGAGCGATCGCCTGACTTTGCCGACGAGTATTGCGATGTCGACGAGTTTTTCCTCGCGGACCGGCGATCTCCAAGATCGGTACCTGGGCCAATCCCGATGATCGACACCACGACCATCGGTTACGGCATCTTTCGCTTGTGAAGGCCCGCCCGCGCAGGCGAGATGTCAACGCGCGGCGCCAGGGTTGCTACGAGCGCCATCGACCAACCGGAACGGACGCGACAGCCGGAGCGCCGCAGTCATGGCGATCGCTCGACGATACCGGCGTCGGAGTCCCACTCACTCGACTGAGGTGCCCAGGTGCCTTGGCGCACCGCGTCCCGGATCGCTGCGGCCGTGACGGTTGCGGCGACCGTCCCCATGACGGTGAGCGCCCAAGAGGCCGCGAGCCCGGGGGGAGGTGGGGGCTCGGGTCCTGACGCCAGGCAGAAGATCACATCGCCGTCCACCGGAGTGAAGGCTGGGTTGACCGCGCGAGCGATCCCGGCGCTGGCGCTGCGTGCGACGATCGCGCAGCCGCGCTTGTCCAGCCTCGCGTCGGTGCAGACGCAAACGAGCGTGGTGTTCTCCGCGGGGCAGGCGGACAACGGCAGCCGTGGCATCTCTGCAATCAGCTGCGCGCTCCGCAGCAGCTCGCCGCGCTCGTTCTGCGGCGCGCCAAGCAACTCGCCGTCTTCCGCGATCACGTCCCCGAACGCGTTGGCGACCGCAACGGCGGCAATCGTCTCCCCGCTGGCCAGCGCCGTCGACGCGTAGCCCACTCCGCCGCGAGTAGCTCGTTCGCGCCCGAGCAGCTTGCCCACAGCAGCACCGCAGCCCGCTCCGACGCGTCCGCGCTCGGGAACGGCCGCGGCGGCCGTCTCGCAGCCGGCGTAGCCTTCGTCCGGCCCGGGGCGGGTGACGGATCCTCCCTCCACAAGGTCAAAGACCACGGCGGCCGCCACGAGCGGGACCACGCCCACAGGGGTCGGTCGCCCCAGTCCACGCTCTTCTAGCCAACGCGCGACACCGTCCGCAGCCGCAAGCCCGAATGCGCTCCCGCCGGTGAGCAGGACGGCTGTCGGACCCTCCGCGTTCGCCAGCGGCGACAGGCACTCGAGCTCGCGTGTGCCGGTGCCGCCGCCGCGCACGTCGACGCCGCCCCTCGTCCCGGGTGGCGGGATCACGACCGTGCACCCGGTTTGGGCACGAGCATCGGTCCAGTGTCCAACGCGAAACCCTTTCGGCAGTGGCAGCGGATCGGTCATCGAAGTCCTTGGCTGGAGCTGACGGTAGATGTTCTTCGCGCCGTACGCCACGCCGACCGGCGGCCTCGCCAAACCTAGGAGCTCGGACGCGAGCGCAAGCAGTCGATGGGCTCGGGGCGACCGGGAGGGTTTGGTTGAGCGCGGGCACGGGCCCGCCCGCATCGAACGCTTGGTCGCGGAGCGGGCGCGGCATCCTGACGATTTCCTGCATGTGGATCGCCATCGCCTTGCCCGGCTTGCCGGCATCGAGCGCTGCTCTGGCCCGTAGCAGCGCCCGTCCGCAGAGCGGTCCGTCTGCGGCGACGGGAGGCTCGTACAAGAACAGTCCGGCGAATGTCGACGGGGACCGCAGTGCTGCCTCCAGAGCGACGATTGCTCCGGAGGAGTGACCGACGAGCAACGCCGGCTCGCGAAGCAGGGCGGCGAGCGCCAAAACGTTCCGGCGGCGATCATGCCTGGCGCGGGATCCACACCAACTAAGGAGTCACGACTTTATTGATCCTCTGATCGCCTGATGTTCGGATGGAGGAACCG
>CALAQT010000344.1 GCA_937888775.1 uncultured Actinomycetes bacterium | reverse complement strand
ACCCGAATCCCGCGCCACCACGCGGGATTCAACCTTTCAAATGCGAAAACTTCCGGCTAGCCCTCGGCAGCGGAACTCGACGGTTGGCGGGCCACCAGCCACCGGCCACGAACCTGGCCGAAAAAGCGCACCCAGGCTTCGCTTTTTCGGCCAGGTTCAGGCCGGACAAAAACGGCGCTCCGGTCGGTTTGGTGGTGAGATCAGGCTGACACCAGCCCGAAAAGCCCTGGTCTGCAGTGGTTTCCGGACCACGTCGCCAGCTTCAGAACTTGCGCAGTTCGCAGCCCGCCGTCCGTGCCCATGCCGCCGGCCATCCGTGGCCGGCGGGCGACACCCTCTCGCAGGCCCCCGCTCCACCACAAGCACGAGACGGCATCAAGCGAGCGAAGCCTGATCGACCGGAAGTCCTCGCCGTAGCCCTGGAGGTCGACCGCAGGCACTGAGTCACCCCCAAATCGACCGGAGACCCACAAAAACCTGGGCGCGCCCACCACAGGCCGCGCCCCGGACCCCCACCACAGGCCGCGCCCCGGACCCCCGGCACCCGCCCACCGCAGGCCGCGCCCCGGAGTAGCCCCGCGAGCGCCGCTCAGGGGCGGTCCCAGACGAATGTGGCCGTCGCCTGCGCCGGAAGCTGGTAGCTGAATGAGCTGCCGTTCCATTTGACGGCGAACTGGATCGCCGCCGCGGAGTTGTCGTAGGCGACCAGCACGATGCTCCCGTCCGGGTTCTTGAACGCCACGTCGTCCAGTCCGGGCGTGGCCACGTTGACCCCCGAGCGGGGGTAGACGTAGGAGACGAAATGCTCGGATTTGATCCGCTGCGCTCCGGGCGCCACGAAGGCGCTGGCCTGGCCCAGCTGGTAGTAGCTGCGGCGCAGCGACACCGTCTTGTTGCCCTCGTTGATCGTCGCCAGGCCGACGCAGGCGGGACAGCCGGTGTTGGGCACCTGCACCGGCCCGCCGCGGGGATCGAGCGCCAGGTTCCACAGCGCGACGGTGCTGGCCCAGTCACGCAGCGACGCGATCACGATCTCCGACGTGGGGGTTGGGGTGATCCCGCCCGGCGAGCACTCGTCCACGATCTGTTCCAGGCGCGACGCGGCCTGGCGGAACTCGTTCATCACGCCGGGAGCGCCGAAATAGCAGTGCCAGGCGATCCCGTTGAGGAGGCTGCCCGCCCGCCCGAACACGGCGGTGCTGGCATACGCGTTCGTATTCGGCCCCCAGCCGAGGTCGTTGCCGTAGATCTTCGGATGCAGCCCGGCCCGGCTCAGCGACGGCTCCAGGTCCTGCGCGATCCAGTTGGCCTCGCTGCCCGCCGCGAAGTTGAGCCCGGGGTAGGTGGTGGCGTTGGCGGGCTCGTTCTGGGGCGTGACCGCGCCGATCGAGATGCCAGCTTGATGGTAGGCCTGGATGAACTTGACGAAGTACTCGCCCCACGGCCCGTAGGCCGTGGCCTTCAGGGTGCCGAGGTCACCGACGTTACCGAGCGAATTGTTGCCCTTCATCCACGCGGGCGGTGTCCAGGGACTGGCGAGAAACTCAGTCTGGGGATTGATCGCCAGCGCCTCACGCAGGGCCGGGAGGATGTAGGCCTGGTCGTGCGCGATCGAGAAATGCGTCAGCGAGGGGTCCGATTGGCCGGGCGCAATGTCGTCATAGGTGTAGGGCCGGCCATTAGAGGTGTAATCCGACGCTCCCATCGGCACCCGCACGAAGTTGAGGTGGATGCCGGTGGCGCCGAACAGCTCGTTCATCAGCGCATCGCGCGTGGCGGCGGGCAGCTCACGCTCGATCAGCCAGGCCGAGGTATCGGTCATCGCCGCGCCGAAACCCCCCACCGTCTGGTAGCGGACGCCGGCGTTGACTGCGATCGCCGGCAGCTTCGCCACCGGGGCACGGCCGAACTCCAGATCGGGCAAGTGGGTCAGAGTTTGGGAGAGGTCGGCGTTGGTCTGAACCACCTCCACGTCGAACGGGTTGGCGGCCTGCGCGCTGGCGCGGCCGGCCGCCCCGGTGAGCGCGAGCAGGCACGCGGCGGCGATCAGCATCAGCAGCCGGTACCGGAACGGGATGGTGTGGGAAGGCGTCATGCTTTGAGAAGGCGGCGCCGGCCGCGCCCCAACACGCGGCCATACGGTAGCGAGGCGCGAGAGCCGGGCGTCTCAGTCGCCACTCAGTCGCCGCTCAGTCGCCGCTCGGTCGCCGCCCGGTCGCCGCCCGGTCGCCGCCCGGTCGCCGCTCAGTCGCCGCCCAGTCGCCTGAGCGTGCCTCGCCGGCTCGCAGTAGCCGCTCAGTCGCCGGCCCCTTTCGCCGCTCAGGCACCTGAGCGTGCCTCGCCGGCTCGAAGTAGCCGCTCGCGCAGCTCCTCCTCCAGCTCCGGCGAGGGGTTGAACACGCTGATGTCGGGCAGATCGTCGAGCGACGCCAGCCCGAACAGGCGCAGGAACAGCTCGGTCGTGCGGTACAGGACCGCGCCGAACTGCGAGCGCCCGGCCTCCTCGATCACGCCGCGCTCCAGCAGCGTGGCCGCCGCGGATTCGGCGCTGACCCCGCGGATGCGCGCGACCTCCGGCCGGGAGACCGGCTGCAGGTACGCCACGATCGCTAGCGTCTCCGCCTGGGCGGGGCTGAGCGGCGGCGTGCGCGGCCGGGCCAGCAGGCGCCGCGCGGCGGCTTCTGCGTCGGGATGGCTTGAGAGCACGAATCCGCCGGCCAGCTCGCGCAGCACCAGCCCGCGACGTTCGAACTCGTAGTGCTCGCGCAGGCGCTCCAGCGCCGTGACCACCTCGTGCAGCTCCGAGCCGGTGGCATCGGCCAGCGCGTCGGGCGTGACCGGCGCCGCGCTGAGGAACAGCAGGGCCTCCAGCGTCTGTTCGAGTTCCTCGGTCATGCGACCCGCCTGTCGCCGTCGTCAGCCGGACCCCGGGAGTTGCGCGTTGGTATCGCCCCGGCGTACGGCCGGCGTGACTCCGCCGCAGCTGGCGGCGAGACAACGGCAACTCCGATTGCCATCTCCCCATCACGCGCCGGCTGGGGCAACGCCACGCTCTCGGGGGGAGATACCACGATCTCGGCGAACGGCTCGGCCTGGGTCCAGGTCACCTCGCCCTGCTTGTAGAGCTCCAGCAGCGCGTAGAGGGTCACCGCCACCGTCACCCGGTCAGCCTGCGAGACCGCCTCGTCGAAGGTGAAGCTGCCGCTGCGCAACAGGGCTCGCAGGTGCGTAAGGCGCTCGGCGACGGTCACCTTGGGCACCGCGATGTGGCCGACGTCGACCGGCGGAGGAATTTGCAGCAGACCGCCCAGGGCCGCCGCGAGCGTCGCCGGGTCATAGACCGCGACCGCGTCCGCCAGCGAGGCCTTGCGCAGCCACGGCGGCAGCGGCGCCGAGCGGAAGCGGTAACCGTGCTGGGCCTGGAGCGCCTGGCGCAGATGCTCGGCGGCGGCGTGGTAGCGCTGGGCGTCGAGCAGCCGTGCCAGCAGCTCCTCGGCCGCCTCGCCGGGATCGAGCTCGATCTCCTCGATCTCCTCGCCGGGCAGCAGCAGGCGCGATTTGAGCTCCAGCAGAGCGGCGATCAACACCAGGAACTCGGTCGCGGCGTCCAGATCGAGCTCGCCGCGGCGCTCCAGATGGTCGATGTAGGCGATCACCACCTCGGCCAGCCCGACTTCCAGCAGGTCGACCTCCTCGCGCAGGATCAGCGTCAGCAGCAGGTCAAACGGCCCAACGAAGACGTCGAGGTCCAATTCCAGATTGGCCAGGCGCACGCCGCAGACGTTAGCTGCGGGGTCGGACCGGTCCCACCCCCATCGCCGCACGCGCGTCCAACAGCGTGTCGGCCGCGATCTGACGGGCTTTGTCGGCGCCGACGGCCAGCAGCCGCTCAAGCTCTGCCTCGTCGGCGCGCAGCGCCTGGTAGCGCTCGCGCACCGGCGCCAGGTAGGAGACCACAGCCTCGGCGACTGCCGACTTGAACGGACCGTAGCCGTGGCCGTCGAACTGGCGCTCGACATCCTCCGCGGAGCTGCCGTCGACGGCGGCCAGGATCTCGATCAGGTTCGTCACGCCCGGCTTGTCGGGCGCGCGTAGGACCTCACGACCGGAGTCGGTGACCGCCGAGCGCAGCTTCTTGACCACCGCGGCGGGCTCGTCGAGGACGTATACCGTCCCCTGCTCGCTGCCGCCGGTGGTCGACATCTTGCGCTCGGGAAACTGCAGATCCATGATCCGCGCCCCGACGGTGGGGATCCGCGCCGCGGGCACCACCAGCGTGTCGCCGAAACGAGCGTTGAAACGCTCGGCGATGTCGCGCATCAGCTCCACGTGCTGGCGCTGGTCGTCGCCGACGGGCACGTCATCGGCGCGGTAGGCGAGCACGTCGGCGGCCATCAGCACCGGATAGGTGAACAGGCCGGCCGAGACCAGCTCGCGCTGGGCGCCGGCCTTGTCCTTGAACTGGGTCATCCGGCCCAGGTCGCCAAACGCGGTCACGCTGGACAGCATCCAGGCCAGTTCGGTGTGTTCCAGCACGTCGGATTGGCGAAAGAAGATGCACCGCTCGGGTTCAAGCCCGGCCGCCAGGAGCGTCGCGGCCGTGTCGTAGACCGATTCGCGCAGTCCCGCCGGCTCGTAGGCGACGGTGGTCGCGTGGAGGTCCACGACGCAGTAGATCGCCTCGCCGCGATCCTGGCCGGCGACGTACTGGGTGATCGCGCCGATGTAGTTGCCCAGGTGCTTTCGCCCGGTGGGCTGGATGCCGGAGAAGATCCTCACCGTGGCCGGCAGGCTACTCAGACAGAGCAGAGATGGAGCGGCGGCCCGCGTGCCCGGGCGACAGCCACCACGCCGCGGCGACGCCGCCGATCGCCCCGCAGGCGTGGCCCTGCCAGGAGATGCCGGTATGCGGCACCAGGCTGGAGAGCAGCGCGCCGCCCCAGACCACGCCGACCACGACCGCGGTCAGGATCTCCAGCAGGCTGCGGTTGAACACGCCGCGCGTGAACAGGTAGGCGGCGTAGCCGAACACGACGCCGCTGGCGCCGACGGTGGACTCGTTCCCGGGTGAGATCAGCCACGTCCCCAGGCCCCCGATCACGATCACGATCAGCGTCACCAGCGCCAGCCGGACGGCGCCGCGCAGCGCGATGATCACGCCCATGAACACGAACGGAACCGTGTTGTCGATCAGATGCTGGAAGCTGACGTGCAGGAACGGGGCGGTGAAGA
>CALAQT010000343.1 GCA_937888775.1 uncultured Actinomycetes bacterium | reverse complement strand
TGGACCTACATCCGTGAGCTACAAGAGCGCGAGGAGATCACGATCTTCATGACCACGCACTACATGGACGAGGCCGAGTGGTGTGACCGGATCGCGATCATGGATCACGGGCAGATCGTTGCGCTGGACGCGCCGGAGACGCTCAAGGCGGGTGTCGGCCGCGACCGCGTCTCGATCCTCACCGACGACGACCAGGCGGCAATCGCGGCGATCTCCGACAAGTTCGGGCTGGAGGCGGTGATCGCCGAGGGCGCCGTGACGTTCGGCGTGCCATCGGGCGAGGAGTTCGTGCCGCGATTGTTTGCGGAGCTGGGGCTGCCGATCCGGTCGGTGAGCGTATCGCGGCCGACGCTCGACGACGTGTTCATGTCCTTCACGGGCAGCACGATCCGCGACGCCGAGGAGGACCAGTCCAAGCACCGCAATCGCGTGATGATGCAGATGATGAGCAGCGGCAGAAGATGAGTACCGCCACCGACCGCCCGCCGCGGACCGCTGAGCAGGGACCGAGCACCGGCGGGCATCAGATCGTCCGCGTCAGCGTCCCCAAGCGCAGCTTTGCCTCCGAGCTGCGCGCGATCAGGATCGTGTGGCGGCGGGAGCTGATCCGCTTCCGTGCCGACCGGATACGGATGATCACCTCACTTGTACAGCCGCTGCTGTTCTTGTTCGTGCTCGGGTCGGGGCTCCAGGGCCTGGCCAGGGCAGGCACCCACGGCGTCCAGCTAAAGACCTTCATCTACCCGGGCATCCTCTGCATCGCGGTCATGTTCACGGCGATGTTCTCAGCCGCCTCGATCGTCTGGGACCGGGAGTTCGGGTTCCTGCGCGAGATGATGGTCGCGCCCGTGCGCCGGAGCTCGATCGTGATCGGCAAGTGCCTCGGCGGCGCGACCGTGGCCAGCTTCCAGGGCGTGATCGTGATCTGCCTGGCCGGACTCGTGCACGTCCCCTATGACCCGCTGCTGATCCTGGAAATCTTCGGGCTGCAGCTGCTGCTGGCGTTCTCGATCACCGCGTTTGGGGTGATGATCGCCGTGCGGATCAAGCAGATGCAGTCGTTCATGGGCGTCATGCAGATGATCGTGATGCCAATGTTCTTCATCTCCGGCGCGCTGTTTCCGGTCTCCGGGCTGCCGGGCTGGCTGGCGGTGCTCAACCGGCTCGACCCGCTCACCTATGCCGTGGATCCGATGCGCCGGCTGGTCTTCAACCACCTGACCGTTTCCCCGCTGGCCCGTCACGCGCTTGACCCTGGCGTGACCTGGTGGGGCTGGCACGTACCGGGGCTGCTGGAGGCCGGCGTGATTGCCGCCCTGGGCCTGGTGATGCTGGCGATCGCGATCTGGGAGTTCAGTAGCACCGAATGAGTGGAATGGCCCCGAGGGCCATTCCACGTCGACGTAATCGGCCGACCGTCAGGCTTCGGCCGCCGCCCCGGGCGGCTCCCTGGGCGCGCGGTCGCGCTCGATCGCCTCACGCAACGCGGTTTCGTCAACCCCGAGAGTCGCGAACATCCGTGCGGTTCTGGTGTCACCGGTGAACGCGAGCAGGACGTCGCTCAGTTCGATCTCCGAGCGATCGTCATCAAGCGCCCGTGCCGCTGCGCCCCTCAGGACCCTGCGCAGGGCACTGGCAGGGACGACGTGGATTCCCTGCTCAAACCCCGACGTGTGCCGCGGCGACGTTCGGGAGGACGGCGGCGTGACTTCGAAGGCCGGCGGGCCGGCATCGGAGACCGCTCGGACGACTGCGCTGCGGATCTTCCCGGCGTCAGCATCGAAGTAGCGCAGAACCCGCGCGCCGACACCCTCGCCTTCCCGCACCAGCCCGAGGAGGATGTGCTCGGTGCCGACGGCGTTGGTGCCAAGGCCGATCGCCTCGCGCAACGCGAGCTCCAGGACCTTCTTGCCGCGCGCCGTAAACGGGATCTGGCCGGAGGTGACTTCCTCGCCGGAGCGGACGATCCGCACCACCTGGTCGCGCGCGCGCTCAACCGTGACGCCAAGCGACCCGAGCACGTGCGCAGCGAGGCCTTCCTCCAGGCGAAGCAAGCCAAGCAGCAGGTGCTCGGTGCCGATGTGGCTGTGCCTGAGCCCACGCGCTTCCTCTTGCGCTAGGACCACCGACCGGCGGGCTGACTCGGTGAATCGATCGAACAGACCCGAAGGATCGCACCGAGGCCAGGGACTGGCAAGCAAGGCTGTGGGCGATTACCCGCCGACGTAGCGGTGGTAGGCGGCCACCCAGTTGTGGGCGATCGCCAGTTGTGCGGCGGCCAGCTTCATCTCGCCGTCGCAGACGCGAGTGCCGAGGCGGTATTCGAGCTCGTCCTTGGGATTGGGGCTTGTGCCGGGCTCGGGCCACAGGTTGCGGACATCGTTGCGGGCACCGCCGAGCTCCAACGGAACGAGGTGGTCGTACTCGTAGTAGTGCAGCGGCCGGCGATCGCCGTAGGCGTGCAGGCTGGCGCGCTTCTCGGCTTCGGTGACGGACTCCGGCGGACGGACCGTTTCGGTGTAGCCGGTGTGGCAGATCGTCGCAGCGATGTCGGCCTGCGTGACCGCTGGGTCGATCGCCCCCGGCGTGCAACCGGGTCCGGAAGCGAGAACAGGCCGGTTCCACGGGCGTGACAGGACCCCGGACGCGGCTGGCGCTGGACGACCGTGGAGCTCGCGGTGCTCGTGACCAGAGCTCCCGCGCCCGCCCGGGCGGTGGCCGCGGGGGCGGTGAGGACCGGTTGCTCGCCGGCCAGCGCGCCTCCGCCGGCCGCCAAGCACGCGACGGCGATGAGCGTGGCGATCGACAGGTATTTCATCCTGCGATCAGTCAAGCAGCGGGGTTGGACGGAACTCCGGCCAGCCGGGGCAAGACTCACGCCGCCGGGGCGCCTCGGTGTGCGGCCGCAGCCGCCTCGGTGTGCGGCCGCAGCCGCCTCGGTGTGCGGCCGGGGGCGCGAACAGGTGCGGCCGGCGCGAGCGCCGCTGAAAAAAAGGGCCGCCGGCAGGCGGCCCCATTTCGAATCTATCCGTGTCGCGGGAGTTAGACGCTTGCGGTGGCCGGCTGCTCGACGCGGCGGGGGAGCAGCGTCTCACGGGCGATCACCAGGCGCTGAATCTGCGCGGTGCCCTCATACAGCTGGAGGATCTTGGCATCGCGCATCAGCTTCTCGACCTTGTACTCCTTGATGAAGCCATACCCGCCGTAGACCTGCACGGCATCGGTCGTGACCTCCATCGCGGTGTCAGCCGCGAAGCGTTTGGCGTGCGAGGACTCCAGCGTGTTGCGCTTGCCCTGGTCGAGCAGCACCGCCGAGTTCCAGGTGGCCAGGCGTGACAGGTGGACCTTGGTCGCCATGTCGGCGATGATGAACTGGATCGCCTGGTGCATCGCGATCGGCACCCCGAACTGGACGCGCTCCTTGGAGTACGCGATCGCCATCTCCATCGCCGCGCGCGCCACGCCAACGCCCATCGCCGCCACGGCCGGGCGCGTACGGTCAAGCGTCATCATCGCGATCTTGAAGCCCTTGTTCTCCTCGCCTACGAGGTGATCGAGGGGGATCTCGACGTCGTCGAAGGAGATCGTCGCGGTGTTGGACGCGCGCTGACCCATCTTGTCCTCATGCTTGTCGACGACCACGCCGGCGTCGCGGGGGATGATGAAGCAGGAGATGCCGCGGTGGCCGGCATCCTTGTCGGTCTTGGCGTAGACCGTGTACCAGTTGGCGTACTCGCCGTTGGTGATGAAGCACTTGGAGCCGTTGATGACCCACTTGTCGCCCTTGCGGACGGCGTTGGTCTTCATCGCGGAGACGTCGGAGCCCGCGTCGGGCTCGGTCAGGCAGAACGAGGCCAGCAGCGGCGCCTCGCTGAGGCGGCCGAGGTACTCCTTCTTGAGCTCCTCGGAGGCCGCCAGCGCGACCGGTGCGGTGGCCAGACCGTTGCAGGTGAGCGAGGTGCCGATCCCTGAGCAGCCCCAGGCGATCTCCTCTTCGATGATCGCGCCGTCCAGGTAGCCCAGGCCGGCACCGCCGTACTCGGACGGGAGGTGGCCGTTCATCAAGCCCAACTCCCACGCCTTCTCGATGATCTCCGCGGGCCACGTGCCGTCGCGGTCGTAGTCCCACGCGACCGGCCGGATCTCCTTCTCGGCGAAATCATGCGCCATCTCGCGCATGCTCTGCTGCTCGTCAGTGAGCGTGAAATCAACCACGGTGGATTGCTCCTTGAGAATAGATTGACTAGTCAGTCAATCCCGTTGGTGAGAAGGGTACCCCATCGGACAGCGTCCGCACCAGGCATTGGTTCGTCCCGGCACGCAGAGATTTGGCGCTGGGCAGGGCCGGTGCGCAACACTTTGATCATGCAGCAGGCCTTCGGCACCGTCGTGTGGGTGGTCAGCGGCGTCGGGTTGCTCGCCGCCCTGGCCGGCCTGTTCTTCAGCGGCAAGACGTGGGAGGAGTACGGCCGCAATCACCTCGTCCGCGATACCGACCATTCGCGCGCGGGCGCCCGGGCGGGTCACAGCCCCGAGGCCTCGCGGCTGGAGCGCGATCTGGAGATCCAGCAGCTGCTGGAGGCGCGCAACGCCCGCCGGTTGCGGCGCGGCGAGGCGCCGGTGGACGTCCAGGCCGAGCTGAGACACCTCACCGCTCCGCAGGTCGATCCTGAGCTGCGGTCAGAGATCCGTGACCTCGTCGTGGCCCGCAATCACCGGCGGATGCGCGCGGGCAAGGCCCCGCTCGACGTCGAGACCGAGATCGAGCGAGAAATCGCCGGATTGAGCGGAATCTGAGGGTGGCATTGGCGAGCGGTGCAATTCCCGCTAGGCTGCCCGCCGATGACCGATCCGCGCCGCTTTGAGATCGATGAGCTCCTGATCCGCCCGGGGACCTACTTCAATCCCCAGACGGAGGTGCTCGTCGTCGTCGACGACTCACCAGAGCTCGATGCCGAGATCTTCAACATGGAGGAGTTCGAGGGGGCTGACTGGGTCCTGATCTCCGACGAGGTCCCGGTCGAGGAGAACCGTCGCGACGAGTTGCTGGAGGCCTTCCAGGTTCATTATCACCCGGGGGCGGCCGAGGATGACGGCGATGAGACGCCCGACGAGCTCGAACAGGACGACCAGGAGGTCGGGCGCGAGGATTAGCCCCGCGCCGGTCGGGCGGGGGCCGATCGGCGCCGCCGAATCCCTGCGCCGACTACCGGCCGGTCAGCCGTTCAGCAGCGAGGCACACTTCTGCATCTTGGTGACGTCGGTGCCGGCCTGCTGGATGCATTGGCTGTAGCCCTGGACCTTGGCGGCGGATCCCGTCGAGCCGGTGGATCCGGTCGAGCCGGTGGATCCGGTCGAGCCGGTGGATCCGGTCGAGCCAGTGGAGGCGGTTCCGCTGCCGAACGCGCTCTGCAGCTCACCGACGAAGGATTGGACCTTGGCCTCGAACTCGGTGAACGGCCGGACGTTGGTCGGAGCAGCCACCGTCTGGGGCTGGTTGAGATCCGCGTACTGCAAGGTCAGGCCAAGTGCGGCGCTCTTCATACCGCCCAGCGTGGTGGATGCGCTGCCGGACACCGGCAGGCTGAGGTTGATCTCCAGCTTGCGCAGCGTCTTGTCGCTGTTGCCGGTCCACACGTCGACGCTCGGGCTCTTTATCTCGCTGGCAATCCGCCGTCGGGTGGCCGGTGAGATCGCGGTCGGGATCTTCGTCGAGCCTGCCGCCGAGACCGCTTTGGCCAGGAGCTTGTTGGCGTCCACGAGCAGCGCCGCCAGGTTCACATTGGCCCGGATGTGGGTGGTCTGAGCGCCGGCGACAGCCTCGTTGCCGACGATCGTCGGGTTGGTGAGCCATTCAAGCGGGTTGATCCCGAGTGAAGAGAGCGTCGTCGAGCCCGATGACGACCCGGAGGAGGAGATGTGCGAGAAGCTCGAGGCCAGCTTCTGGAAGGTCGCGGCCGGCAAGCGGTAGCTCGTTCCCTGAAGGGTCACATATCCGGCCGTGCCGGTCGACAGCAGCCCAATCGAGCCGCTCTTACCGAGCGCGCTGACGCTGATGGTGAAGTCCTCGGCCGGCAGCTTGCCCGGACCGCGCGTCTGGAACGGTCCGCCGAAGCTGATCGAGATCGGGCCCGTGAGCGTGGCGGAGCCCGACGGGTCCACGGTCAGGTTCAGGCTGAGGTTGCCGCTGTTGACATGGTGGGTTCCAGTGAAGGTCTGCTTGAGCAGCGTTGACGCGCTCTCGCCGCCCGAGCCGCTGCTGCTGGTGCCGCATGCGGACAGCCCCGCCGCGAGCGCGATCACGGCGATCATCAGCCCCAGCTGGGGCAGGCCCCTGATCCGTCGGTGCATGAAACATCCTCCTCAGCGATAGCGCGGACTCTGGCGCGAATGTAGCATCGGATCTGTGCGTAGGCGCCTGCTTGGCCTGCTCTGCCTGGCGGTGTTTCCCAGCAGCGCGGCTGTATCGCTCGCACGCGATCACGCGCACCGCCTTCCTCGGATACAGCGCCAGCTTCGCCGCCGCGCTGGCGGCCGAGCGACGGCTGAGCGGTACCCGCGCTGCCGAGTTTGACGCCGTGACCGAGAACCTGACGGCAACACGCTAATCGCCCGGCGCTCCAGGCCAGCGGGCGGGTCCCGTCCGGGCCTCGTAGACTCGGCCCGCCATGGCCCCGCGTACGATCCTCTACACCGGCAAGGGCGGTGTGGGCAAGACCTCTGTGGCCGCCTGCACGGCCCGTCGCTGCGCGGCCGCGGGGGCGCGTACGCTGGTGATCTCCACCGATCCCGCGCACAGCCTCTCGGAGTCGCTCGGGGTCAAGCTCGGTGGCGAGCCGGTCGAAGTCGACGGGCGGCTGTGGGGTCAGGAGGTCAAGGCCCAGGAGGAGCTGGAACGCCATTGGTCCGGGGTGCAGGAATGGCTCGGACAGCTGTTCGTCGAGCGTGGCGTGGACCGGATCTCGGCGCAGGAGCTGACCGTCCCGCCGGGCATGGACGAGCTGTTCTCGCTGCTACGCCTCCAGGCCCACCACCAATCAGGTGAATGGGACACGATCATCGTCGACTGCGCGCCGACCGGCGAGACGCTGCGACTGCTGTCGTTCCCCGATGTCGCCCGCTGGTGGATCGAAAAGGTGTTCCCGTTCGAGCGCCAGATCCTGGCCGCGGCCCGGCCGATCGCCCGATCGCTGCTGGACATCCCGTTGCCCAGCCAGGCCGTGTTCGCCGACATCCAGCGGCTGTCGCAGAACCTGATCGCGATGAACGAGATCCTCCGCGACCGCGAGCACTGCACGATCCGCTTGGTGATGAACCCGGACAAGATGGTGATCGGGGAGGCGATGCGCACGTTCACCTATCTGAATCTGTACGGATACCTGACGGACGCCGTGATCGTGAATCGTCTGTTCCCGCCGGGTGTGGGGGATTACTTCGCCGACTGGCGGCGACTGCAGGAGCAGCATCTGGAGCGGGTGAACTCCGCCTTCTCCCCCGTCCCGGTGCTGTGCGCGCCCTATTTCGAGCAGGAGGTCGTCGGGCCCGAGATGCTCGATCGCCTCGCGGACGCGCTGTTCTGCGCCCACGAGCCTGCGGAAGTCATGCACACCGCGCTCACACAGGAGCTGACTGTCTCGGAGACCGGAGCCCGCCTGCGGCTCGCGCTCCCGTTCGCCAGCAAGGGCGAGATCTCGCTGAAGAAGATCGGCCCCGAGCTGATCGTCGGGGTGGACGGCCAGCGGCGAACTATCATGCTGCCCCCCGCGCTCGCCGGCCTGCGTCCAACCGCGGCGACATTCGAGGACGGCGCGCTGGAGATCAGCTTCGATGGAGAGCAATGATCCCCCGGGGCCCGAGCCCCCCAAGAGCCATGTTCCCCCCGGGACCGAGCCCAAGAAACCCGCTGAGCCGGAGTCTGGCGAGGATGCCCTCCGGCGCCTGGAGCAGCGCCTGGACCGGGCCTCTGACGCCGCCGAGCGGCTGATCGCCGAGGCCGCCGCCAGCGCGACCCGCAAGCCGCCGCCGGCCGGCTGGCAGACGCCGGCTGACCCGGGCAAGGTCGAAGCCGGCGAAGGCCGCGGGCCGGGCGACCTCGAACTGCTGGACCTGGCGTTGCACGCCGTGCGCGATCTGATCCCGCCTGAGCTCCAGCGCCGGATCGCCGAGGCCCTGCGGGAGCTCCTGATGGCGCTCAGGGCCCTGATCGACTGGTATCTAGAACGCTCAGAGCGCCAGCGCGCCGAGCCGGCCGAGGTACAGGACATCCCGATCCTATGAGTGAATAATCGCCCGGGGGGCGATTTGTCATTGGGTGATTCGGCTGGGGGCGAATCACCCGGGCGTCCGCGGTCCGGGGATCGCCCGTGGCTTGGGGGAATCGGCGGCCAGGGGGATTTACCCCCGGCCAGGCGCCTACAATCGACCTGTGGCCCGCACCTGGATCCTGACCGGGTCGCCGGAGAACC